>JACIVP010000140.1 GCA_014361455.1 Candidatus Methanosuratincola sp.
TTTGAGCCGGCCATCGTGGATGGTGACAAGGTAGTTCAAACCGACGAAAAAGTAGACCTCTGACGGGGTGCTGAGATGGCGCGCGTGGTCGAAGACCGGGAATTGCATCACGATGAAGAGATAGTCGTCATAGACATCCATTTTGGGCAGTTCGATTTTGCTGGTGATGTCTTCCAAGTCCAGGGGATGGAAGGGAAAGTGCTCGCGCAGATAGGCGAGATCCTCTGCGGCCGGCCGTTCGATGTTCACCCAGGTAATGCGCTGGTATGAGAGCAGTTCCGTGGGCATGGCTCCCCTCCCGAGATGTCATCCTGCTGTAGTGTAATCAGGGGATAGAATCTGTCAACCGATGTCCGGAGGAGGACTGTCTCCCTCCCCTGTGAGTATTCCCATGGCGTGTGCCCGCCGGCGGAGCGTGGCGCCCGCCTCGTTTTCGGCCTCTCACTGTCCCTGCACGTCCCAATTCATTGGTCGAGGTGCTCCGCTTCCTCAGCGGCCGGCTTGGATTCCTCCATGAGTTCCGCATTCACCAGCAGGGAAGCCATA
>JACIVP010000141.1 GCA_014361455.1 Candidatus Methanosuratincola sp.
GGGAGTAGCACTCATCGATATTCCCTCCTCCGGAAGGGGAGTGCTTAACCTCACTCAGGCAAGCATTACTCCTGGAATGGTCATTAACAGTGGAGCTGTGAAAGACAACACCTACGGTTTCGTCCAGTTGGCCGTTGCGGAGGTACACCAGGGAGCTAGCGGTATCGAAAGATGCATGCTCTCCGGAGAGGCCCCGAGCGGCAACAGCGGAGCACCGGCCCTGGACTCTAAGGGCAACGTGGTCGGAATAGTTATAGAAGCTCAAGACGGACGGGTGTTTGTGCCGTCAGCATTCATCGCAGCCCTTAACGCGTCGCTTCCTGCCAGGTCTTGGGGGGCGCAGAAACAGACGGTGGAAGCGACTGGAGGTGTTGGAACTGTTGTTCAAACCACAGGCTCTAGCCCCATGGATGACATAGATCTTATGTTGTTGAGCTTTTTTACTACATTTTACGACCATTATGCAGTCTACGTGTGGATTATCAATATTATAGACTACTACTCGCATTTTGAGAGTAAAGAAGTGCCTCAGCTCGT
>JACIVP010000142.1 GCA_014361455.1 Candidatus Methanosuratincola sp.
TCAAGTTGCATGCGAAGACCGACCTCCATTACGGGCTGATACGTGCATTCAGTGCGACCACTGCATCCGTACATGACCCGCAGGTTGGCCTATCTGGAGGGGAGGGGTGGTCTACAGGGACAAGGTCTACGGCGCTCACTTGAAGGGGTACGACGCAACGATGCGGCATGGCACCAGGGCGGGTCCTATTGACGTGTGGGACAGGATTAGGAACGAAAGGATCTCAAGGAAGAGAGCGCCGATCGAAAGGACCTTTTCGGTGCTGGAGCGCGTGCTGAGATCGGGGCACATGCTGGTGACGACCGTGCCACGGGTGAGGGTTAAGATGTTCTTCTCCTGCCTCTGCTTCAACCTGATGCAGGCGATGGCGATAGGGAAGTAGGCGGGTACAAGCATAGGATCTCGTGACCAAAAATGTAATCACCATAAATATGGAGCAGACCATAGTGGATGCTGCCAAAATCATGGTCGATAGTGGTAGTATCGGATGTTTGGTTGTGACAGATAACGGCAACGTGGTTGGGATACTG
>JACIVP010000143.1 GCA_014361455.1 Candidatus Methanosuratincola sp.
TGCCTAACTCCCGCATTTTCCCTGTCAACCACTCAGCGCACTCGGTTATGCCTGTCCCTTTGGCTGATACGCTGGGGATTGAGACGAATTCCTTCAACCCTTCCAGGTAGCTTGCGCGATTGAGCGAGAGGTAACGTTCGATCTCCTCATTGATAGAACAATTCATATCGTATTACCACCTTATACGCAGAGATGGCACTCCACCGAACGGTTGCCAATCCTCACCATCGGCGGCGCCTCATTGCGACATATCCCTAAGGCCTTTTTGCATCTCGGATGGAAACGGCAGCCCGAAGGCACATCGATTGGGTTGGGGGCTTCTCCTTCGACCTCAATCCTGCTGTGCACATCCAAATCTACGACGGGGACGGCTGCCAAGAGCGCCTGCGAATAGGGGTGCCTTGGTTCTCGGATGATCTCTTCGGTAGGCCCTATTTCAACGATGCGCCCGAGGTACATGATGGCCGTCTTTTGGCATACATATCTGATGAGCGAGAGATCAT
>JACIVP010000144.1 GCA_014361455.1 Candidatus Methanosuratincola sp.
TACCTAGAGGTCATAGAGATGGAAGGCGGCAGATACAGGAACAACAGGCTTGCCAACTACGCCATCCCTACCAGCGTCGATTGCCCCGACTTCTTCGTGGAACTTATGGAAATTCCCTGCAGCAGGGGAGCCTTTGGGGCAAAGGGATTGGGCGAAATGCCTTTAAGCGGGGGAGGACCTGCGGTGGCATCAGCTATTGAGCACGCCACAGGACTTTTCCCCACCAGGCTTCCCGTGACGGGGGAGATTTTGACTTCGCTCGAGCAAGAGGGGGATGAAAGACGATCATGAAGTTACGATTCACTTTAAACGGACGGGAAGTTACGGTCGAGGCTTCTCCTCTGGACCGACTGCTTGACGTCTTGAGGGAGCAGCTTGGGTATGTTGGCACCAAAGAAGGCTGCGGAGAGGGAGAGTGCGGAGCCTGTTCGGTGATTTTAAACGGAAAACTCGTGAACTCCTGCCTGGTTCCAGCTCTGCAGGTGCGGGGCGGGGATGTGCT
>JACIVP010000015.1 GCA_014361455.1 Candidatus Methanosuratincola sp.
ATTCACATCCCGAGGGCCTTGGCAGTCCTTGCCAGCGCGCCAGACACATCAGGTATCAAGGCATAGTACCACAAGGCCCTCCCGGTCCGGCGAACAGCGAGGTTACTGCGTGCTCCTCCTCCCTCTTGAGCTTGACAGCCATGTATGTGCCGCTCGAGCCCAAACCCCTCCCTGATCCTAGAGTATCGTTATCCTCTCTTTTAATCCACCCTGAACATTCCATGGTCGTGAACAAAACCATGTTCCCACATGCATCCATTTTCCGATCGAAAGTCTCAATACATAACTTCCACTGGTTAAATATTTAAGGGGATGTGCCAATATATAGACTGCTACAATGGATTCGGATGTGAACGACATGACTGAAACACCAACAACACCAACTGAAGTAAAGAGGCCTGAAATGCCAAAGGACGTGATTCTGGTCGGCAAGAAACCGGTAATGAGCTATGCCATGGCAGCTCTCATGCAGCTTAATGAGAGCGGGAGCATAACCATTAAGGCCAGGGGTAATGCGATCTCCTCCGCAGTCGATGTGGCCGAGGTAGTATCGAAGCGTTTCATGACTGGCAGCACCGTGCTGAAAGAGGTTACCATTGGCACAGAAGTCCTAGGCGACCCGCCAAGGAATGTCTCGACGATCGAGATCAAGCTGACCATTAAGAAATAAAACAGAGAAGATGGCAGTAGCAGCGAGGGCAAATAAGTAAATAAATAAGTAACAGAGCGGGTCAGGGCAAGAGAGAAGCAAGTCCAGTTTTTTATTTATTTTATTTATTTTATTTTTGCAATATGGATTTTTAGGAGACGATGGTAATAGCTAGAATAATAAAGGTTGGGGTGCTCGCATTCCCTGATCTGGAGGAGCTCGACCTCACAGGTGCATGGGAGGTGCTTGGCGCGACGAGGCGCCTCTTCAGGGAGGGCGTCTTCAAAGACGCATACTTCGAGCTCGAGACGATAGGGGAGGAAAGGGGCTCGATAAAGTGCTATCATGACCTCAAAATATTGGCAGAAAAGACCTTGGTGGACCTCCCGAACTATGACGTGCTGTTCGTCCCAGGCGGCCCGGGCAGGCTGAATGCGCAGAAGGACGAGGAGATTCTTGAGGGGGTCAGGATGTTCTACCAGAGCGGCAAGGTCCTTGCTTCCGTCTGCACCGGCGCGTTCATACTGGCAGAGGCGGGTATCCTGAGGGGGAAGCGGGCTACTTCATTTCACACCGTTGTGGATCAGCTTTCCGGCTACGGTGCCTGCCCGATAAGGGAGAGGGTGGTGGTTGAAGGCAATGTGGTAACGGGAGCAGGGATATCTTCATCACTGGATGTGGGCCTGAAGCTGGTCGAGATGCTGATGGGCAAAGAGGCTGCAAAGGCAGTCTCAGAATGGATTGAGTACTGTCCCTCCTCCTGATTCGCAAGCAGCATAAGAGAGAGCAGCGCAAGAGGACAATGCGGCGGGAGCGGGATATCCCCCCACATTTTTTACGGTCCTTCAAGGAAAGCAATGCAGAACCCATGGCAGCCATGGCATCTACGCAATTCTTATTAGGGATGCCAGATCCCCGTGAGTGGGATGGTTGCCTATGGATCTGGCGGAGATCCTCTTCGTGGCTGTCGGGCTGTCCATGGACTCGCTTGCTGTCGCAATCGCAAGTGGTATGTCATTGAAAAACCTCCGCCTTAAGGGATCCGTCGAGATAGGGGCGTTCTTTGGGGCGTTCCAGACAGGGATGCCTGTTCTCGGGTGGTATGGCGGGTCGATGTTCATGTGGCTGATATCTGGCTTTGACCACTGGATCGCTTTCCTGCTGCTTGCTTTCATCGGAGGCAGGATGATCTACGAGGCAATCCGGGACTCTGACGAAGTTTCAGGTAAGGACCCGCTTGTGCTGAGCCAGCTCGTGCTCATCTCGATTGCTACGAGCATCGACTCGCTCGCGGTAGGGCTGAGCTTCTCTGCCCTTGGGATCCCGATCCTGGTCCCAGCGGCACTAATAGGTGCTGTGTGCTTCATGATCTCGCTCAGCGGTGCGTACTTTGGTAACCGGGCCGGGAAGTACCTGGGCAACAGGGTCAGGGCTATAGGCGGAATCATACTTATATCCATAGGATTGAAGATACTCATCGAGCACCTCGGACTGATCGGCTGATCCTGATCGGATGGTGGACAACGATGCCTTCTTCCAAGATATCCACAATATCATTCGACATGGACGGCACACTCGTCACCCCATCATTTGCAAACCTGATCTGGCTCGAGGTTCTCCCGCAGCTGGTCTCGGAGGCGTGGCATATAAGCCTCGATGAGGCAAAGGCGCAGCTCTTCGCCGACTATAAGTCGATCGGTCCCAACCGGATGGAGTGGTATGACCTGTCGTACTGGACAAAGCGATACCGCCTGGAAGTGAACCCCAAGAAGCTCCTGCTCGAGTACAAGGAGGCAGTCACACCTTACCCTGAGGTCATAGAGGTGCTCGAGGACCTTAAAACCAAGTTTGATCTCGTCGTGACGTCAAACTCACACCGCCTCTTCCTGGAGGTGACGTCTAAGCCGCTGGATGGGTTCTTCAAGCGCAAGTTCTCGACTATATCGGACTTTGGGATGATGAAGGATACCGGATCCTACCGCAGGGTCTGTGATGAGCTCGGGATAAAGCCGTACGAGATGGTGCACATCGGCGATAGCCTTGAGCTCGACTATGTGCGGGCAAGGAGAGCGGGCGTGAGGGCATACTATCTAGACAGGAACCGATCGAAAACCGGAAGGAGATTTGTTTCTGACCTGAAGGCATTCAGAAATCGCCTGCTCGACGCCCGGGTTTAAACAGCGCCCCGCTCTGATCAATAAGGTGCAGGCTGGCAGCTATTCAGGATATCTGGGTGCGGATGAGTGGCAATCTTTCTTTCACGGCGGGAAACCGTTTACCGGTTCGACCGGAGCTTTCCTGCCCTAGCGCGCATCTTGCCCAGCGGCAAAGATCGGTCCTCCAGGAGCACCCCGCACACTTCCAGACGTAAACTTGTGGGGGGTCCTCTCCCATGTCGCACCTCCGAGTAGTGCCTTCACAAGGCCTACTGGTGCGGCTAAAAACCATATTGCCGTCAGGGCGTAGAATTTAGGGAAGTTCTTGACGAAATGCGTGTCACCCTCTAGCCAAGATATTGCTGCGAGCAGGGGGAAAATTATGAAAGTCAATAGTATTGAATACGCAGGGGGCACAACAACAGCCGTTGCTAGACCAAGCGCCTGGAGTAGGGAGACGGCCCAAGATGCGAATACGACGAACGGGGCAACTATGTTCGTCAAGTAAAAGAATGCGTCGAATGTCAGCCTGCTTGGCCTCCCTAAGAGGTCCTTACCATATTTGAAGAATGTTTGGAAGTGGCCAGTCGTCCACCTTATCCTTCTCTTCACCTCGACTTTCAGGTCATCAGGCTTTTCGTCAAATGTACATGGGTAGTGCAGATATTTCACGCGCATGCCCTTCCTTGCGAGCCGGATTGTGAGGTCGAGGTCATCCGTGAGTGAATTCCCGAACTTCATCTCCGAGATTAGGTCATACCTTATCGCCTCGCCTGTACCTGCAAGCGCGGTGCAGAGCCCAAGCTTATCCTTGCCTTGCTGCCAAAGTCGCTGTAGGAGTATCCCTTCATAGTAGGAAGCCTTGGTAAGCCAGGATGATCCGGGGTTCTTGGTCTTCACGTTGCACTGCAAGGCTGCCTGTCCTTTTGCTTGCACGGAGAGCGAACCGAGGAAATCCTCAGGCACCCTGTTGTCCGCATCAAATATCACGACATAATCTGGATCAAATCCTGGAATGAGCCTGGGCTTATTCTCCAGCACATAGTCGAGCGCAGCTCCCTTTCCACGGATCTCAGATCTCCGCTCTACCACCCTCAGCCTCTCGCACTCAAATTTCCTCACGATTCGGGCGGTGGAATCGCAGCAGTTGTCCGCGATGACAAGCACGCGGAAGAGATCGCCTGGATACTTCTGGTTGAGGAGGTCGCTGCAGATCTCGCCTATCACGGCTTCTTCATTATGTGCAGGGACTAGGACCAGGAAGCGCGTCCGGCTTTTAAAATCGACTTTTGGAACTCCCTGTTTTTTCTTATAGGAAGCGCAAAAGAGGAGGAAGTAATATAGCGTATAGAGTGAGAAGAACCCTGTTATTGAGTATACAAGTATGCTCAGATCCAATGTGCCATCTCTTCCTGATCGCAAGAGATCGCACGGAAAACAAATAAAACTACATTTTAGAACGCAACTGAAAAAAAATTTCATGCGGGCTCAGATGTTCTGATTTTCTTCGAAAAGTTCGACTAGGATCCTGGCCTTGACCTCATTACTCGAGAAATGCGGCATCTGCTCACCCAGATCAAGCGCAAATACAACAGGGTTGCCCATGGAGTCTGTGAACCTCACCTCTGCTATGAACTTCTTCTTTGGGCCAGTCTCGGCGACCTTTGTCATCGCCTCATATATCCTGCTGAGCGCCATCTGAAGCGCTATCGGGCTCGTCATGTCCTGCGGCGTGATCGCAACCTGTGTAAACCCCGAGAGTATCTCACCAACCTTTGCAGAGCCGTTGAAGATGCCTATGCTCTTTTCTTTCTCTTTGTCCTCGTTCTCCATCTCAGCTCACTACAAGAAGAAAGCGGAAGCATGCTCTTATCTTTTAGCCAGCTGACTAGCATTCCCCCCCTGCCAATCGAGCTTATTGGTGCTTTTCGGTTTTTTCGTCCGCCCGCCCGCTAGCTTGCCTCTCCGGACTGCGCAGCGGGAAAGCGTTGACAACCCCGATCCTCGAAAGCTCAGCATGCCCGAGCCTTATCACTTCTTTTAGTGCATCATTGACGTTCTTAACCCCGGCCCTGGTCATGTCGTCGAAGAGCCGGATCAAGCCCACGCTCCAGTACTCGGCGAGGTACACCTTGATCCGCTCGACGTCCTTGGGGTCTACCGTTCTGAGTGCGACCTTCTTAGGCTTGGGGGGTTCGAAGTCGCAGCCGTCCCCACAGAACCCATCAGGCGCAACCACTACCCCCTGCTCAACAAGATCGTTCAGCACCATCCTGAGCGTGTACTTGCCTATCCCAGCCCCATCTGCCCATCGCTCAAGCTCGTCGTAATCCACCACAGTGCCGATCTCGTCCAGTTTTTCAATGATCTGCCCGGTTATCTCGGAAAGCGCGTCTCCTGATCCCCTCTTTATAGATCCCAACCCCTACCGCCAGCTAAAATCAATTACTGCTTTTCCTTTTTTAACCCAATCGGTCGGAGAAACCCCATGCGGCACACGAACCTTCCAACAGCTTTCAGCCCGGAATGTAGCAGGAAATAGATGGATATATGGATATATGTGCGGGGCGCCAGCGCTCAAGCAGCCTGCTTGTCCTGTCCCAAGCGATATCTGGCGCGCCCACGTCAGCCAAGAAAAGAAGGGTTATGAATTCAGATAACGGATGGTGGGCTCTATCAACTATGCACGACATCATGCAGTGATTAAGGTTATAAATTTAGAGAACAGACGGTAAGCGGGTGTCATTCATGGTGGAGGCGAAAAAAGTAAGCGAGTCCGCACTAATGTCAGCGAGGTGGATGTTCCCTTCGGACGCGAATCCGGCTGGCAACGTCTTTGGTGGTTCAATTGTCAGGTATGTGGATGAGATAGCCGCGGCTGTGGCAATGCGCCACGCCAGGAAGAACGTCGTGATCGCTTCGATGGACAGGATGGACTTCCACACGCCCGTCAAGATAGGCGACCTGATAATCCTGAAGGCATCGGTAAACTATGTAGGCAGGACTTCTATGGAGGTTGGAGTCAGGGTTGAGGCAGAGAACCTTGTGACGGGCAGCGTGAGGCACGCTGCTTCAGCATATGCGACAATGGTGGCGCTGGACAAGTCCGGGAATCCGACCGAAGTGCCCAGGCTGGTGCCAGAGACCGAGGAGGAGAAGAGACGGTACCGGGAGGGGGAGGCAAGGCGATTTGCCAGGCTAAAAGCGGCAAAAGGGTGAAGAAGCCACCAGCCGGCGGCAAGACCACTAGCCCCTGATCCTGTATGCCAGCCCGTCGGCGAGCGCGACCAGCTTCCCCTCGCTGTTCGTGATCCTGATCCTGTACAGCGCTGTCGTAGACCCACCGCTCTCTTCCTTGGCCTCAGCGACTAGCCTATCCCCCCCTCTGACGGGCCTCCTGTAGTTTATGTTCATCGAAAGGGCAACCGACTTTACCCCACTCGAGTTGCATGAGACCGCGAAGGCAACATCAGCGAGGGCGAAGATCGCCGAACCATGGCAGGATCCGTATGCGTTGAGCATCCTCTCGTCAACGACCATTTCCATACGGCACTTCCCTGGGCTACATTCCAGCATCCTGATTCCGAAGACGGATGCAATCCTGTCCTTCGAAAGGAGTTCCTGCATGTCGTTGTAGGGCTCATCCCTGAACATTCGTTGCACCAGCATGAATTGCATTATTCTGCAGGTTATTTAAGCAGTCGTTCTCGGGCTTCCTACTCATCCTCTCGCCTTCTTGTCGCTGCTGATCAGACGTATGCCTTCTCTTTCTTTGCCCGAAGCGCATCCAAGAACTCCCTGCTGAAGAGTGCCAGCACAGGGAAAAGCTCGAGCCTGCCAAACCACATCGAGGCGATAAGGAGGGCCTTCCCTGGAAGGGGCACCTCGGTGACCGGGTAAAACGCAGGCCCTACGTTCCCCTGCGCCGAAGCAACCAGCGATAGGGCGCCGAGCGGGTCAGCAACCATGGTCGACATCACAATGAACTGGACGAATATCGCAAATACGTAGATGAAGACAAAAGCCCCCACCCTTACGGCGTAGCCTTCCGCAAGTGCCTTGCCCCCGATCTTGATTGGCTTGATGGCTATTGAAGGGAGCGAGATCTTGCCGATCTCCATCCTCGCGGCGCGGTACATCACGATGAGGCGCCAGACTTTCATCCCACCGGCAGTAGAGCCAGAGCACCCCCCAATCACCATGAGCAACAGGAGTATCGACTTCGACACAAGGGGCCAGGTGTTGAGGTCCACGCTCGAAAACCCAGTCGTCGTCATTACGGAGATCGTGTTGAAGAAGCCCTCAAGGAGCGCGTAGTTTGGATCGAAACCATCCAGCATCAGGGATGCTGCCACCGCAATGCTGCAGGTCAACAGGATCGCTATGAGGGACTTCGTCTCAATGTCCCTGAGGATCTGCTTGTAGTCGAACCTTAGGATGTTGTAGAAGAGCGAGAAGCTTATGGCACCCATCGTCATGAAGACGCAGAGGACGACCTGGATCTCAGCCCTCCCAAAATAGAGGATGCTGCTCTTGGTGAGAAAACCCCCTGTGGAGAGGGTGCACATCGCCGTGTTGATCGCATCGAAGGCGGGCATCCCCAGCAAGACGAGGGCTAGTGCGCAGATCGCGGTCAGAGCCGAATAGATCAGCCATATCCTCCTCACAGTGCTGATTGTGCTGATCGTGAACTTCTCCTCCCTCCCTTCCATGTGGTAGAGCCTCCAGCTCCCTATCCCCCCTCCAACCAGTATCAGCGTGAAGAGGAGGATGATTCCGGCCCCGCCTATCCATTGCATCATGCTCCTCCAGAATAAGATCGAATGCGGAACTGACTCAAAATCCGTGATCAGCGTCATGCCCGTTGTCGTAAACCCTGCCATCGACTCGAACAGGGCATCCACTGGGCCGAAGCCCATCACCACAGCGAACGGGATTGCCCCGATGACCGATACCAGCATCCAGCCGACCGCGGCTATCATTATCGAGGAGATCCTGGAGTAGCTCTCTTTTGCCTTTACCCTCTTCCTTGCAAAGAACGAGAATATAATGATCACAATCCCGGTCACTATGAAGGGAATGGCGCTCTCGTACTCCGCGAAGATGACCGCAGGGATGGCTGGGACGAGCATGATTCCGCCAAAGATGAGAAGGATGCCCAGCATCCCACTTAGTATCTCCTCCTTGACCTCCTCGAGCATATCCAAACACCGGTTTTGGACAAGAAGCCTATCTTAAGTTTATATATATGTGTTTATTGATATCCAAGTTCGAGATGAAGTTTTGAAATATGCGGATTCTCATCTTTGGAGCAGGCGGCATCGGCAGGTACCTGATCAGGGAGCTCAACAACAAAGGGCACGAGATTGCGATAATGGACATTGACGAGGAGGTATGCAGGGAGCTCTCGGAGCAGTATGATGTCCTCACCCTGAAAGGGGACGTCACAAACATGGACGACTTGGCAGCGGCGGACATCGCCACCTTCGACCTCGTGATCTCCGTAATCAGCAAGGACGAGGCGAACATCCTCGCATGCCTCATCGCGAAGGAGCTGGGCGTGAAGCGGACGATAGCCAGGATAGGCGACCCGAGGATGGCGAAGATCGCGGAGAAGCTGGGCATAACCGATACGCTCTGTCCAGAGCTCACCGCCGCCGAGAAGGTCCTCAGGCTGATCAAGGAAGAGTTCCCGATCGAGGAAACGATCCCGATCGGCGTGAAGATCGTGGACCTGAAGGTTGCGAAGAACTCGCTCGTCGCCGGGAGGAGGATCATCGACCTCCCGCTGATCACTGACTGGCTCATAATAAAAGTGAAGAAGAACGGCACCACGCTGCGCCCAGACCCGAACCACGTGCTAGAGCCGGAACAGCGGGTGACGATGATAGTCAAGGAGGAGTCGCTTGATAGGATCAGGGCGTTCTTCGAGGAGTCCGTCTAGGCGTCCTTTTTTTCTTCCCCTCACTCCGCTTCTGGATGGGCGTGAGCAGCTCCCCCTTTTTTGGATTTGTAGAGCTCTACCCACTTCGGGCAGTCGTACTTCTTCTCTGGGCATACCCTCCGGGATACGCAGAAGGGACCAGCAGCCTCAAAGACCGTCGGGGCGACCGCCTTCACCAGCGAGAGCATCTCATCCGCAACCTCCCTGATCTCCCACTGGGCAGAGAGGCAGCACCTGAGCTCGAAGAAGTTCAGCAACTCCCTCGCATTCATCGTGACGACTATCTTGGTTGGCGATGCCTGAGGTAGGACGTACCGCGCGTCCTCGGCTGGGATCCCCATCTCCAGGAGCGCCCTGTAAGCCCTCCGGCAGCCCTCGAGCCCCTCGAGGAAGACCTTCTCAGCCTCTCCGCCCTTCGAGACACTCTCGGGGACGACGAAGTCGATCTCGTCGAACTTGACGTAGCGCTGGCTCTGCTGGGAGTAGGAGGCTATCCTGTGCCTTACGAGCTGGTGGCTGCACGCCCGCGAGATCCCATCCACCACGAAGGTAAAGCTGGCATGCTCGAGGACGGAGAGGTGGCCGCTCGAGATTATCTTCCTGAGGAGCCTCTTCATATCTTCGGAAGAGAGGTCGGAGTATGCCTTTGTCGCGCTGAACTTGGAGTAGCACTGCCTAGCGGCTGCGGCAGCCACACGCTCCGGATCCGGTGTGTGCGTGAGCAGGGTGACCTTCAAGGGTGACACCGCTGGATAATTGGGAGGAACCTGTTTAAAACTATGCTTCTCGCATCTTCTCTGGCATCAGGACGCCACGGCGCGCCTGATCTTTCCTCCATTATCGTTATTGTTGCTTGCCAATGGTGGAATGCGCTGCCAACTTTCGGTGGTTTTTTGTCTGTTTGCCTTTCTGCCTTTCATGTTGAGTATTTTATTTCTAAGGATCCCTTGAAGCCATATTTTTCCAACAAGAATTCGGCGAGCTTTATGCAACAATCTGTACTGTAATGGTTTTCCAAATATGCCCAGTTCGAAAGCCTATGAGGCGGCTTGTCCCTGTGCTTGTGCTTTGGATCGGCGTTTATCAGGTATAACTTTCCGCTGTAGTCAATCGGGAGATCCGCGCTGGTCAATTTGCCTTGCTTTATGAGCCATTCCGCAGCATTGATAAGTATTTTCTTGGAAGCTGAGATCGTACTCGGTGCCGTTTATGGACATGAGTGACGATTTTTCGCCTTGCGCTTTTTATTGACTCCAAGAAACAACAAGACGGAAGCCACTTTGTGTTTGCTTTGCATTTAGGATGGATGTTTCAGCGGCTCAGAGGACGAGATGTCCAAACTGAATCCAGGCTTGCAACCCAGCAATATGAGCAAGCAGCCGTGTCTTTGCATGTACTCTGCTGCATCTGCCCTTTTCAGGATTATTACAGTCATAAAATGTAAAGCTCAGGAAGATATATATTATGATATAAAATACCAATATTAATGAAAATGAATCTTGTTTCGGAGGGAGCTAATATTAGCTTGAGTGCCGTCACTAAAATACAGCAAGAGTACAATATCATTGGGCGGACGGAAGAGCTGAGGCAGGCTTTGCTCGCGATCGCTGCAAAGAAGCACATACTCATCGAGGGGCCTGTCGGAGTAGGAAAGACCGTTATGGCGATGGCGATAGCTAATTTCTTAAAAAGGAGAATCTTCAGGGTCGACGGCGACGAGCGCTACACCGAGCAGAAGTTGGTTGGCTGGTTCGACCCCCCTCTGGTCATGTCACAGGGCTATTCTCGCAAGGCATTCATAGAAGGCCCGCTCACGCAGGCGATGACTGAGGGCGCCTTTCTCTTCATCAACGAGCTCAACAGGATGCCTGAGGGTACCCAGAACGTCCTCCTGCCAGCGATGGACGAAGGGAGGATCACTATACCCCACATAGGCACCGTAGAGGCGAAAGAAGGATTCCTGATAATTGCAACCCAGAATCCCGAGGAGTACATCGGCACCAGCAGGCTGAGCGAGGCCCTCAAAGACAGGTTTGTCTGGGTGAGGCTGGACTACCAATCCGAAGAGGAAGAGGTGGCAATCGTCAGAAAAGAGGCTGGTTCGTGCGACGACGAATTGATACAGCTTGCAGTCAAGATAGTGAGAAAGACAAGGAACTCTGCGGATATACGGAGGGGGGCGTCGATCCGCGGGGCAATAGACATTGTAGCCATTACGGAGAGGATGATCCCCAAGCGCATAGCAGAGCTCGACGAACCGACGATTAAGGAGGCTATCGGGACTGCTGCAATAATGGCGCTCCCGTCTAAAATAGAGATCATGGAAGGATCCCACGAAAAGGTCGTTGAGGTCGTCAGGAAGATAGTCAATGGTGCTTTGGAAGAATATTTTAGGCTTAAAAAAGTAAGTCCGGAATTGTTGGCACCCCCTAAAAATTTTTAGAGCGCCTCCCCGTTCTCGGCAGGGAAGGGGAGGTGGGCAGGGAGGAGCTTGCGCAGCTTCAGACGATGTTAATGTATGAAAGCAAGTCCCTTGCTGAACTGCTCAAAGATCCGACGCTCTTCAAAGAGATGGTGGCCAAGGCAGAGCATACGAAGGACAAACTCTCTGCTGCGATCTTCTTGTTCGGCGTCCAGACCATTTTGACAGAGCAGCAGAAACGGATTGCCAAGGCTACGCTGATCAGGCTGCTGATGCAGCTCGCCTCGCAGATATCTGCAAAGGGGATGAGGTCGATGGAGAGGTACCTGACCACTTATAGGCACGGGGCGGACGAAATCAGCATAGAGGAGACCCTGGAAAACATCTTGCCGAAGAAGACAATTGATTACGAAGACATTGTGATGGTGGATAAGCGGCAAAAAAAGCGCGGCGTGGTATTGATTCTTGATACAAGCAACTCAATGCAGAAAGAGAAGATTGTCATTGCAGTCCTGGCAGTCGGCGTCCTCGCCTTCCGCCTTCAAGGGGAGTACTATTCAGTGATATCTTTTAATACCGAAGCAAACGTGCTAAAGGAGATCGACAAAGAAACCTCTATCGAAGAACTGCTTGACAAGATGCTTGAGATCAGACCTGAAAACGCCACAGATATACGGAATGGGCTTGAAAAAGGGCTAGAGCAGCTTTCTAAGGTCGTGGCGAATGAAAAGATCGGCATCATTGTCACGGATGGCTGGGTGACCAGGGGAGGAGACCCAGTAGAAGTTGCGCAAAAGTTTCAAAGGCTCCACGTCATACAGGCCCCCATCGGATTTACTGGATGGGATGAGGAGATGTGTAAAAAGATGGCCAGGGCTGGGCGGGGCAGATGGATCCACGTCAAAACTTACGAGGAACTGCCGAGCGCCATTATGAAGATCTTAAGTTAGGTTGCCTCTCGTGTTCTCACCTGTAGCAAAAATTCGACTTGCGACATTGACACTTTGCCCCCGCAGATGATCGGTTTTGTCTTTTCTTCTACTCTTTCTTATTTCTTCCATCAAGCAAGAACATCAAAAGTATTGTGGAGTGTTGGTTATAAGGGAGTTGTTTTGTTACCCGAAACATTTATGCAATGCACTTGTATATGTTATATTAAGGCGAATAAAAAAATGGTTTTTGGAAAAATCAGATATTTTGAAAGGGCTAGCTGACGCAACGATCGCAGGTGACACTGAGAAGGCCGTAGAGTGGGCAAAGAAGGCACTTGAGGCGGGGATCGATGCTTATGAAGCGATAATGGATGGCTGTTCGGTCGGCATGAATGTGGTCAGCGAGAAGTACGAGAAGGGGGAGATGTATGTGCCCGAAATACTCTGCTCTGCTGAGGCGATGTACGCTGCCTTGGAAGTGCTTAGACCACACCTCAAAACTGCAACGATGGGGGTGCCTAAGAAGGTGGTGCTGGGCGTTGTAAGAGGAGACATCCACGATATAGGCAAAAACTTGGTGAAACTGATGTTTGATGCAGCGGGTTTCAAGGTCATCGACTTGGGCAAGGATGTCCCAAACGAGAAATTTGTCGAGGCTGCAGTGAAGGAGGGTGCAGATCTTGTTGGACTTTCCGCTCTTATGACCACCTCGATGGTGAACATGCCTATTGTGATCAATGAGCTAAAGAAGAAGTCCAACAAGGCAGTCACGATGGTCGGAGGGGGCACGCTGAGCCCTGAACTGGCTGAAAATTACGGTGCGGATGGGTATGCCAAGGATGCGGCGGAGGCAGTAAAGGTAGCAAAGGCACTATTGACAGGAGGTAAGTGAAATGCAGGATAGGATGAGTTCAACCGAGAGGATGGGCGCTGTGTTGATGGGTCAGAAACCAGACAGGGTACCAGTAAACCCGTTCATACTGGGATTTGCGGCAAAGATCTGCAACCTTCCGCTGGGTGACCTATACACCGATCCAAAGAAATGCTTTAGGACCCAGCTATTGTGCGCCGAGATGTATGGCTACGACGCAACCCCGATGTATGCATACGCCTCTTACGGCGCCTGGGAGTTCGGAGGCGAGATAGGGATGCCGTACGAAGAGGGGCAGTCAGCGCCCTACGTTATTAAGCACCCCGTGGAGACTCCTGAGGACGTCGACAAGCTCGAGGTTCCTGACCCGAAGACTGCAGGATCCATCCCGGTCTCGATGGGCGTTGGCAAGCTCTGCTATGAGCATGGGATGCCTGTGGTTTTCCAGTCTGGTGAAGTGCTATCGCCTGCAGCCATGATTGCCGAGCCGTCAAGGCTGCTTAGCTGGATGATACGTAAGCCAGAGGTTGTGCACAAGCTGAACAAAAAGATCGCTGAGTACTTCGTAGCGGTAGCCGAATACTTCACATCGACCTTCGGCGCAGACAAGTGCATGTCCTTTGCTGGCGGGCCGGTCGAGTCGAACAAGCTGATAAACGCAAACCAGTTCGCCGAGTTCGTTTATCCTTACATGAAAGAGATCCACAGCAAAGTGCTCGGAATGGGCGTGCCTATCATCTTAGAGCACCCTTGCTCGGACCAGAACAAGAACCTTCCGTACTACCAGAAGCTCCGCGAGGAGTTGGGCTGGAAGGGGAAGTACATCTGGGTCTTTGGTCCGGAGACGCCGCTCGAGAGGCAGATCGAGATCTTCGGAAAGCATGACGTCCTAATGGGGAATGTCGACCCGCCGTCGTTCCAGTTCAAGGACTTCGATGAAATAGTCGCGCTCTGCAAGGACAACATCGAGAGAGGGATCAAGAACCCTTCAGGATACATATTGGGTGTCGGTTGCGAGCTTCCGCCGCTTGCACCGCCGATAAATGTGTATGCCATTATGAAGGCAGCCAGGGAGTACGGGTCCTACAAATAATCCAATATCTTTTTTTTATTCCATATCATACAGCAAGCTTTCCACATAAAACAATGTAAAACTGCATATGCAGAAGGCATACGCATTCAATAAAAAATCAGAAATAAATAATATACAAGACGAATGCTTTGAGGACATACCATTTACTTGTCAAGTGGCAAAGCTTACCACAACAGCTTGGAGAACAAGCCATTAAAGAGCTGCCACCTTCCCATGTTAGCCGAGCAGCTCCCGAATTTAGAATTCTACAAAAATGGCCTACGAAGATTTCACCCATTCTTCGTCCAAAAGATCAGCTACACACGGGACGACCTACGCCATAATGCGGCACGAATGGCACATAATAAAAATACTCGACAGCAAGATAGCAGACGCTAAAGCAACAACGATCCTTAATTTCACTCCCCCAGCAAAAAAAAGAAGAAATATCGACCCTAATAGAAGAGATCAATAAAATCCCAAAATAAGAATGCTGGTTAGACTACGGGGACGCCCTGCATATGGCAGCCGCACTGAAGAGTAAAGCAAGAGATGATATCGGACGACAAAAATTTCGACAAAACACCCCAGGCATTCATACAAGTAAAAGCCTGGCGCACTTTCCGATCCCGCACTTCATGTGCCTCTCCAAGACTTCCACAAAAAGGAAAATGGCCCCGACTCCTGAGACCGTTGATTTGCTGGGCAACCGCCCTTTCCTGAATTTTTTCAATCCAGCACCTCCTTGCCGCCCTCCTCCATGAACTGATACATCACGAAGAGAGGCTCATCCGCTGGAGTGCGCCCGCCCTCAACTTGACTTATTGGACCGCTTACCTGCTAGCTTGCTGACCAGCTCCATCAGCAATTGCCAGTGGCTAACGCCATGAAGAAAGAAAAATAAGGGCTGATAGACCTGATCAGACCGAAGCCATGTAAACTACGATCGTTTAACTTTGCGTGTGAGACCATGCCTTCCGCAGTCGGACGGACGTTCTCCCAAGCAGGAGTCGGACATATGCGAATATGCCGTGCTTCTGGGTGTACTCGACTGCCTCAATCCAGTTTATCTTCAGGATTATTGCAGTCAGTACGACCACGAGTACCAGTGATGATACAACGCCTATAATGATGTTCCCGCCGCCCAAGAACTCGGTAAGGATCTCAAAAGAGAAGTGCCCGGCATATGCGACCAAGAGACCGAGGAAGAGTTTTCCAAGCAAAAGCACTGAAAAGAACCGCCTAAAGCTGTACCTTGCGATCCCAAAAGGGATTATGATCACATCGTCCGGGAGGGGGAGGGCTGTGAAGAGGAATATCGCGAGGTCGCCGTACTTCCCAACAGCCTTGCTGAAGCACTTCAGCTCCTCCTTTTTCTCCTGTTTGAGGAAGGCTGCCCCTCCCCTCCCGACCGCATATGAGACGCACTTCCCAAGGGTCGCACCCACCCCTACCGCTATCCCGAGGGGCAGAGGGTGCATCACGCTAGAGAGAAGGAAGACTGGGATCAGGAAGGGGACAGGCATGAATGGTATCAGGTTCCCAAAGAACGCGATAAGCAGCGCCCCGACGTACCCATAGCCTTCGAGGGTTTGCATCAGAACGATAAACCAGTCCAATCTTCCTTCCTTCCGCATCCCATTCATTACGTTACTTGTTAAGCCGCATTCATTTGTCAATGCTGAATATGCCCTTACAGGTTACCCTCTTCTCCACCAGGATGGATCCGTCTTCGACTGTTGCGCCGCTGTCCACCTCGCATTTGAGGAGCGTGCAGCCGCGCCCGATCGCCGCGCCGTCGCCTATCTTGGCAGGCCCGTGGACCACCGTGCCGTCCCCCACAGTGATGTTTGAACCTGCCTCGATCCCGTGACCCTTCAGGGAGTGGAAGACCACTCCACCCCCTATCCTGGCGCCGTTGCCGATCGTGATTGGGAAGCCCTCGTCTCCCCTGATCGATGTCCCGTCGCCGACCTCCGCGCGACCCTTGAACTCGACGTGCCCGATTATCCTCGCCCTGCCTCTGGTCACGACCATGTCTGCCTTCGGCACAGCGGGCCGCTCGTCCCAGCTCGTCTTGGGTGACGGCGACACCAGCGCGGTCTTATCCTCCAGCACGCTGTAGAGGTCGATGTAGCCAAGCGCGAGCTCGGAGTTCACCTTCAGCACCTCTTCCTTGAACTCGGTAAGCGATTCGTCTGCCTTCCCAACGGGCGCGCTCCCGCCAGGTGGCACGTAGGATCCCTCCTCGAGCGCCATCCCCTCGATCCTGGCCCCATGCCCGATGAAGCACCCGGGCTTGACGAGAGACCTGGCTACCTTGGCGTTGAACCCTATGAACGAGAAGTCGTCCACTTTTGACGCGATTATCTCTGCCCCGTGCGCCACGCTGACTAGCGACCCAATCTCAACTGGTCCTTCGATCCTGGCGCAGTCCTGCAGATTCGTCCCCCCTCCTATTGAGACTTCGCCCCTCGTCTCGACGAAAGGCGCGATATATATGAAGTCCACGTCCAGCCTCGTGCCCTCGCTCAGCCGTGCGGAGGGGTCGACGAAAGAGTTCGTCCAGATCCGGTTGCCTTCTTCCGTTGTATCCCCAGCCTCAGCCCTCCACTTGCCGCCTTCTGGCAAAAATACCACCGGTAAGGAGGTCTGTCCATGCGGTGTAATATCCTTATCCTTATTCTCATCCTTATTCTAATCCTAATCCTTATCATTCTGCTTGCTGCCAGGCTCTAGGGCATCCCTTATATACCAACGGCAGTTTTATTCGACAATGAGTGGGGATCGCCGTGCAGTCCAAGGTGTCCGCATTGTCGTCATTGGTCTCTGTTAGAGAGGGCCCGGGTGTGGACGTGATGGTCGCGGAGGATCTGTGGAAAGTGTACAGGCTAGGAGAGATCGATTACACCGCGCTCCGCGGCGTCAGCTTCAGGGTGAGGAAGGGTGAGTACATCGCGATAGTTGGCCCCTCGGGCAGCGGGAAGTCGACCCTCCTGAACATCATGGGTGCCCTCGACAGGCCGACCAAGGGCAAGATGATGATAGACGGGGTTGAGATATCATCCCTCAACGACAAGAAGCTCGCAGAGCTGAGGAACCGGAAGCTCGGGTTCGTCTTCCAGACCTTCAACCTCCTATCATACATGAGCGCTGCCGAGAACGTCGAGACCCCGCTGGTGGCAGCAGGGGTCCCCCCAGATGAGAGGCGGAGGAGGGCATACGCGCTCCTCGAGATGGTCGGGCTGAAGGGATTCGAGCGGAACCGCCCCACTATGCTGAGCGGGGGGCAGCAGCAGAGGGTCGCGATCGCGAGGGCGCTGGCGAATAACCCGCAGATAATACTCGCAGACGAGCCGACGGGCAACCTCGACTCGAAGTCTAGCCACGAGATCATCGAGATACTCAGGAGGCTAAATGACGAGAATGGGGTCACAATTGTCATGGTCACACACAACCTCGAGCTGACATCACACTGTAACAAGGTTTGGCACTTTAGGGACGGGAGGATAGAGAAGGAGGAGACAATAAATGAAGTGTAGCAACTATAAAAGGGGTTTAAATCCACATTATCCAAGTGCTTGCTGGATGTTGCGTCCATATGGTCGGAAGGCAGCTTTGGCGGCGATCCTGCTAGCTGTGATTGCACTGGCTGCGGTCCCAAGCGTTGAGTGCGCTGTGAACCTGACGCTCAGCTCAGATACCCAGACGCTAGTAGCCGGGACTGAGAACACCATCACATTCACGGTCTCGAACACCGGCAACAGCACCGCTAGCGAGGTGATCGCCTCCGCATCGATAGGCACCTCGCTCACCAGCGGGAACCTCCTCATGATAGTCGGCGGCGACGGGAGGTACAACCTCTCAACGATCGAGCCGGGCGAGGATGCTTCTTTCAACATGACCGTCTATATCTCGCCCGCTGCGGCTGGGCAGATAGTCCAGATCTCATTCAGCATCAGCTATAGGAACGAGAGCGCGATCGCCACCACCACTGCGACCAGGTCGGTCGGCTTCAGCGTGGCCAACAAGGATCTGAGCTCGGCGGCGCTTGTCCCGAGGATCACGCCAAGCCAGCTCAGCGCGGGGCAGAACAACACCATCTCCTTGGTGATCGAGAACGCCGGGGGGAGGGAGGCTTCCAACATCTCCGTTACGCTCGGCTACCCTGGCGGAGCGGGAGTGGGATCGCAGGCATCGGGTGCGTCATCCCTGCTTACCGCCCTCACTCCGACCTCCACCGGGATCATCCAGGGCACTTCCCAGTTCATAATATACGACACCTCGGGGAGGTGGATACTCGACTCGCTTGATGCGAACGGGAGTGTGGAGATCCCAGTGACGATATACGCACTGCCTTCGACCGCGGGATCGATATTCCTATTCCCGGTCCAGCTCTCGTACTCAGACGGCTTCACATTCGTCCAGGAGACGAGGTATGCTGGGGTGATGGTCCCATCAGCCCCATCGGAGTCGACAAGCTTCAGGGTCTCGCTCAGTTCGCAGGAAGTCGTTGCGGGCAAGGTTAATGACCTGAACATGACGGTGACGAACATAGGGGCTGGGCCTGTGAGCGGGGTCGTCCTTGGGATCGGCTTCACGCAGCAGTCTTCCAGCTCTTTCCAGCTCCCATCTTCGTCCTCCTCATTCGTGCTGATGGGGAGCGACGGGACCTGGGTGCTGGGCAGCATGGAACCCGGGGAAGAGAGGACAATCACCCTGAGCGTCTACGTCCCAGCCTCCGCCTCCGGATCCATCACACCCCTTTCAACCTCCATCTACTACACCGATTCACTCCAGAGGTCCAAGCAGGAGGCGAAGCAGCTGGGGATCCTTGTCAATGGGCAGGTGGACCTCGTGGTTCTAGAGACATCGACCTTTCCCCAGAATGTGACCTCTGGGAAGGCATTCTCGGTCTCTGTCACGATGATCAATATAGGTTCCGCGCCTGCGAAGAGCGCTATACTCGTGCCCTCGGGGGATGGCGCGCTAAGACCCGTCTCAAGCGACAAGATATTCATAGGTGACATCGCGGTGGACGTCCCGTCCTCATTCACGTTGAGCATGATCGGCGAGAACCTGACGGGAGGTACATACACGCTCAACCTGAGCTACACCTACAAGGACAGCCTAGAGCAGATGCAGGAGTCGTACCTACTAGTCCCGCTGAGCCTCAAGGTGGTTGAAGCGGACAACGGGACGCAAGAGCCAGTCCAGCCAGCGTACCTCCTCTTCTTGAGGGCATACTGGCCATATATCCTCGCCGGAGTAGCTGTGGCGCTGGCGCTTGCAGCTCTATACATAAGGCGGAGGAAGCGTGGTAGCCACAAATGAAGTCCTCCGACATCCTGCGATGGGGGCTGCGCGGCATAAGCCAGCGCAAGCTCAGGGCGGCCCTGACAATACTAGGCATAGTGGTGGGCACGGCAGCGGTCATCGCCCTCGTCTCGCAGACCGAGGGGATCCAGAGCAGCATCATTGACCAGGTCAACAAGCTCGGCCCCAACACCATCAGCATCATGCCAGCCTCCAGCGCAGTGGTACTGACGCAGACCGACGTGAACAAGATGCTCCAGATGCCTGGGGTCGAGCACGTCGTGCCAGTCGTGACTTCTCCGGTCAGGGTCTATGGGGGCGGGACCTCGAAGCTCTTCACCCTCGTGGGGGTCGACAGTGCAGACTTCGATATGCTGATAAGCGACGCAGAGTGCGCTGAGGGGAGGATGTACCAGCCCCTGAGCTACTCAGAGGTCACTGTGGGATCCTCTGTGAGGCAGCCCCAGGACCTCACCTCGCCGATGGTAACTGTCGGGCAGCCTGCGACGATCGAGGTAGGGCTACTAGCCAATCCAGTGAGGAAGACGGTCCAGGTGGTCGGCGTGCTCGAGCCGTACGGGATAGCCACGTTCGTCTCAGTTGACGACAGCCTCTTCATGTCCCTGAAGGGTGCGATGGCACTCACGGGCAGTAGCAGCTATGGCGCCATCTTCATCAAGACGACCGACGTTGACTCGGTCGACTATGTGGTTGAGAGCCTCAAGGCGATCTACGGCACGCGGCTCAATATCCTCACCGTCAAGCAGATCACCCAGATCGTCTCGATCATAACTGGACAGCTAACGATACTGCTAGGCGCGATCGCAGCGATCTCCCTCTTCGTTGCAGGGCTTGGCATAATGAACATAATGTTCGTCTCAGTCATCGAGAGGACGCGCGAGATAGGAGTGCTGAAGGCGCTCGGGTTCACGAACAATGACGTGCTGCTCATTTTCCTCTCCGAGGCGACCGTCATGGGGATCATTGGAGGGGCCCTCGGGATACTTGTCGGATCTGGCGTCTCCTATATTGTGCCCATAATCCTCTCCGCCGGTATAAGCAGCACGGCAGAGTCATTCGGAGTCGCGCAGTCTTTCCTGTACACCCCGATAATTAGGCCAGACGTAGCCGCCCTGGTGCTCCTCTTTGCAGTCGCGGTCGCGCTCCTCGCGGGTTTCTACCCTGCCAGGCGGGCCTCCAAGATGGATCCAGTGGTGGCGCTCAGGCACGACTAGGCACAACCAGGCGGATTCAGGCTACAATGGATGATCAGCTGTCCGTTGCCATGATGGTGTCCACCTGGACAGATTCGTCCAGGAGGAATTGAGGAAAAGGCTGACCTCATCGCAGCATTCACCCTGATGACCACAACCCGCTTCAATGGAGGATCTGATGAAGATGCTCAATGAGCATGATCTAAGAAAAAAGGTCAAAGTACTGATAGGCGGAGCCGCGGCCAATGCCGCCTTCACAGAGGAGATAGGGTCGGACGGCTGGGGGGCGGATACAAGCGAGGCTATCACGATGGTGGGCGAGTGGATGAAGCAGAAGAAGGAAGTAAGGTAAATGATTGATACCACCGATAGACCAAGAATGGGCCACCTCCTTAAAGCGTCTTGGAACCATGTTCCAAGGACAAAAGGTAGACCAGATCCTTGGGAACCCAATACTAATTGGCCACGCTGCCTACATCCATAACCGGACGCTGTACGACTTCGCAAAGCCTGCTTTGGGTGTCGAGCTTATGCTCAACGCTTCACAATCCTACGGTACCATGCCGAACCTCCAGTGGATCTATGCAGTCTACTGGTGCGAAGACTTTGGGGAGAAGATCAGGTTCTCCGCTGGGAGGATGTCAGCAACGGCGATCGAGTCCCCATACAGGACCAGAGAAGGCATGGAATTACGACGTCTTGGATGCAGACGAGGTGGTCTCCTAGACCTTAACCGGGAAGTAAATGTCTCCACAGCCTCTGGAATCAGCTCTTCTCTTGGCTGAGTATCTTAGGCATAAGCCGGCCCCGTGCTTGATCCTTGAAGCCCATTCTCCCGCAAAATTTTGGTCTCCTTTCCTGACCTTGACAGGCATGACAACTTGACGGACAAAGTGCCCCAGAGATAGCCACAACCATAAGTAGGACTTTAACCCACGACTTCCTTCGAATATCCACGTCTCTTTTTTTTGGAATGATTAGGAGATGTCTTCAGTTAAACCTACCTCTGGTTTTGTCAGGATTTGGATGCTCTGTGGAGCAGGGACTCCGCCGGTAGTTTAAAAGATGAGAATACCGTGAATAGTCTGCAGTCTGTGTGTTTTAAGGAACCATTTGGTCAGACATTCTCGTAGACGTTCTCGCGCCTGCCGACGTCGAATACCACCACCTCTTCGGCTTCAAAATTTACCGTAAACACGATCCGATAGTCTCCAATCCTCCTCCGGAACAGTGCCTTTACTGGTCTTAGGGGCTTGATGTCACCAACAAATGGGTCGGATCTCATCTCCTTGATCACCGTCAACAGCCGCGTTCGTTCCCTATCAGGTAAGGAGGCGATCTCCCGTCTTGCCTTCCTGTGGACCAAGACCTTAAACATCTTTCAGCAGCTCTTCGAGCGGTACAAATTCATCCTTCTTGTCACGGAGGTAATCCCCCAACCGGGACTTGAGTTCTTCGGCGTCTTCTGGGGAGAGCTCTTCAGCCTCCTCGAAGAGCAGGATGTCCAGTGCCTTCGACATGGCATTGACCCTCCTCTCCAGTCGCATAACTCTTGTATCGGTCTGCATGGGCTCCACCATAGAAAATGATTTGGTTACAGCTAATAAATATGTCCCCATAAAAACCTAGGGATCCGATGGAAGTGTCGTGTCATCAAAGAGTCCGGTTCTGAGGGATCTGGGGAAAGATGTTCAGCGGCAGGGTTAGATACAGGAAGTGTGGGAAGAGGTACATGTCCTAGGTCAATCTGGCCATACATTTCGGCAAGAGGTCAGGAAGAGGAAGGCGTTATATGCCAGAGCTTCCGAAAACATAGATACTGGCGCAGTTTAGATAAAAAGGCCGTAGTCCGGCGTAGGGGCCGTAGTCTAGCTTGGACTTGTCGTCTTCTGGGGATATCTCCCGCAATTCCCCTTTTTATTTCTGTTCCAAGCATGCCGCTCACATTTCTGTAGTCCTTCCCAAGAGGATCTCTTGCATCTCAGGCAGCCTGGCAGTTTGGCTTGAAGTCAACAGTGGTGTGGCAAGGTGGTAGAACTTGAACCACCCGATTTTCCTGAGCCTTAATCCATACAAATTTTAGCCTTTACGGTAAGGTGGCTAAGTTAAGTTGAAGCATCCACAAGGGCTCTTATGTTCTCCAAGGGGGTTCGGGGGGCAATGCCGCATCCCGGTGCCAGGACATTTATTCCTGCAGCGATTGCCCTCTTCGCTTCCTCCCTTACCTGCTCTGGTTTCCCTAAGAAGAGCGTCTTCGCCGCTGATATATTCCCGACGAGCGCTGGTCTCGGTCCAATAACTGCCTTGGCTGCTGCCACATCGACCTTCTCCTCGATGCTCAGCGCATCAAAGCCCACCTCAGCCATCTCCTTCAGGATCTTCTGGACATTGCCGCAGATATGCAGGACGCCGACGCCTCCTCTGCTCGTTATCGCCTGCCAACGTCATGGCTTTCATGAGGGCTGTAAATGAATACGGGAAAGTGGAGGGATAGCCATAATAATCCCCTTTTTTTATTATTTAGTAGAAGAGGTTGTAGCCCTTGGATCTGACACCCTGCATGCACAATGCCGGTATAAGCGATGAACTGCTGAAAACCAGGAAGCTGATCCGGTGTCCGAAATGCGGCTTCGAATTCAATCTGATGTACG
>JACIVP010000016.1 GCA_014361455.1 Candidatus Methanosuratincola sp.
AGAGCGCCACAAGCTCACGGCACTGCAAGTCCGATCACCACCATTGCAAATACGATGAAGACCAAGGCGATCAGCAGTAGCGCCTTCAAAACCCTGCCGCTTGTGCCTACTGCTACTGGGAAGGGCCCTATCATTATCAAAACTCCGCCTTCTTTCTTCCCCTCTGTTCGGATCAGTAATGCAAGCCCCAACACTATCAAAAATCCTCCGACCAACAGGAGGATCAGGCTTGTTTCCACGCTTTTCACCCATCGCCTTTAGGAAAATAAGAAACCAGTCCTTCTTTTTTGCCTTGCCCCAGTCATATCAGCAAGAGGATCACGCCAACAAAGAAGATGAGCGCAGCGGAGACCAGCCTTATGTAATTCTTAGGCACCCTCGGCACGATCCCCCGCCCCCATAGTGCGAGCACCGCCACCAGCGGTAGCACAAATATGGCGTTGTAAAGGAGGAGGTATGCGAGAACTTCCGGCTCCCCCATCTTGTACTGGGTCATCAGGGCGAGCGCCAGGAAATATGGCCCCCCGGTGCAGGGGAGCTCGATCGCGGATATCACTGCGCCCGCCAAGAATGCCAGCGGCGCGGTCGTTGATTGATTGATCAGCTTTTTGATGACTGGCCTGCTCTGGACAGGTATCTTTGAGAAGAGCGTGTAGGCTGCGAGCAGGATGGCTGCCACTCCAATTATCTTATTGATGTAAATGGGCATCTCGAACTGCTGTAGCACGGTGAAGAGCCCGAACCCTATCGCCAAGTAGGCCACGAAGTTCCCCGCAATGTACGCCCCGCCGGCCTTCCAAATCCCTGTCGTGGAAACCCCGAGAGCGACCACGAGGAGGAGCAGCACCGTGATCGCGCATGGATTCATCGAGTCTGCCAACGCCATGCCTACTATTATCGCGATGGGCGGTGGTGGGTTTTCAGGCTGTGGCTCATCTTCAGGGTAATTCGGCACCAAGGCGTCCAGAGATGGGCACACCCACCCAGTCTTGTTTTCGAGCAGGGGTTCCAGCCTGCTCTGGATGTCCGAACCGACCAGCACCTCATTTCCGATGAATACGACAGGCCAATTGTAGGTGCTTATGTTGTGGAACTTGTAGAAATCGATCATGGTCTGATAGTTTGTTTCGTTCCATAGCTCAAAACGGATAACCTCCAGCAGCGGGTAACTTGCCTCCAAGGTCTTTATGTAGTTGTCCACCACGACGCAGGTGTAGCAGTTCTTATAGTAGAAGAAGTAGATGCACTGGTGGATCTCCTTCGCGTCTTCCGAGGATTCAGCAATGCCAACAGACGCAAGGCTCAATGCTATTATCGCTGCGATGGCCAGTCCTGCTGCGGCTGTCTTCATGGGCCCGTCCCCAATTTTTATCCGATCATATGGCCAAGACGCCATGGGCGGATATATCTGTTGCCGCCTTCATCATTCACTGGAACATCGTGAGCCTGCTCTGGTTCTTCGGGCCCTCCTTGGAGAGGTCGGTCTCTATCACCCGTTGGGTGAATCCATAGATCCTTTCAACCTTCTTCATGACCCCCGCCAGTTTGTTACTCTCATGCGTCCCCGGGGTGACAATAGTATAGATCTTTGCGACGCTCTTTCCTTCGGATCTCCTGAGCACCCTGCCGAACCTCTGGATCCATTTCTTCGGGTTGCTCGGAGGATCGATCCAGATCTCTATGTCCGCACTGGGCACGTCCAGCCCCTCCTCCCCGATGCTCGTGCAGACTAGGATGCTGGCGCGCTCCCTAAACTGCATCAACGCAGATGCCTGCTCTTCCATTGTCATGCACCCCTTCCCGACCAACACAGCCACCTCTTCCATGCCACGGATCCTGTGTAGCATCCGGCCGATCTCCTTCGCTCCCTCGACCGATTCCATGAATATTATTGCCTTCTTGAACCGCTCAGCATCCAGTATTCGGATCGCCGCTGAGATCTTGTGGTTCGGTTCCATGGCGAGTAGCTCCCTGTACGCCTCCAGGACGCTCTTCCCGCCCAGCTCGCGTGCTGGTCTGCGTAGCTCTCTCATCTTCCAGATCCCGTAACCCGAGACACTGCTCGCCCCGTCCTCAATTATCCTGGTTCTCATCATCTTAAGCGCTATTAGGCAGATGCAGAGCCCGTGTTCCCTGCAGTATCCCCGTGCATGCGCGGCACCGTAGATGCTAGCCACCCTCTCCTGAACTTCCTTCGAGACGCTGTATAGCTGCCTGTAGATCGCAATCAGTCTTGGGCTCGCTGGGACCCTCAGTATCGAGATCTCCCTGCTTGGCATCTGCTGCTTTATCTCAGGCTCCTCGATCGAGACCGGCTCGATCGACTCGAAAACCTTCCTCAGTTCGCCGAGCCTCTTATGGGAGTGGAGCTGGGGCGTCGCGCTCAGAGCGAGTATCTTTGCCCCTGATGCCTTGGCTGAGATGAGAATCGAATACCCCTCGGTCTCGCCTATGTAGCCATGGCACTCGTCCGCTATCAATATCTCGTAGGGGAACCTGAATCCCTCCGACCTAAAGAACTCCGAGAGGTGCCCGACTGGATCTTCTCCCCCCTTCGCCATCCTTATCTCACTCTCGTATCTCGAGAGGAAGTCGTTGTAGAGTGTCTGCGGGGTTGTCACGATGTAACCTGCGTTCCAGACCATCAGCTCCCGGCGCTTTTCCGGAGATAGATTTCCAGATATGAAATATGCGTTCTCAATGTTGAGCTGTTTCCTTGCAAAGATCGTCTGTTGCACCCCGAGGGGCACCGAAGGGGTCAAGAATGCCACCCTTGATGGTCTGACCGCGGTCTCCCGATGTATGTAGGCGCCTGCCAGATACGTCTTGCCCAGTCCCGTGGGTAGGCCGACGACGAGCGCCCCGTTGTTTATCCTGTCCAGGATCTTCTGCTGGAACGGGTAAAGGTGGTAGTTAAGTTTTTGTACTGATACGTTCTCCTTCTTGGGTATCCTCTTGGAAGGGGAGAGGCTCTCGCTTAGCACCTGCAGGGAATACTTGCTTCTATTGAGGAAACTGAGGTAACTCTCCCATTCCGACATTCCGATCCCCCGATCAGCATGTGCAGCGTTGCTGCCTGCCCGTATGGTATGTGTCTTCTAAGTTAAGTGATTTGCTGAAACGGTGTTTGTTTGTTGGCAAATTTAATGTGCCGCATGGGCGCTTCCCGATCTTGCAAGCCAGACCCAAAAAATTTAAAATACCTGTCGAGTATTCCATCAACTCAAGTATGCTCCGGTAGTATAGTCCGGTCAAGTATATTGGCCTCTCGTGCCGCAAGCGGAGACAGCCAGTGACCCGGGTTCAAATCCCGGCCGGAGCACCAATACCTCAAGTTATGGTGCCCTTCCATCAAATCAGCCTCTTAAATCCTCGTAACATCAGATAATGGAATGTCTGACATTTGTGGCTACTCCGAGAGGCTTGAGAGCGCCAAACGCAGGCTCTCGAAATATGGGAACAGAGAGCTGCTTCTTGGCTTCTTAGACCACCTGGGAGCCTTGGGGCTGTCAGTCGGCAGGGTTGCGAAATACGCAAACCATGTCGACATCACTGGTATATTGATATGAGGTGCAATATGGCAAGATGCTTGAACTCAGCGACTTGCTGCAGGCACGAAAGATCGAAAACATTCTGGATCTGTAACTCAAGTCGGCTTATCATTTTTATAAACTCGCGCAACATTAATAATACAGGTGTAATTTTTTGCCAGAAGTTAGTGTGCATGACTCAATAAAAAAGATGTATGAGCAGCTTAAGGCGGATGGAATGTCCAACGTATGGGATCGGTGGCAGGCGCAGGAGCAAGTCCGTTGCAGGTCATTCTGCGCTAAGGGGCTCAGCTGCCAGTTCTGCAGCAATGGGCCATGCAGGATAATCCCTGGGAAGCTCGAGCGCGGGACCTGCGGGATAGACGCCGACGCGATGGCAATGCGATATATGCTACTCAGGAATGCGATGGGTCTCTCTACATACACGTACCACGCGAGGGAGGTCGCGAAGACACTCATCGCAACCGGTCAGGGGAAGACCCCTTACTCAATAAAAGACGGATCAAAGCTCAGGATGCTCGCCAGAGTCTACGGGATAGATGAAACTAGAGGCGACTCGCAGCTCGCAGTCGCAGTCGGCGAGGCGATGCTCAGGGAGATAAATTCCGACCCATCAGAGATGCTCAGCACACTTTCCTTCACAACAAGGGGCAGGGTCGAGACCTGGAGAGGACTGGGCATTCTGCCCGGCGGCCCTGCGAACGAGCAGGTCGACGCCGTCTCGCACTGTCTGACGAACGTGGACGGCGACTATGTCTCTCTTGCGAAGACGGCGATGCGCCTTGCCCTTTCATGCATCTACGGATCGCAGATCCCGCTCGAGCTAGGGCAGGACGCGCTATTCGGAACGCCTCGGCCACATATAATCTCGTTCGATTTGGGGATCTTGGATCCGGAGTATGTTAACATCATTGTGAATGGACACGAACCATTCATCGGCATCGCGTTGATCAGCCGATGCAAGGATCCCTCTGTCCAGGCGAGGGCCAGGGAGGTCGGTGCAAAGGGAATACGCGTGATCGGATCCATTGAGACGGGCCAGGAGATGCTCCAGCGGTTCACTCCAGACGATCTCTATGTGGGTATGACTGGTAACTGGATCACGATCGAGCCACTGATTGCCACCAACGCGTGCGACCTATTCGCGATGGACATGAACTGTTCCCCACCGTCCCTCGAGCTCTACGCAAAGAGGTATTCGACAACCTTCGTTTCAGTGTCACCGCTCGTCAACGTCCCTGGCATAACGAGGCACATCGACTACATACCAGAAGAGGCCTCAAGGCAGGCAGATGAGCTCGCCAGCCTTGCGATAGGTAACTTTGAAAAAAGAAGGGGTACTACCAGCAACGTGCCGAATGAAAAGCGGAACGCCATTGTTGGCTTCTCAGTAGAGTCAATACTCGAGGTGCTTGGTGGTACACTTGATCCGCTCCTGGGGGCGATAAAGTCCGGTAGCATAAGAGGGGTGGTCGGGCTTGTTTCCTGCACGACACTGGGTAATGGGCCGCACGATCTTCCAACGGTTACGATGGCTAGGGAGCTGATAAGCCGAGACATACTCGTCCTCTCAATGGGGTGCGGGAACGCTGCGCTGCAGGTGGCTGGCCTCTGCTCTCCGGAGGCGAGGGACCTTGCCGGGCCTGGACTAAGGAGAGTATGCGAAGCGCTCGGCGCCCCTCCAGTTCTCTCATTCGGGACTTGCACCGATACAGGTCGGCTCTCGATACTCGTCTCCGAGGTTGCCAAGGCACTCCACGTCGATATCCCAGACCTCCCAGTAGCAGTTACCGCCCCACAGTACATGGAGCAGAAGGCGACTATCGACGCTGTCTTCGCGCTCGCACTGGGCGTCCTGACCCACGTATCACCGACGCCGCCAATCGTCGGAGGATCCCGCCTGATGAAGCTTCTCTCGCAGGATCTGGCACACGTGACAGGCGGGGCTCTCCTGATCGAGGACGACATGCTGAAGGCAGCCGAGAAGATCGCCGTCCACATCGAGGGCAAGCGCTCCGACTTGGGGCTGAACTAGACTAATTCGGGTTGCCAGAAAACGCCTCGCCCTTCCAGAGACGATGATGCAATAGGTAATAGACAAAAAGAGGGTGGGATAGAGCAAGGGAGAACAGAAGACGGCAAAAAACTGGGAGAGAACAGGATATGGCGGGAAACAAATTTTTTTACTGGCAACTGAATAGATGACTTATGGACCAAAAGGAAGCCGCAAAAAACGCAATTAAGCATGTTTTCGATGCGCTCTCAAACGAACGTCTGACTGTGATCTGTGACGACTGTAGGCTGGACATAGGGGAGGCATTCGCGCTAGGTTCCCTCGAGCTCGGGCTGGTCACGCGTCTTATCACGCTTAAGGCAGGTGAAGGAGTGAGGCGCGATCTCCCTGAGTGCATATGCGATGCTGTTGCCAGGAGCACTTCCGACATCTTCATCACCGTGTTCAGGGAGAGCGAAGAGGAGACCCCCTTCCGGGTCAGCATAATCAACCTGATCTCAAGATACAGGAAGTTCAGGCTGGGTCACTGCCCCGGGATAACTATGGACATGATGACCGATGGCGCACTCTCGTTGACTGAAGAGGAGCACAGGTCGATGTATTCCTCGGCCCTCGGGCTGATCACGCGGCTAATGAACGCAATGAGGATGAGGGTCACTAGCCCGAATGGAACGGACATCTCCTTCAGCATCGAGGGTAGGAAATTCTTCACCGACACGAAGTTCGACTGGGGGCTCTTCAAGTGGTGCAACCTCCCTACCGGAGAGGCGATCGTTGCTCCGGTGGAGACCTCTCTCGAGGGGAAGATCATCTGCGACCTCGCGATCGGCGGGATCGGAACCATCCCCACTCCATTCGAGATCCTTGCAAGCGGTGGCAGGGCTAAGGAGTTCAGGTGCGAGAACAAGGGCCTGCTCGGGAGGGTCGAACGCGCGCTGAGCATCGACGAAATGGCAAGGTACGTAGGCGAGTTTGCCTTCGGACTCAACCGTAAAGCCAGGATCAACGCTGGTTTTCTCGAAGCCGAGAAGGTTGCAGGCACCGTCCATGTGGCATTCGGGCACAATACAGACTTTCCCGGGGGTCAGAACATTTCTGCGACACATATGGACTTTCTCATCTCCAGGCCCACTGTCGAATGCACATACTCCTCTGGTCAGACCGAGGCGGTCATGCGTGACGGTCGTGTCCTCTAGCCCATGCAGCGCGCAAGGATCCTATCCCACCCATCTTCGATTTACCCCTCTATCACTCCAAGCTTGAGTCCGCATCGGCGAACCTCCCTTTGGTGCTTGGGCACTCCTCGAGCGGGTGCCTCTTCGACCTTTCAATCAGCCAGTCGAGAGGTTAGCGAGCCTACACATGCCATAGATCGCTCGTAGGCTATCCCGACTCCAGTCTCAACCGCACCGGATAGGCTTATGGGCTATGCATGGGTGCCCTCGAGGATGGCCGTTTATGCAGCCATCTCAGCGGCGGTTACTGCCCACTGCCCCCTCCATGGGCTGATCTCAAGAAGCAAATGGGCAACCTACATTTGTAACATGGCTGTAAAAGTCTTTTGTAGGTTGTCTGGGGAGAACCCGACAACAAGTAAAATTTAAAAAGCCGGTGTAGTGCAAGTCTGAAGGGGGCCTGAGGTGGCCCGGGTTAGGCAGCCAGTTTTGGCTGCCCCCGATGGGTAGCGGCTATCCCGGAGGCCTGTGGCGCGTAAGCGCAGAGAGCCTCAGCTCGCGGGTTCGATCCCCGCCCCGGGCCCTCAATCAACCTATCTATCTGTTAACCGGTCAACCTTTAGACCCTTACGAGCCTGTACCTTCTAGACCCAATGCCCAGGCGCTCAGCCTCCCTCACGTGGATCCAGCTGTCTGTCTGGTTTATCTTTCCCAGTATGTCAGGAGGTGTCACCCCCCACGATGGGAAGACTTCGGCTGAGTCGATCAGGTCGATCGATGCAGAATCTATGGCTACCGGATCCCTAGAGGCGAGGATCCCCACGTTCTGCACCACTAGCATGCCCGCAGGTGCTGCGCAGTCACAGAGGGGCGTGACATCGAATATGAAGTTAAGAAAGACCGACGCCTTCCCCTCCATCACCCTCATGACCCCGGCAGCCGACTCAGCCATCCCCTTCTGGAACCTCTCCTTGCCGTCCTTGAGGATCCCAATGGCTCCGGACTCGCAGCTGAACCTGCAGGTTGAGCAGTAAAAGCACCTATCAAAATCCCAGACAGGCTTGCCCTCCACCATCTCCAGCACCGAAAACCGGCAGACCGCCGCGCATGTCCCGCACCCTGTGCATTTTTCATCATAAAAGACCAGTCCGTGTGCCCTGTGCTGCTCCCGCTTGCAGTCCTTGGTTGTGCAGCCCATCGCTAGGTTCTTGATCGCTCCCCCGATGCCCGTGAGCACGTGCCCCTTCACATGACTCAGGACTACAATCGCGTCGGCTTCGGCGATCGCTCTGGCTACCTTTACAAAATCAACGATCTCCCCCTCTGCGGTCGCTACGCCGTTGTAGCCATCAGGGGCGTCTGCAATGGATACTGGGCACCCTAGTCCCTCTTCCGTGAAGCCGTTGTACGCCGCGGTCCTGAGACTCTCCTCGACCGTTACCCTGGCCCCCTCCGGGTAGAGTGTCGTCGTATCCGTGGCAAAGGGATCGCCACCCTTACCTTTTACATGCTCAACCACATGCCTGACGAAGGCGGGTCTCATGTGAGTGTAGTTCCCCAGCTCCCCGAAGTGCGCCTTGACCGCAACCCTCTTGCGCCCAAAGTCTATTCCTTCCCCTCTGCCCTCTCTAACCCTTGTGCAGTTCTCCAGCAGCCTGTCGATGCCTTCGAGCACATTGCCGCTCCCAGAGAAATCAAAGAAATATACTTCAGACATGGTTTCGCCCTCATTATAGTCTTGCTCGGTCTGCATAAAAATACCTGCCCGTTCTGCGCGCCATGGATTTTTCCATGAAGCTCATGTTATCATTTAAATAGGCGCTTCCACCTCACGATAAGCTGGGGGTTTCCTGTGCGCAGGCTTCAGTGCGGCGAGGTGGTCTGGATAGACCTCGAAAAGCCGAAAAGGGAGGATTTCGATGAGCTTGGCAAGATGTTTCCGTTCCATCCGCTCAACTTGGACGATTGCATGTCTAGGACACAGCTGACCAAGTTGGAGCGCCATGAGAATCATCTATTCCTAGTCGTCCGGTTCCCTGTGAAGTGCGAGAACCTTGGCTGTTCCCCCTCACAGATCTCGTTCTTCCTCGGCAAGAACTACCTCGTCACAGTCCATGACGGAAGCATTATGGCGGTTAAAGAAGTCTTCAAGTCATGCGAAACCTTGCTGGCGCAGAACCAGAAGGTGATGTGGGACGGGGTCGGATCACTCTTCTACACTATCATCAGCAAGATAGTCGACTCCATATTCCCCGTCATGGAGGAACTGATGGACCGGATCGAGGACCTCGAGGACAAGATCTTCAGCGGGCAGCACGATGCCCTTTTCGAGGTAGCGAATCTGAGGAGAGGAGTCTCTGACCTTAGGAGGATAATCTCCCCCTTTAGGAAGGTGGTCGCTGATGTCTCGATTGGCGTAAACGAGATCACCGGGGATGATCTGAAAGTATACTTCGATGACGTGAAGGACAGGATGGAGAGGATTTGGGAGCTCTCTGAGACCTGCAAGGAGCTTGTCGAGATCTTTAAGGACACTGACTTTACACTCTACCAGAGGCGCATGAACCACGCCCTAGTCATCCTGACAGTTATATTCACGATTACTATCCCCGCCACGATCATAGGCACATTCTACGGGATGAACATACCCCTGCCCGGATCCGCCGTGGAATTTACGGAGGGGATGCCCTCTTTACTAGGTCCTTGGACGACGTTCATATTCGTGCTTATCTTCTCATTCCTGCCTGCTGTACTGATGCTCGCATACTTCAAGAAGATTGGCTGGATGTGATCAAGGCATCCGCCGGGGAGGTGGCTCTTTCTGATGGGCGCAGTTCTGGTCACAGTCGAGTGCGGCAAGGAGGAGAGGGCAACGATTGAGATCCTCGACTCCATACTACCCTTGGATGTCGGGGCATCAATCCGGCGCTGCGAATCCAGGGGAATTCTGATCCTAGAGACCTCTCTAGACCCAGATCAGGCAGCTGAGTCTATTGCCGGATCATTAACCCGCCTTGTGAGGAGCACCGTACCTGTAGACCTGCTTGTAAGCTCAGACCTCTCCGAGATAGAGCAGGCCCTGGTTCCTCGCATAGAAGCCGGATCCAAGATTGCCGTGAGATGCAGGTGCAGGCGGAGGGGTTCTTCCCTCCCTCCCCCTTTGGAGGTGGAGCGGCTGGTTGGTCGCAGTCTTGTGGAGCTGGGCTGCACCGTGGATCTCGAGAGCCCTGATCAGATCGTCCGGATAGAAATAATAGGGGAGACGACAGCTGTATCTGTCAGACCTCCCAGTAGGTCTGTATTCAAAAGAGCCTCGCAGGTGCAGCGTGCATGAGCAAGATGGGCATCGGGAAGATCCCGAACTCGGTTCTGAAGAGGATTGTGCTCAACCAGCTGGGCGTTGTGGATCCTGATGTGCTAGTCGGTCCTAGTATAGGGGAAGACGCTGCGATAATAAAGCATGGCGGAGGAAATCTGGTCTTCAAGTCAGACCCGATAACCGGATCCGTCGAGGAGGTGGGAGTGTTGACTGTCTACGTCAACTCGAACGACGTAGCCTCGCGAGGTGCGGCGCCGAGGTGGTTCCTGGGCTGCATACTCCTCCCACCCGAGAGCGTCGAGTCGGATCTTGACAAGATCTGCAGACAGATCGACTCCGCGGCAAAGGAGCTAGGCGTGGCTGTTGTGGGCGGTCACACAGAGGTCACCGATGGCACAACGCGGCCGATAGTGGTCGGCTCGATGATCGGCATCGTGAAGAACAAAAGGTTCATAACGAGCGGGGGCTCTTCCCCCGGGGACGCACTTTACATGACCAAGGCTGCAGGGATCGAGGGCACAGTGATACTCTCATCCGAGCCGAGGATCGCAAGGGATCTCGGAGAGGATTTCGTGAGGAGATGCAAGTCGATGCTGCCGAAAGTGAATGCAGTCGACGAGTGCCTGATCTTGGCCGACCTAGACTGCGTGACCTCGATTCATGACGTCACTGAGGGCGGGGTACTTGGCTGTGCCTGGGAAATGGCAGAGGCGTCCTCATTGGGTATATTTGTGAACCTGGCATCCGTCAGGGTCTTTGACGAGACCGCGGCGCTGTGCAGCGCGCTTGACCTGGACCCATTCAGGCTGATGGGGTCTGGTTCGGTCCTATTCACCGTCATGGCTGGGAAAGAGGATTCGGTCGAAAGTTCGCTCGAGAGGGCGGGGATCTTGTATTCGCGCATCGGTATGATGAGGGATCCTGGTGAAGGTAGGCTCTTCATGGATCTGGACGGGCGCCTCTCAAGCATACCCCCTCCAAGGAGCGATGAGCTCTGGCGCGCCCGGGCCATGGGCTAACACTTTCGGTCATATCTCTGGAAAAATTCTTTTCTAAGTGACAAAAACCATAAATCCCCCCTGCGCCCAACTCTGATCAGGTAGTCCCACTTGGCATATGAGATCATCTCCGGCGAGATCGGGCGCCCCAGCGTATTCAAGGAGGAATCGAAGCTCTTCCCTGATCACGTCCCCATGAACCTCGTCCACAGGGAACCGCAGCTCAGGTCCCTGAGCAGGGTTTTCCGGACAATCCTCGAGACGCCAGGGTCGGTCTCTCAGAAGGTCACGCTCGTCGGGGACGTGGGTGTCGGGAAGACTGCTGTTGCTAAGCGGTTCGGATCGACCCTCGAGTCCATCGCCAAGGAGAGGGGGATCGACCTGAGATACGTACATGTCAACTGCTACAAGGACAGGACGCTCTTCCTCGTCGTGAAAAAGGTAGCCCAGCACATCATACCAGCGATCCCGGACAGGGGGTTCTCCGCACAGGAGCTCTTCGAGACCCTCTGGAATACACTCGAGGACGAAGGAATTTACCTGCTCCTTGCGCTCGACGAGATCGACTTCCTTATCTCTGTAGCTGGGGAGAAGGAGGCACCACTCTACTTCCTCTCGAGGGCAACTGACGAGTACCTCAACAGGAAGCAGCGGATGAGCCTCATGCTCATAACCAGAAACCTAGAATTCATATCCGGGCTGGACAAGAGCGTCCAGAGCACGCTCCTCCATAACATCATAAGGTTCGAGAATTACTCCGCCGCACAGCTCTACGATATAATCCGCCTCAGGAGCCTAGAGGCATTCAAGGAAGGGGCGGTAGACGACGACGTCCTCCTTATGATCTCGGACATGGCGTCTCCCCGTGGCGACGCTCGGTACGCCCTCGAGCTCCTTTGGCGGGCAGGTAAGTACGCCGACTCCGAGGTTGCCCCCAAGGTGCTACCAGAGCATGTGCGCAAGGCGCAGCTGGATGTCTCGCAGTTCCCGATGCAGATAATCCTAGACTTGCCGCTCCACGAGCGGCTCTTCCTCCTCTCCGTCGCCAAAACGCTGAAGAGAACCAAGTCTGCCTACGTCACGATGGGGGAAGTTGAGTCTGCGTACCGCCTGATCTGCGAGGAAATGGGACTCGAGGCAAGGAGGCACACACAGTTTTGGGAGTATCTCCAAAACCTCAAGAATCTTGGAATACTCTGCACCAAGATCTCGGGGGCTGGCTTCAGGGGGAAGACAACGCTCATAGGGATGCTGAACCTATCTGTTGAGGCTGTGGAGAAGAGCCTATCGGCGGTGAAGAAGTGATGGCAGTCGAGGAGATATTCTCTTCAAAGGGGAGGGTTAAGGTCCTGAAGGCGCTTGCTGAGAGCGGAGAGATGAACATATCCGAGATCACTCGCAGGACCAAGCTAAACCACACGACGACCTCTGCCCACCTCGAGCAGCTCTGCAGGATTGGGGTGATCGAGGAGAAGAGGTTCGGCAGGGTGAGGATATTCAGGTTCAAGAAAGAAGATCCCAGGGGCTGGGCGATCAGGACCCTCTTTGACTCTTTCTCAAAGCGAGGTCAGAAAGCATGAGCGTCAATATGGCAGACATCGGAGAGAAGCCGCCTGTCCCACGCGTTGCAACCGCGGGCGGGTCAATAAGGCTCAAGACCAAGACCATTGAACTCATCAAATCAAACTCCATCGAGAAGGGGGACGTGCTAGCCGTAGCGAGGGTGGCCGCAATCCAGGCGGCAAAGAGGACCTCCGAGAATATTCCTCTATGCCACCCGATCCCGGTTGACCACATTTCTGTCGACTTCACGATCGGATGCGACAGCATCGAGTGCATCGTCAGGGTTGGGGCTGTCGCAAAGACTGGCGTGGAGATGGAGGCCCTATCCGGCGTAGTCGGCGCCCTGCTTACGATCTGGGACATGACGAAGAAGTACGAGAAGGACGAGAGGGGCCAGTACCCAGAGACATTTATCAGTGAGATCCGTGTTCTCAACAAGTACAAGGGAGGGGGCAGCAATACACGCGGCTGACCACCATAAGGACCTTCCGAAGAACCTGCGTTTCATGGTCATTGTTACAAGCGACACCATTGTTGCCGCGAAGGAGAAGGGCGAGCCATGTCAGGACATTAGCGGTGATGTTGCCATCTCCCTCATAGCCAGCCATGGCTTCAAGGTCTCCAAGCGAATTTACTTGCCCAACAGGTTAGATGCGATATTGAAGGAGACCAAGTCGGGCACTGCCTCGGGATCGAACGATGTCGTCATAATAATCGGAGGAACGGGCCTGAGCAGGCGAGATGTTTCTGTCGAGGCAGTCTCGCCTCTTTTCGAGAAGCACATCCCTGGCTTCGGGGAGATCTTTAGGCACCTCTCATACGGTGCCGTCGGCACTTCTGCTATAGCATCCCGGGCAACGGCCGGCGTCCTGAATGGAACCTTGGTCTTCATACTGCCCGGATCGCCCGAGGCGGTCAAGATGGCACTGGAGCAGATAGTCATCCCTGAAGCCCCCCACCTGATAAAAATGGTTCGTGGATGATCTGGATGCAGCGACCTCCTGCCATAGCAATCGTCTCCTTCCACAGCGGCGCCGGGAAGACCACGCTTCTGGAGGGGGTCATACGGGTCCTGAGCCGGAGGGGGTACAAGGTATGCGCGATCAAGCATTCGGCGCACAACGAAACCCGAGATGCCGGGAAGGACACCTGCCGACTCAGGGAAGCTGGAGCGGTCGCCTCCGCCCTTCTTCGGGCTGACGGATCCCTCGAGGTCCGCTCCCGAGGCGCCGACCTCAGTTCTGCGATGGACGCCGTATCGCGTTTCAATCCTGATATAGTGCTCTGCGAAGGGTTCAAGGACTCTGGGCTGCCGAAGATAGCGATCATCGACCACAATTCTGCCCCATCCCTCCAGCTGCAGTCTGTCGTGGCTTTTGCATGCAGGGATGTGGTGCCGCCGGCTGGAGGCATTGCATGCCTGCCCTGCGACCCCACGGCGGTTGCAGAATTCATAGTCGACCGATTCCTGGAACTGGGGCATAAGGGCGTCCTAGTGGACCGGTACGGTCGTCGAATCCTCGGCATCCGAATGTCACTGACGCAGAAGTGCAACCTGAACTGCATCTACTGCCACCACGAGGGGGAAAAATCTCCGTCCGGGGAGATGTTCACCGACGAAGTCCTCCGGATACTCAGGCTGGCGAGGGACCTCGGCATCAGGCGGATCAAGTTCACCGGGGGAGAACCATTGCTGCGGAGGGACTTGGGGGGGATAATCGCCTACTCCTGCTCGCTTGGGTTCGATGACGTCGGCGTAACGACCAACGGGCAGCTCCTGCGAGAAAGGGCCCTTGAGCTTTACGAGGCGGGCCTGCGGAGGATTAACGTCTCATTGCCGAGCATTGACGCCGGAGCCTACCGATCGATAACGGGTGGGGACCTCGGTAGCGTGATCGATGGGCTCGAGGCCGTTCGCGTGCTCGGGATGCATGTGAAGATAAACACGATCATAATGAGGGGCATAAACGATTCCGCAGTGGACGATCTCATCGAGTTTGCCCGGAGGAACTCCTCCATGCTCCAGATTATAGAGCTTGAGGATCTCAACTTGGACAAGGGCTTCTTCGAGAGGTACCACACCGACCTTTCCGAGATCGAGCAGATGCTTTCAGAGGCCGCAGAGTCCGTGGTCGAGAGGGGAGAGATGAACCGGAGGCGGGTGTACGTAGTCAGGGGCCTCCCGATCGAGGTCGTGCGCCCGGTTAACAACCCTGCCTTCTGCGCCGGCTGCACGAGGATCAGGATCACCAGCGACGGAAGGATAAAGCCATGCCTCATGAGGGACGACCTCCTCTTCGACCTCTTGGGAGGCATCAAGTCCGGCTGGACGGATGCCCAGTTGAAGACCCTCTTCATGTCTGCAGTCGCTGTCAGGGAGCCCTTCTACAGGTGATACCGATCGGCAGACTGCCCAATGCCCTTGGATACTATTCCAATGTAAGGAAGGTACTCGAATGCGGCCTTCTTCCGGGAGACGTGGTTCTCCTTTGCTATCCGATCGACTGCCTCCTGCTTGGCGCCCCTCTCCTCCTTGGTCCGGCTCATCACGCTTATCTTCTTGGGAAAGCTGTACCTGGTAAACCTGTAATCCCCCCGCCTGGCCAGGGCTGCCCCGCCTGCCGCGAGCTCGAGGGCATATCCTATCAGGTCCCATGCCTGCCACCTCCTGACGCGCCCCATGAAGAGATCTCCTCTGGATAGCCAGTCGTATGCCTCTGCCCTCTCGCCTGGCGACTGGTACTGGTTGGGTATGTTCTCGTTTATCCACTGGAGGGCCATCTCAGGGTCCATCGAGGTCCCCTCGAGCGCGAGCTTTGCCTCCAGGACACTCTTCGAGGAGAATAGCTCCTTCATCACATCGAAAGCCCCCCGGTCCTGGATCCTGAACTGGAGCCCTTTGACCTCCAGCTCGTTGAGCGTCTTTCTCCCCGTGGCCAGCATCTGGAAGTCGTTTATCGCTGCCCTCAGGTCCCCGTTCGAGAACTCGGCTATCCGCTCGAGGGCGCCGTCCGTTGCCGCCACCCCCGCCTTCTTCGCGACCTTCCTTAGGAAGACGATGATGCTCTGGCTCCTTATCCTCCTGAACTGGATCATCTCGCAGATCTCGCGTAGTCCCCTGAACCTTGTATCCCAGGGGTCATTTGCCCCTACGACGACTGGGTACCTTGATTCCTTTACAGTCGCGATTATCGAGGCGAGCCCTCCCCGGTCCTCCCTTCCAGAGATCCCATCTATCTCATCCATGAAGATCAGCTTCCCCCGCTTCCCGAAGAGGGAGCCCTGCGAGGCCGCCCCGCCCGCTACCCTCTCGACGAGCTCCTCCGTCCTGAAGTCGCTCGCATTCATCTCGATCAACTCGAGGTCGAGCTCCTTTGCAACGATCTCGACCGAGAGCGTCTTACCGGTGCCAGGCGGGCCATACACCATCGCCGCCCTCTTGACCCCTTCCCCACCCTCTAGCCTCCTCCTTACCCAGTTGAGCAAGTGCTCTGCAGAGGCATAGTTCCCCACGATCTCCATAAGGCTGGTGGGCTTGAACCGCTCGGTCCATGGCAGTCCTTGTTCACTCAACCTGAGCCCCCCTACAGATCACTCTTTATGCCCCAGATTTACGACCTTTGCGAGCATCGAGTTTATCTGGATCTCATCGCTACCCCCCTGTAGTAGCCTGAACTCTGCCTCTCCTACTGCCTCGATTATCCTGAGCTTCACCTCCTCCTCTATGTTGAGCCCGAGCGTCTCCCTGTGCATCTGCTTGACTACATCGAGCCCCGAGAGTCCGTATTGGACCATCATGCCTATCACCCTCTCACGTGCAGACTTGAAGTCCCCCCCGAGGGCATCCGCCAGCACCTCCTTTATCTCCTTTGGACTGACCCTACCGGCAATCCTATAGATTACATCATCGTCCACAACCTCCGAGGTGGCCGCAGCAGCTTGAAGCGTGTTGATGACTTTCCTGAGGTCCCCGTTGCCGACATATATGAGCGCATCGATCCCCTTCGGGGTGATCTGTACATCTTCGAGCTTGCAGATGTACGTGATCCTGGCCCTGACGTCGTCCGGCTTGAGCGGGACGAACCTAAAGAATGCGCACCTCGACTGTATCGGCTCTATTATCCTGCTGAAGTAGTTGCAGCAGAGTATGAACCTACAGGTGGCTGTATACATCTCCATTGTCCTCCTCAGCGCCTGCTGCGCATCAGCGGTGAGGTTGTCGGCCTCGTCGAGGACAAGTATCTTGAACGGGGCATCCGCCATCCCGACAGTCCTGGCAAAGTCCTTGACTGTCGTCCTGATGACGTCGATCCCCCTCTCGTCGCTTGCGTTGAGCTCAAGGTAGTTCTTCTTGTAGTCCTTCCCGAACAGGTCGCTGGCCAGGCACATCGCAGCAGTCGTCTTACCGGTGCCAGGCGTCCCCGCGAAGAGGCAGTGAGGCATTGACTTCTCCTTGACGAACCTCTTCAGCCTCTCAATGATCTCAGTCTGGTTGACTATGCTGTCCAAGGTCTTCGGCCTGTACTTCTCTGTCCACATAACCTCATGTACAGACAATCGGTTCTCCTCCTGATTTGATCTTAAGAAGATGCTATTTAACCTGCTCGAAACACCTGCCCGGCAGCATGATCCATGCAGAGGAGACGAGTAGGCAGCTGGCATCCTGCATGGTCAAGCCGGGCAACAAGCGCACGATGGCACCCTCCACGAGACAGGCCGGCTTTGAGCGATCCTATGCGAATATGTCCTCAGTCTCTCTTCGTACCGACCACCGCCCGTCCAAGATCTCTCGGTACCGACCACAAAGGAAATATTGACTGGGCAGTAATCTCTCATCCGGCGAAGCCTTTATGCGTCTTGCAAGGGACATCCCCATCACCGCCTTCTCCACCGCTCTTGTGGCCGTTGCAACGATCGCGTTCACAATTTACGTCCCTGCGACGAGGGGATACTTCAATCTGGGGGAAGCTGCGGTATTCCTCGTAGCACTCCTAGGGGGGGCAAGGATCGGGGCATTTGCTGGAGGCGTTGGATCGATGCTCGCGGATGTGGTTCTCGGATTCTACCTCTTCGCCCCGGCAACGCTGGTGATCAAGGGGCTGGAGGGGTTCCTGCTGGGCATTCTGACCTCAAGGCGCCCCGAGTTCAAGAAAGGAGAGTGGAAACTCCTCTCGATCGCGGCCAGCGCGGCAGTCTTCACTCTGGTCCTCGCAGTGGGGATCATGTTCTACTCGGGGACTTTGGAAGTCACGATTGGGCCGTCTTGGATCGGATCGTACAGCCTAGTCGTGGAGCTCTCACCTATTTTCTGGGCTATTGTCGGAGGGGCCGTAGCATTGGTTGTCGCTTACGCCTCATTATCTGCCAGACAGGAGACTGGATACATCACGATCTCTGCGCTGATCTCTGGGTCTGTGATGGTGTTAGGCTACTTCCTCTATGAGCAGCTTTTCCTAGGATATGCGGCCATAGCCGAAGTGCCTTTCAACATTGGGCAAGTCTTGGTCGGCATCATAATAGCGATACCCGCCTACACCTCACTGAAGGTGATCTCTCGTAGCCCAAAGCAGGTGCCTTCCTCCTGAACCTCTTACGGATTGACCAGCGCAGAAAACAACTCCACATGTCTCCGAAGAAGTTAAAACTGTAAACTGCGTAGTCTCGTCTGACTAGTTTATGCCTAAAGATCCCTCTGAAAGCATCAAGCACTCTCAGTTCTTCTATGAGGAGGAGCTGGTGGGCGCCACTTTCATCAGGGCCTTCCCTGCGATGCCAGTCGGTGGGATCCAGCTGGGCGCCTACGAGGAGGGCAGGGAGGAGAAGCTGCCAATCTGGGTGGCCAGGATACTCGAGGCTGATGGGTTTGTCAAGGTATCTGGGGAAGAATCCCATGGCCTGAAGTCCACGGAGCTCTACAAGCTCTGCTGGAAGGAGGAGCGCAACGAGGGCCTCTCAGAGCTTCCAAACCACTTCTACCCCCGCCTCAGGCAACTGCTGGCGTCGCTCAACGAGGCGATCAAGAACAACCCCACCCATACGCTGCTGAACGAACACAGGCAGTCATTCATGAAGGCGCAGGATCTAGTTAACTGCAGGCTGCAGAAGATCCTCCACCTGGCGATGGAGCGAAATCCACTGAGGCATTCGCTGGATCTACTGACGCCCGAGGAGCTCGCCCTCTTCAGCTCGATCAGGGAAGAAATAGATACGTGGCGTAAGAAGATCATATCACCTGAGTGAGCTGTGGTTTATGACAGAGACGGTTGAGGTTGTCGATTATCGGGAGCGTTTTGTGGGCTTTCTCAAGGAGTTCCAAGACGGAAAAGGTGTCTTCAAGTACAGGGACGCCATATCTAATATGCCCTCCCAGGGAAAGACCTCCCTCGTGGTGGACTTTGAGGACATCATATCCTTCGATCCCGATCTAGCGAAGGAAATCAAGGAGAAGCCGCTTGAGCTGATGCCGAAGATGAACTCCGCGATCTACGACGTAATGCGCGTAGAGAATATGCAGTACGCCTCGAAGATCAAAAACTTCAGGGCTAGGTTTAGGAAGCTCGACGAAGTGGTCCCCCTCCGTTCGCTCAAGTCCGCTCACATGGGCAAGCTGATCATGGTTGAAGGGATAATCACGAGGGCTTCTGCGGTGAAGCAGCTCCTTAAAACCGCGGTCTACCAGTGCCCGCGATGCGGCGAGAAGATTGTCTTGGAGCAGACTGGGAACATGCTGATACCTCCGTCGCAGTGCACGAACCAGAACTGCGCCAGGAAGGGCTATTTCAGGCTCCTACCCGAGGAGTCGGTCTTCGTCGACTGGCAGCTGATCTCCATCCAAGAGAAGCCGGAGGAACTGCCGCCCGGTCAGCTGCCGCGATCTGCCGAGGGGATCCTCCAGGGTGACATAGTTGACGTCTCCCGCCCCGGCGACAGGATCTCGCTCGTCGGCATCCTGCAGGCAAAGCAAGAGTTCACATCGAGGGGATTCAGGCTCGCGACCTTCTCCTCCGGGATAGATGCGAACCACCTGGAGGTGGCGGAGAGGGGGGCCGAGGAGGTCGCCATTACTCCCGAGGATGAAAAGGCGATAAAGAAGCTCGCCTCCGATCCGAACCTCTACGACAAGCTGATCGGATCGATTGCCCCGTCGATCTATGCCTACGACGAGATAAAGGAGGCGGTGGCATATCAGCTCGCAGGCGGCGTAACGAAAACGATGCCCGATGGAATCAAGATCAGGGGCGACATAAACCTCCTGCTGGTGGGCGACCCCGGCACTGCAAAGTCCCAGCTGCTCCAGTATGTCTCAAGGATAGCCCCGCGCGGGGTATACACCTCCGGAAAGGGGTCCACTGCCGCAGGCCTCACTGCTACGGTGATAAGGGACAAGAATACTGGCGAGTTCTTTTTGGAGGCTGGCGCTCTGGTCATTGCCGACAAGGGGATAGCCTGCATCGACGAGATCGACAAGATGCGCCCTGAGGACAGGTCGGCCATACATGAAGCGATGGAACAACAGACCATCAGTATAGCCAAGGCCGGCATAGTCGTCCAGCTCAACGCTAGGACCAGCATCCTCGCAGCTGCCAACCCGAGCTTCGGCAGGTACGTACCCCAGAAGACGATCTCCGAGAACATAAACGACCTGCCTGTACATCCTCATTCGAGACCTCCTTCTTGAATGCCAGCTTCGCCCTGGCCTCTGAGAGTCTTATCACAGCCT
>JACIVP010000017.1 GCA_014361455.1 Candidatus Methanosuratincola sp.
CAGCCGCTACAAATCTGTGAAGTGTCGTTTGGATTGATTAGCCCCACATGCTTACCAGCTTCTTCCGCTTTGTAGCTTGTGAAGCTCACCAATTGATTCTAGCCGCTGGGAAAGAACGAAAGCGAGCACCATGGCTGGCGATGGTGCATCATGCTAGTATTGACTGGTCTTATCCTCAGGCTTTTTTAGCCGCCTAGGAACGGTGAACACAACCGCAAGCAACGTGCAGATGAGTACTCCTAGCCCAGCCGAGAGAATAAGTGGGGTTGCATCACTCGCGGGGTTGGCTATGATCAATGAGGCGTCCAAGGTCACCTGTCTTATGAAGACAAGCGACACCAGCCCCACAATCTCGTGCCAGAGCTTTGGCGACCCCTCCAAGTATTTGACCACTGCTTTGCCGCCGAGAAATATCGCTATGCCTATGACCAAGAGGTCGATCATGTTTGATAGTGCCAAGCTTATGAAAAGCGCCAACTGGTTCGGGAGCTCTACACTCATGACCGCAAGGCTGAGACCCTGATAGATGGAAACAGAGATGATGATCACAGCAATCACGGTTGTTATGAACCTGATCGGAGATTCTGACCAGACCTGCTTCATTGTGACATCTATGTGAAAGCCCTTGACCAACAGCACTGTCCCAACAACAATGCAGAGGGTGATGAGGGCATAGTTTATCAGATCAAGGAAGTAAAGCAAGGCTGTGACTAGCAAGATCACGCCTGGGACGCCTAGCCCGAGCTTTGAGTGCTGCGGCTCGGAGAGCTTCTTGAGGTACCGGTATAGCAGGACGTATGTCTCTTCAACGCTCTTCTCCTGCTGGACGAATACTCTCTTGACTGAGATTATAGGGATCCTTGATTGGATTGTCGGGATCACTTGTTCATCCGAAGCCCCATCGCTGACGAACACTACGCCATCGGCATCGTATCGCTTGAGGGTTTCCTCGAGCTCACGGCGTATATTAAGGTCTGCCTTGAAACCTCCCTCTGGAGAGCCTACTATAACTGCGACCTCGCAATCATATCCTTCGCCCAGAATGGAGTCATAAGTGTTGATTGCGGCGAAAATAGAATTGACGTCCGAGTCCTCAGGGCTTTTTATCGCGAAGAGAGTAGCTATCGAGGACACGTCCTCCCTGCCTATCACTGGGGTCTTGGCTCCAGTGACACGCCCCAAATCATTGTCCTTGTCAACGCAAAGGACGAGTATCCTCTTGCCCTTGAGGCTCATTAATTCCACTGGTAAGTTATCATGAGGGGTTTATATTTAAAACATTTCTATTTGCAATAGAAAACCTTAAAAGATCCAGAAGGTAATCCAAAAAAAGTGGGTTGCCTGTGTTTGGCGCCCCGGTGGAGCAAGAAGGCAAAAATCGTAAAAACAGTTACTGCCTGGACTGGAAGGAGAGGTAACCCATTTATTTTACTTTCCCCTTATAAGCAGGACAAGTGGGTCAGCTGCCACCGTTCGCTTCCTTTTCATCTAGAATGGCCGCATACTCCTCGAATGTGAGGCGCTCGCCCTTCTTCAGCTTTTCATTCGCCCTTGCAACCAGTTCTAATCTTTTTGACGTGAGCAGCCTTTTTCGCTCTGCGAATTCCTGGGCCTTCCGCTGTAGCTGAACTGCCTTGGTGATCTCATATTTCGTCCTAGCATCAGAGAGCTTCACCTTGGATCCCTTTATCATCTCCCAGATGGTGTTCATTTCCGCCCTGACAGAGTTTAGCTCATCGATTATCTTTGCGCCTTCTTCATGGACAGCCATGAGCTTCTCGTGGCTCTTTTTTGACTCCTCCGCCAAGGCGAGTATCTCCTGGTGGACGGCGTTGGCCTTGTCTCTCAGTTCATCGAACTTGGCGCGCAGACTACAGATCTCCTGGTCGACATCCCTGACTTTCTTGAAGTAGACCAGCTTCTTCTCGAGCTCAGTTATCTCCTGAACGAGCTTACGATCCTCCTCGATTGTAAGGCTAGTTGTCTGGTACTTCCAAGTCAGCTCTTTGTATCGCTTTGCAAGGTTCGCCGCTGATCCAGGTGCACTCTCGAGCAGAGATCTCTTCTTCTCGACCAGTGCCTTGATCCTTTCGGAGATCTCGGCCTTCTCTTTGTGGAGCTGCTCCCTGATCTGCTTCTTTTCCGAGATGATCCGGTTCTTCTCGTCCCTCTCAGACTTTGCATTTAATGCAAGATCTTGGAGCTCGCTCAGCTTCGCCAGGAGGGCATTCTTCCTGTCCCTCAGAGCATTCAGTTGCTGGTAGTTATCCTCGATTTGTTGTTGGAGCGCCTGAAGTTGTTTTGTTGTTGGAGCGGCCTCAACTGTCCGATTCTCCATTCGTTAATCACCATGTTGTCTATTGATCCTCTCCACCGGAGTGGATCCGCTGTATCTGTGCATACAGATCGTCCAGCCCTTCTCCTGTATCTGAGGAGGTAAATATAAATTCTCCTAAAACACCCATCTCGATCAACGCATCGAGCACCCGCTCAGAGAACTCGATTTGAAGGTCCACCTGCTCAGACAAAAAATCGTCCTTGAGGTACTCGGGATCCTCGATCCAGAGCCTGCCCCTCTCGTAGAGCTCGCGGGTGAGGAGATCGCATTTAGAGATGCAGTTTATTTGTGGGGCGTAGAACCTTGCCTGTACCGAGCAGGATAGGAGAAGCACGGAAACGAAGTCGGACGGCCTGTTGAGGAAGATCGAGTCTGCAAGGAACACTGTGCAGTAGTTCCCGTCAGAGAGGGATCGCGCAATCCCCCTCCCAGCGCTCCTGTATGCGAATAATTCCATCTGCCCAGGTGTGTCAACGAGTACATAATCGGCCCCGATCCTCTCCATCTCGCCCTTCATTTCTTGGATATGGTTCACAGAGGCATCAACTGAGGCAATCAGTGCCCCGTTCGGTCCCAGCTTATAGTCCTCAACTAGCTTGTCATAGTCGACATAGTCCCTGATATCCACATCTGGGGAGTAGGGAAGCCACCTGACCCCTGGATCGAGGTTGAGTGTGGCTACGCTGACCTCAGGGCTGCTGATCCTCTCACTTAGCGAGAGGACGAGCGTGGATTTCCCTGAGCCTGCAGTGCCCATCAAGAAGGCAAATTTCAAGGATTTTCCCTCCTCACCGAAGCCCCGATCTCCCTGACCGCCGATATGAACCCGCTCTCGGCAGAGTCCAAGGCTCGGGAGAGGACTTCGGAATCAGTTGCGTAAGCCGTAAGATGCATCTCGATCACAGGGAGGCGCTCGGATCCCTTTGGGTGCGACTTGAAATACACAGTCGGGTGTAGGCGCCTGACCTCGTCTATGATCGATGCCAGTGTCGACTCTGGGACCCCCTCCAGCATCAGGGTCCGCTCTCCGTACACCGCGTCGGAGTATTTTGATAAGGCGGGCAGGACGCTTGAATTGAACATCTCCATCATCTCTCGCGGCACGCCAGGCAGACAGAAGAGGTGCGTCCCTTGGAATTCAGCAGCCACGCCAGGGGCAGTCCCCAGCTCGTTTCTTATCGGGAATGAACCTGAAGGCATGTATGCCATCTTGATCCGTTGGGGTGCCATAGGTAACCCCATTGCGGAGTACTTCTCTGCGACTAACCGGTATGCCACCTCGTCCAGAACCTTCGGTACGCGGAGGGCAGAGGCGAGTGCGTCCACCGTCATGTCGTCATATGTAGGCCCGAGCCCCCCTGTGATGATCACAGCTTTCGGTCTCCTGGCGATCGCCTCGCGTATGACGCTGGCGATCTCCTGTACTGAGTCTCCGACCACGGCTACACGGGCGACTGCCCCGCCGATTCCTGTTACGCGCGAGGCGATCCAGGCGGCGTTAGTGTTGACAGTCTTGCCGATTAGCAGCTCCCTGCCCGAAGAGATTATCTCGACCTCGAACTTGCTGCCATCTTTTAAGCAGCCTTCCAGAGTCACTTCTTGGCAACCCACCATTTTAGGTACTCCTTTTGGATCCTCTCCTTCTCGTCCTCGTTAAAATTCTGGTCCTTGTGACGGATTTCATCTATCTCTTCGCGGTTAAGGGAGAGACCGCAGCTCTGGCAGACATAACGCTTCCTTGAAGGGTCAAACTTCAGAACTCCGCCGCACTCTGGGCAAACATCAGCCACAAATATCCACCAATCATGAGATTCCTGCACGGCTATTAAAGAATTGTCTATCCACCAAACCCGCTCTTGAGGCAGCCACCTAAACTGCCTCATAGGATCACGTTCCTCATGCCCGCCTCCGAGGCAAGCCGGAGCGCCTTTCCCCACTCGGCGCTGTTCAGTCGTCTCCTGAGCTCTGGCAATTCGGAGGCCTTCCAGTGGGGGGAGTACTGATCCATCAGGTTCACCCTGGTTTCGGGGCCGAGCTCCTCCGAGATAAAGGAGAGTATCCGCCTCAGACAGCAGTCGATGTGTCCAGGGAGTACGAGGACCCGGATCAGCAACTCTCCATGCTGCTTCGCTCCCCTGAGGTTCCGGGTGAGGACGGTCCAATAGTTGCTGACGTCCGAGATCTTCTCGGCGCACCTGTCCGACCCGTACTTGAAGTCGATCTTGTATATGTCCACCACACCCCTGAGCAGCGACGATGCCTCGGCGGAGTAGTAACCGTTTGTGTTGAAGAAGACTGGCATGCCCTCAGTTTCCAAGAGAAGCACCCTGAGCCAGAACGGTATGTGCGGTATCGGATCCCCGCCAACCCAGTTCTGGTTTCTGCACCCCCTTCTCTTGGCGTCGTCTATGAGGGCTGCAATTTCCCGCTCCCTATAGATCTCCCCGTCCACGAACTGCTGGCTGATCTCCCAGTTCTGGCAGTGGATGCAGGCGAAGTTGCAGCCCAGGCTAATTCGGCCGGATCTCATCCGTATACCGTGAAGCTGGGTACAACTTCTGGCTCCTCGCCCATGTGATCAAAGCACGAATGTGCCTTGAACTCCCGACCCACTCTGCAGAACCCGAGCTCACCCCTGAGGCGGTCAGCGCCGCACCTCCTCTCGCATAGCCTGCATGGAGCCATCAGAGACTCCCCGATCTTGGCCTTCAGGTGCAGCAGCGACCTCTCAGGGGGCTCTCCGATCTCCTTATGCCCAATCTTTCCAGAGTCTAGGTCGCGCATCAGCGACTCCATCTCGACGAGAGATCGGTTGTGCAGCTCCCATAGCTCGCCCTCACTGCTCTCAAGATCCCAGTTCACAGGGACATATCTCGAGACCATGAACCTTGGGAGAAACCTGCCCTTGAGGATGCCGACGTACCTCGGCATTGAGGAGAGTATCTTCGGGTCCTCCAGTGCCATAACGGCATCAGGCCTCAACAGCCGCCACATTTCGCTCAAATCACCTCCCATCAGACCTTCACGTTGATTCTGCTCCCGCAGTGGGCGCAGGCATCCCCCTTCAGCCTCAATGAGGTCACCTGGAATCCGATCCTCCCGATTACCAGCTTCCCGCACGAGGGGCAGTAGGTGTTCTCGTACCTGTGCCCCGGGACGTTGCCCAGGTACACATACTTCAGGCCCTCGAGCCTTGCAAGGTTCCAGAGCTCCTCCAGGACCCCCTCGGCGGGGGATTCCGGCCCATTGTACCTGTAGCTTGGAAAGAACCTCAGGATGTGGAATGGGGTTTCGTCCCCCAAGTTGTCCGCGATCCACCTGACCAGCTTTGTGAAGGCGCCTTTGATATCCCCGCCCCAAGGCACGATGAGGTCGGTTATCTCCAAGTGTATGCCCTTTGATTTCATTGCCAGGAGGGACTCGAACACCGGATCAGCGCTCGGGACTCCGCAGAAGCTTCTATAGAACTCCGGATCCCCGCTCCCCTTGAAGTCGATCGTTGCCGCGTCAAGATACGGGTGGATAGCGTCGACTGCCTCCGGCGTCATGTATCCGTTCGTGACAAATGTGTTAAAGAGACCGGATTGGCGCGCGATCCGCGATGTGTCGTAGGCGTACTCGAAGAATATCGTCGGCTCCGTGTAGGTGTAGCTTATCGAGGAGCAGTGCATGGAGAGGGCCTCGCTCACGACAATCTCGGGCGGCAGGTTTTCCCCTATGATCCCTTCCTCCTGGCTTATGACCCAGTTGTCGCAGAAATTGCACTTGAAGTTGCATCCGACAGTCGCGATCGAGAATGCGGTACTTCCAGGGTAGAAGTGGTACAGCGGCTTCTTCTCGATTGGGTCCACAGCGTAGCTGACGACCCTGCCGTAGACTAGCGTTTCCAGCCTGCCACCCATGTTCTCGCGCACCCTGCAGACGCCCCGTTTCCCAGGCTGGATCGTGCACCGCCAGGCGCAGAGGTTGCACTTCACTGCCCCGCTGTCAAGCTTCTGGTAGAGCATGGCTTCCACTGGAACTTCCCCCCGCATAAGTCTTAAGAGGGGACAGATATTAAGAATTTTGAGCTGGTCACAATGATAGTAGTCCCTGGTCCGTCATCTGTAGACCTCGGTAAGAGAATCGCAAAACTGATCTCTGCAAGAACGGTCGATCTTGATTATAAAAACTTCCCGGATGGGGAGTCGTATCTGCGCCTGTCCGGATCTGTGGAGGGTGAGGACATAGTGCTCGTCCAGACAACGTACCCGCAGCAGGACAAGCGGCTTGTCGAGCTCCTCCTGATCATAGACGCCCTGAAAGATCTCGGTGCAAGAAGGGTCAGGGCAGTCGTCCCCTATATGGCCTACGCAAGGCAGGACACGAGGTTCAGAGAGGGGGAGGCGGTCAGCATAAGGACGCTCTTCAGGCTGATCGAGGCGGCAGGTGCAGACGAGTTCTACACAGTTGATGTCCACAAGGAGGCGACCCTGCAGGCGTTAGGGATCAAGGCAAGGAACCTCTTAGGCACTGAGGTAATATCCGAACACCTCATGGCGCTAGGCCTCAAGGATCCCTACGTACTCTCCCCAGACAAGGGGGCGATAATGATCGCCAAGAGGGTCGCGGAGCGGCTTGGAGCGGAGTGCGGAAACTTCGAGAAGACGCGGGACAGGATTACCGGGGCGATAACGGTCAAGGGTGAGGCTGCTGACGTGCGGGGAAGGGATGCGGTTTTAGTTGACGACATGATCAGCACAGGGGGGACGATCGCGAATGCCGCCCGGATCCTCAAGGAGTGGGGCGCGAGGAGGGTGCTGGCGGCGTGCACGCACCCGTTGCTGGTACCCGGGGCATTCGAGCGGATGCGCGAGGCTGGGGTGGATGAGGTCCTCGGCACAGACACCGTCAGCAGCCCGGTAAGCCGCATAAGCGTCGCGCCGCTGATAGCAAAGGAGCTACGTTAGGTTGATCGGAAGCATCTTCCTGCTGCTCTCGGGCGAGCACCCAACGCTCCCCTATGCCGAGGTCAGGGGGATCCTCCGATCAGAGGGAATGCGGTACGCGGAGGTGGGGAGGGGCGACCAAGTGCTCTTGCTCAACCCAGAGGAGGGGTTGGAAGGGCTGCTAAGGTCACGGGCTGCGCTCGTGATGGAGGGGGGCCCGCTGCTGGGAGTGGCCGGGCGGAGCATGGAATCGATCAGTCGGACCTGCAACGGGATAGATTGGGGTTTCATTGAAGGCAGGACTTTCGGTGTGAGGGCGACCAGGGTGAAAAGGTACTGGGAAGCAGCGGACCTGCAGGCCCTCGAGAAGGCCATAGGCGACGCCGTCCCGCGGAGCCTCGGCGCTAGGGTGAACCTCACCGCCCCGGAGGTCTGGATCAGGGCGGCAGTATCTGGGGAGAGCGTCTACATCTTCTCGCTCGGGTTCAGGACGGATAGGGGGGCATTCGTGAAGAGGAGACCGAAGACCCGCCCGTACTTCCATCCCGGCGTCCTGGAGCCCAAGGTCTCAAGGGTGTTTGTGAACCTCTCGGCGGCTAGACCAAGGGACGTTTTATTGGACCCGTTCTGTGGCACCGGCGGGTTCCTGATAGAGGCAGCGATGATGGGGATGAAGGCAGTGGGCGTAGATATCGACCTCAGGATGGTCAGGGGCGCAATAAAGAACACCAAGTTTTACGGCCTCGACTGCGATGTAGTGCACGGGGACGGGACGGCAGGACCTGTGAGGGGGGCAGATGGGATCGCGACCGACCCGCCATATGGCAGGGGGGCATCAACCGGGGGTGAGAGGGTCTGGGACCTGATAAGGGGGCTCACCAGGATGGCCCGCGAGGTCCTGAGGAGCGGGGGGAGGATCTGCTTCGCCTCCCCATCCGAGATAGAGCCATCGAGTATCGCGGAGGGGGAGGGGCTCAGGGTCCTGGAGGAGCACACAATGAGAGTCCATAAATCGCTGACGCGCGCAATAGTAGTCGCAGAGAGTGCCTGAAATGAGGATAACATTCCTAGGGACTTCTGCGGGCACGCCTACACCAGAACGCGGGCTGCCATCGGTGCTGCTGGAGAATGAGGGGGAGCAGATACTCTTCGACTGTGGTGAGGGGACGCAGCGGCAGCTGATGAAGGTCAAGGCAAGCCTAGGCAAGAGGATGAAGATCTTCATAACGCATATGCATGGGGACCACATATTCGGCCTCCCAGGTCTCATCCAGACTATGAATCTGATAAACAGAACGCACCCCCTCGAGGTCTTTGGTCCCCCAGGGATCAGGGATTTCATAGAACAGACCACGGTCCCAGCGATGTGCGAGCCTGCGTTCGAGCTGACGGTGCATGAGGTCCAAGGAGGGGAGATCATCAACTATAAGAAGTACACGGTTGCCGGGGTCTGGGCGGAGCACTCGGTGCCAAACATCGGCTACAGGATCACCGCAGGTAGGAGCCCAGGGAAGTTCCTCCCTGAGAGGGCGCGGGCGCTCGGGGTCCCGGAGGGGCCGCTGTGGGGGACGCTGAAGGCGGGCATGCCAGTTATCCTCGAAGGGGGGCACGAAGTGATGCCCGAAGATGTGCTCGGGGATCCGGTCAAGGGGATCGCAGTTGTCTACTCAGGAGACACGAGGCCGAGCGGGGGGATTGTCCGACTCGCGGAGGGTGCAGACCTGCTGATACACGAGTGCACCTTCTCGGAGGAGCTCAGGGAGAGGGCCTTGGCGGAGGGGCACTCAACGGCGCGCGGGGCAGCGGGGGTGGCAAGCGAGGCGGGGGTGAGGAAGCTGCTCCTGACCCATTTCAGTGCAAGGTACCCCGACACGACCGTGCTGGAGGAGGAGGCCAGGGCAGTATTCCCAGAGACCTCAGCGGCAAAGGACTTTGACGTCTACGAGCTGAGGATCTGACGGGCTGCTGCGACTGACTCAACGGCATCCTGGATCGAGTTCGATTCGACGACTGCTGTCATGGATGAGAGGTCAACCTCCCTCTTCAGGAGCCCCCAGTCGACAGTCCCCCTGCCCACTGGGAGGTGCTCGTCCCGGCTCCCCATGTTGTCATGGAGGTGTAAGTGCCTGATCCGTCCCTTGAGTAGTGCAAGGAACTCCCTCAGCGTGCCCTTGGTATTGGCGTGCCCGACGTCGAGTGTAAGATCAAAATCCAGACCTTCTTCTGAAGCCCTAAGAAAATCCTGCGGAGACTGGAAGAAGAGCCTTGTCCCGGCGGGCATGTTTTCCAGGCAGAGATTGACTCCCTCCTGGGCAGCGTACTCGCGGATCTCTGAGAGCGACGCGAAGTTTAGGGCCCAGTCGGCATCCGGTGCGCCACGGCTCACCGGTTGGAATGACCCGGGGTGCATTACAACTAGAAGGGCGCCGAGCTCACGGGCGTGATCCACAGATTCCTTCACCAGTTCTATCGAAAGTTGCCTCACCCTTTCGCTTGCTGAGGCTATATTCAGGTCGATTATAGGGGCATGCAGGGTGTAGCGCGTCCTCCAAACGGAACTGAGGGCGAGCAGGAGGGCTATCCTCGACCTGTCCAGCCGATCCGCCCACTCATCGAGTACCTCTATTACGGGCGGGGTGGATTCTTGATAGAACTCTATCTTCTTGAAGGTCTCTCCGAATGTGCAGAGTGTGGATATCCCGATTGGCATATCTCATCTACTGGCCTCCCGTCCACAGTCCTAGTTGCAAGCCAGTCAATAAATGATTTTGGGTCCTCGGTCTCGACAGTGAACTTGATCGGGCCTAGAGGGGACTCCCCTTCGGGCATGCAAAAGGAGGCGTGCCCAGCGTAGGCAACCTGCTTGTTCAGGAAGAAGGTGAACTGGTTACCCCTGATCCCCCTTATCATGAGCTTCCTCGCAGCGTCGAGTATCCGCTCTCTCCTGAGGAGCTGTCTCAGGGCGATCAGTAAAGACTCGTCCCCTTCTTGGAGGAGAACCCTCCGCTGCCCCCTCTGGAGGATGCGGAAAGGCTTCGAGCCTGTCAAGTTGGAGACTGCCTGAGCCACCTTCCCCTCATCTTCCGTGGGGCGTATCTCCGCCTCAACCACTACCCTTGCCATAAACCTCACCGCTGAAGAAGCGCCTGACGGAATCGATCAGTTCCGGGATCGGCCCCTCATTGATAAACACCAGGTCGGCCAGTGCTATAACGGATCCCAGTCCGACGCCGAGCTCACGCATGTCCCTCTCCTCGAAAGTCTTCCAGTCCTTGGGATCGTCTTCCCTTCCGCGCTTCAAGAGGCGCTCGAAACGTGTCTTCGGCGATGCGTGGACGGCAATCAGGAAGACTTCCTCGTTGGACTTGAGGTAGTTGAGCTCGTCAAGGCTCCTGATGCCCTCGATCACGATCGGCGGCATGTTGTTCCGCGCCTTCTCGAGGCACCTCTTTACTACTACGTTTTTCCCCTCTTCCATCCTGAGCAGTAGCATCAGAGCCCCTAGGGATTCAGGGGTGATCGGGACCCCCCTTGACTTTGCCTCCTCCCTTATCACGTCCCCCATGTTCAGGACGGCTATCCCCATTGACCTGGCAGTATCAGAGACCATAGACTTCCCTGAGCCAGGCATCCCGGTTATGCAGTATATCAATGGGCTCCCCGAAAAAGAAGTTAAAAGTATCCGCATATAACGGTTATCCAGAGTGGTACCTTATGGAATCGGTGAGGGCATTCTTCGCCCTCGAGATCTCTGACGATATGAGAGGGAGGATAGCTGATCTCGAGGAAGAGGTTGCTAGGTCTGGGGCAGACGTCAAGGTGGTTGAGGCTGAGAATCTCCATGTGACGATGAAGTTCCTGGGAGAGATCCCTACCTCTATGGTCGAGGAGATCGCGGTCGCAGTAGAAGGCATCAAGGCGCGCAAGTTCGAGCTCGAGGCGAGAGGGGCAGGCGCTTTCCCAGACAGGCGTGTGATCAGGGTGATTTGGGTCGGGGTCGGCAGGGGGGACGGAGAGGCGACCGAGATCGCCAGAAAACTGGACGCTGCGTTAGAGAGGTTTGGATTCCAGAAGGAGAAGAGGTTTGTCCCGCACATAACCGTGGGCAGGGTAAGGTCCCAGAGGAACAGGGACGCTCTTCTCAGGATCTTGGAAGACCACGCTCAGACGGTCTTCGGGACGACCCTAGTCGACCGGCTTGTCTTGAAGAAGAGCGTGCTCACAGGGAAAGGCCCGGTTTACACAGACCTGAAGGTGTTCCCGTTTGAGTGAAGACCAGAGGATCTCGGCAATCAAGTCTGAGATCCTGCAGAAGGTGAAGCCGAAAGAGGAGGACTGGGAGGAGATCCGTAGGGCGGTGGAGGTGGTGAAGAGAAGAATCCTAGAGGATGCGAAGGAAAGGGGCTTGGAGGTCGAGGTAGAGGTGGAGGGGTCGGTCGCCAAAGACACATGGATCTCCACGGACAGGGACATCGACCTCTTCATCATCTTCCCCCGCGGTACAGAGAGGGCGATCATAACTGGCCTGGGGCTAGAGCTCGCAAAGGCGGGGGCAGGGGAGGCATGGAAGACAGGGTATGCGGAGCACCCTTATGTCGAGGCGGAGGTTCTCGGTTGCAGGATGGACATAGTCCCGAGCGGTGAGCTCACCCCAGGTAAAAAGGTGATGACGGCTGTTGATCGGACCCCACTGCACACAAAGTATGTGAGGGAGAAGTTAAGCGAGGCTGGGAGGGATGAGGTTAGGGTCCTGAAGCAGTTCATGAAGGGGGTTGGGGTTTACGGAGCAGAGCTAAGGGTGGGCGGCTTCTCAGGGTACCTCTGCGAACTCCTGGTAATCCAATACGGGAGCTTTGATTGGGTTCTTAAGAAGGCGGCGGCTTGGCGGCTGGGGGAGGTCATTGACATAGAAGGGCATTACAGCAAAGGATCCGCCCTCGATGCCTTCGATTCCCCGCTCGTGGTGATAGACCCGGTTGACAGGGGCAGGAATGCCGCGGCGGCGGTCACGACCTGTGCCCTCGCGACGTTCGTCTCTGCATCGCGCCATTTTCTGAAGAGACCCTCCCTCGATTTCTTCTTCCCCCCGGTCACTTCCATCGAAACGAGCGAACTGCTGAGAATGGCTGGGGGCAGGGGCACAGAAGTAATAGCGATAGAGACCACATGCCCCCGCCTCCCTTCGGACGTGCTTTGGGGAGAGGTCAACCACAGCCTCTCAAAGATCGTCAGGTTGCTGGAGGAGAAAGGCTTCAGGGTGCTGGACTCGTCCGCCTGGTCGGACGAGGAGAAGGAGGTCATCTTCCTTCTTGAGCTGGAGGCGGGGAGGTTGCCTGACGCCGAGTTCCACCCGGGCCCATCCACCCTCTTCCCAGATGATGAAGATAAGTTCCTCAGAAAGCACCTGAAGAGCGAGAGGACGGTCGCAGGCCCATTCATCGCGGGGGAGAGATGGAATGTGATCAGGAGGAGAGAGAGTACGGACTCGAAAACTCTGCTCGAGGAGAACCTACCCAAGATGAAGCTTAGCCCAGACATCGCCTTAGAAGTGAGGCGCGGCTTCAGACTGAGTTCAGCCAGGGAGCTGATAGATCGATCGCAGGGACGCCCGGACCTAATGTTCGAGATCTTCATGTTCTTGAGGAAGAGACCGCTATGGCTGAAAGAGTAGTCTTGCCCCTTGAAGACAGGAGACTGAAGGCGGTCTTCTCGTACCCCCACTTCTCTAGGCGGCACTACGAAGCGGTGATCGGGGACCTGAGGGGGCTGGGGGTCGATGGGGTAGTCCTTGCGGGAGAACTGGAGGCGGGGGAAGCCAAGATGATCGGGAAGGGGTGCACTGCGGTCGTCTGCCTCGGGCTGATGCATGGTCTGCCTGTCGCAGTGAAGATCAGGAGAAGCGACTCCTGCCGGGAGAGTCTAGAGGGCGAGGGTTCAAACCTGGAATTCGCCAACTCGTTCGGGGTGGGCCCGAGGCTTTTCGGCGTCAGCAAGAATGCCATAGCCATGGAGCACATCAGAGGTCTGAACTTGGCAAGGTGGCTGGAGAGCGGGCCACAATCAGAGACGGTGAAGTACATGGTGCGGGAGGTCTTGGAGCAATGCCACGCACTGGACTCACATGGTCTGGACCACGGCGAGCTCTCGAACGCAAAGAAGCACATAATAATCAAAGAGGGCGGGGGAGCATGCATAATCGACTTTGAAAGCGCAAGCAGGACGAGAAAGTGCAGGAACCTGACTTCGGTCGTAAACTACATTTTCTTCAAGGATAGCATCTCGAGGCTGATCGGATTGCACATCGGTGTGGACAGAAAGATGCTTTCGGAGATCATGATGAGGTACAAGGCATCCCCATCGGATCGGGCGTTGGGCGCCCTGTTTTCCCATCTCAAGCTTTATTAATAGTTGCGGAAATCATGCTTTGAGGCGGATCAATCGCATCTGCCGTTGATGAAGGAGAGTCTCGGACTTCTGGATGACGAGAACTTACCCGACTGGAAAAAGCGGATCGGGCGTGGTCTGGATCAGTATTGTATAGAAAGGCTTAATAGCAGATCACTATTTGGATGACTTGTGCAAAGAAATTTGCACAAATAAAATAGGAGTGAAAGAAATGGCAAGTAGAGAAATGTACAAGGCAGTATGTTCCGAGTGCGGCCAGGAATGCGAAGTTCCTTTCAAGCCGGACGGGACCAGGCCTGTGTATTGCAGGGACTGCTACGCAAAGCGCAGGGGACCAAGAAGGCGATAAATTAATCAGCCTCGGGTACTCAACGATTAGTTTGAATTTTTGTTTCCATCTTTTATTTTCATTCAGGTTCTCTGCAGCCACAATTTACGATCGATGGATCCAGCTTTATTTACAAAATCATAATTTATAATTATAGATCATATAGTTTTATATATTATTACAGCAAGCTCTATGAGGAGGAGGCGCAACCAGAGGTTGCAATTTTCTGATGTGACCAAAAGGATGATAGAAAGATGCTTCGCAACGAATGAGCTGGAGCCAGAGATCCATGGACTTTTGAGAGGACTCCCAGAGGAGATGAGCAGGAAGATCGGGGGAACCAGGGAGTACTGGTCGGAGAGGTTCAGCAACAATCCGAGCATGCAGAAGCTCGTCGAAGACGCGCTGAAGTGGGCCATAAGAAAATCCCAGGCCTGGAACAAGAGGGATGGGAAACCTATCCGGCACTACCTCAAGATGATAATCGATGACGGCGACATACCTGAGTGGATTTCGTGGCATGCTAGGGCGATGGAGTTCTAGGCAGAGGAAGCACCAGGCAACAGCAGACACTAATACTTTTTATATCTTCGAATAGAAGGTGTGTAGGTCAGCTACCCACGGCTAAAGCACGTGGGTTTGAAGCTCAAGGTGGTCTGATGCCGCCTTTCTTCTTTCTTTCATGTCTGCGCTCCACATCATTCATCCTTCAAAGTGTGCCCGCTGACTGGGGCATTCCTGAGAGGGATAATTCGTTCATTCTGACTCTAGGGTCAGCTACGCGGGTCGCCCTTTCGACATGCTTCCGCTTGCCGTTCTTCTGGTGTTCCAAGCGCAGCTGGTCGCTTCAATCAAGCTGGGAAGCTGCATGGTGCTTGTCCATAAGCATGTTATAGGTAGCTTTATGGGATTGCCCTCTGTTTCTGACGCCGGCAAGGAAACCGAGAGCCCCATCCACAACATCGAAAAAGGTGGTAGGTTTCTCGAAGTGGCCTTTTCCTAGCCTTTGTAGGCTCAAGGACGCTCAGAACGAGGCGCTTCTGCACGTAGTCGACCAAAAGAAAAATAAGTATTTGCCCTTAAATATACCATGTCGCAATCGTCCCACCTCTGAAGGATGGGCTTCCTTGCGACAGGTTTTGTGAAAAAATGCCAGAAGAGAATAAAGGAAAGGCTGAGAAAGCTGCCGAGAAGGCAGGAGAGGCGATCGGAAAGGGGCTCAAGAAGGGGGTTGGCGTCGCCAAGGCGTTTGGGAAGAGCGCAAAGGATGCAGTTTCCAAGGATGAGGAAAAGAAGAAATAATCTCGCCCATTTTTTGTGTATTATTTTGAAGCGATGAAAAAGGCAGCCTTTCGTAGGGGTGAGAGTGCCCTCGCTGGACTTAAGGCGTCAAATATAAACAAAAGAGAGGCGCCACTCTCAACGTTTATTAACAGGTTGATAATCTCTCCATCAATAGAACTATTGAACGGGGCCGTAGTCTAGCTTGGTCCAGGATGCAAGCCTGGGGCGCTTGTGATCTCGGGTTCAAATCCCGACGGCCCCACCATTGAACATTCATTGCCCGCGTCAAAGAAGCTTCACCAAGGAAGGCGCCTTTCAAATGAAGGCAAAAAGTGTACCGTATAGCAAAAAGTTGCCTGTACGGTACAGCAGGACAAATTTAAGTTCTGCAAGGTAGACCTCAGGCTCGCGCAGGACTGCCATGAACTACTCCAGTTGCATCTCGAAGTTCCTAAAATGCCACGACTTCAAGACCGATAATATAAGGGACTTCTTTCATAGCCATGTCGCATTTCTCCGCCATGGTGCACTTCCTGATTTTCAAAAAGCAAAGTACAAACTCGAGGACATCCTCGCACTCGCGCCATGCCACTATTGCCGCCTCCCGTACGATTTCCTACAGTGGACCGCGAGCCCCAACCACGAGGCGCACCACTTCCCGCACCTCCTGCACTTCAAGAAATTGAAGTCAGAAAGTCTTAATAGTTGTGTCACCGGCTTTCCTGTGTACAATTGCAGGTGGTTAACAATGTCAGGACCTTCAATCGAAGCGATGGAATTGACAAAGCATTATAACTCATTCACTGCGCTCTCTGAACTGAACCTCCGGATTGTGGGGGCGAAATGTGTCGGCTTCTTAGGTCCGAATGGAGCTGGGAAGACTACCACGTTGAAGATTTTCACGGGAATGATAAGACCGACGGAGGGAAAGGCATTGATAAATGGGATTGACGTTCTGGAAGACAAGAAAAATGCGCTCGTCCCATGTGGCGTACTCATCGAGACTCCAGAGATCTATCCATCACTTTCCGTCAGGGAGGCCCTTTCAATGCTTGCTGAGCTGAGGGGGATACCTTCCCATGAGCGCAAGGAAAGGGTGCTCAATGCAGTCTCTGAGGTCAAAATGGAAGAATGGATTGACAAGAAGGCAGGTAAACTCTCGAAGGGCATGAAGCAGAGGGTAAATCTGGCAGCTGCCCTGCTCTCGGATCCAGAGATCCTGCTCCTTGACGAACCGTCGACAGGCCTTGATCCCAGGGGCATGGCTGAGGTAAGGGAGATAGTGAAAGGCATGAAGAGAAAAAACAGGCTGATATTCATGAGCTCGCACTTGCTGAATGAGGTGACCGAGATCTGTGACGAGGTCGCGATAATAGATCATGGGAGGCTATTGGCATACGACACGATGGAGAATCTGACCTCGGTCTTATCAGAGGGCAAGGACAGGATGTGCGAGGCGATCTTTTCAAAGGACTTGAGCGAGGAAGGGGTGAGAGAGATCGGTTCGATAGAAGGGGTTTCTGGGGTGGAACAGACCGATCCCAAGAGGCTACTGCTGAGGCTCGATGGCGGCAACGAGATCCAAGAGCGCGTATTGGCCAGGATCGCGGCGTTGGGGCTGGGTCTTATAGGGTTCAGGTCTTCCTCTTCCGCGCTTGAGGAAACCTACCTGAGGTTGGTGAAGGGCTCAAGGTGATAGACATGGACAAGGAAATGGAAGGGCTAGCAGGCGTAACACGGAGCAGGGATATGAGGGGTTATCGCATCCCCCGGAGCATTTCCCAGTTGAAGACTATTGCAAAGTACGAGCTGATCAATTATCTCCGCACCAAGAGGTTCTACGTGCTGCTGGTAATTACACTGGCAATAAGCGGGCTTCTAACGGCGGTGGTGGCACGGTACCAACCCGCCGGTTTTCTCTCATCGCCGCTCGGGTTCTACTCGAGCTGGTGGGACTCGGCAGTCACTGTTATGATACTCTCCGGGATCTTCTTTGGCGGGGACGCGATATCAGGGGAGTTCCAGAACAAGACGGGTTATTTTCTGATAGCGAACCCGGTCAAGAGGACGACAATTTATGGGGGCAAATTGGTCGCAGCTTTTATCGCCTCGCTTACAATACTCGGCACTTTTGCCGCAGTCACCGTTGCGAACGGCATGTATTATTTTGGGCTTGAGATACCGTACCAGTTTGGCCTTTCATTGGCATTCTCTGTCCTGTACCTAATATCGATACTCGGCGTCACTTTCTTCTTCAGCTCGTTATTCAAGAGCGGCTCGATCTCCATACTCGTGACTATGATACTCTTCCTGTTCGCACTCCCTCTGACGCAGACATTGGTGAGCACCTTGGCTCAGACGGAGCCGTGGTTCCTGATCACATACGGGGCTGAGATAATCGGGAATGTTCTGAAAGATCCGTACCCAGCCCACGTCACCACAGTCCAGTTTGGACCGACGACATTCACAACGTACAACGCCCCGGTCTTCTACGGCATAGCAATCATGGCAGCATACTTCGTGGTCTTCGCGATACTTGGGCTGATCATATTCGAGCGAAGAGATTTTGCTTAGGTAGCTAAACGAATCATCGGTGGATGGCCAGAACGGAATCAGCATCAGGCTTGGTTGCCTACCTACGGTCGATCCTGTGTGACATCTCGCGGAGGTGCCTGATGGTCAGCTCCTGGATCGCACCTGGATCAGTCGGGTCACCTTCACCTATGCCAGGGCAATCAGAGTCGTAGATTATCAGGTATGCTTCGGTGCCTGCCCGAGTGATCTTGACCGCGTCGGGATCGACCCCGATCCCTGCTTCTGCGAATTCAGACTCAGGTATTGCGATGAATGGGAAGACGCGGCACAGTATCGGCCTTTTATCGTAAATTGTGCAACAGTCTCCGTCGAGCAGGGAGCAGACCATGCGGCCGTTCCTAGAGGACTTTCTTGTGGTCCTCCAGCGCCTATCCACGGCTGCGCCAAGGCGTCCGATCTCCTGGTCGCTGAGCATTACGTCAAGCGAACAGCACCTGGTGCACCGCCTGCATCTGAATTTGGTTGAATGGGTAAGGAATTTCAGCTCTACCATAGGATATGCGATTGCAACGGAGGCAGAAAAAGTTATTTCCGGTGTGGATTCAGCCAAAGTAAATTTTCTGAGGAGGAGGTTTTTCTTCTCTTACCCTAAGTGATTCTGACTGTAAGGCAGACGAAAAGTTAAAAAAAGGACAGCAATCCTTTCAGAGTGAGTGCGGCCATAGTCTAGCCTGGTTAGGACGTCGGCCTTCCATGGCGTTCTGACCGAAGAAAGCCCATGACCCGGGTTCAAATCCCGGTGGCCGCACCAATCACCATCCCCGATCCATCTTAAACACTCCATCCTTGCATGGTTATTCAAGCCATCGTCTCTACCGGCGGTCATCGGCTAGCGCGACGGAACAGGGTGCGTTATGATGGGGCGACAGGAATGGGAATGGCAGCAGCAAGCGCCCCTTAATCATGTGCCATTTTAGTCGCAGCCGGCCATATTCATTACTATGAAGCGCTGTATTGATTTTGCATCCGGGCCAGCAGCTTCGGATTGGCATTTCCAGCCGCAGCCACTCGAACCGGACCCGAGATCCGGGCGAAGGGGGATGGGGAAGAAGAGGAAGAAAAGATGCGGGCTATTTTTTGAATGCGGACATGCCAGTGAAGATCGCCTCGGCGCCAATCTCCTCCTCTATCCTCACTAGCTGGTTGTACTTCGAGGTTCTCTCCCCACGAGCGGGTGCCCCTGTCTTTATCTGCCCTGCCCCAAGGGCCACGGTTATGTCAGCGATGTAGTTGTCCTCAGTCTCACCAGACCTGTGGCTAACTATCACCGAGTAGCTGTTCTTGGCAGCAAAGCCAGCGACCTCGACTGACTCGGAGAGGGTCCCGATCTGGTTCACCTTCAGGAGTATCGAGTTTGCAGCCCTTATCGAGACACCACGGCTGAACCGCTTGATGTTCGTCACGAAGATGTCGTCACCAACTACTTGGATGCGCCCGCCGAGCCTCCGGGTCAGCTCCGCGAACCCTTCGAAATCATCCTCTTCCAGCGGATCCTCGATCGACACGATCGGGTATGTGCTCACGAGCATAGAGTAGTAATCGATCATCTCACCCTGGCCAAGCCGATTTCCGTCTATGCTGTAGATCCCGTCCTTGAAGAAGTTGGAGGCGGCTGCGTCTATGGCGAGCTTGACGGTCCCCTCGTCGTAGCCAGAGGAGCTGATCGCGGACATTATTGCGCCCAGAGCATCCTCCGAACGCGAGAGTGGCGGGGCGAAGCCGCCCTCATCACCGACGTTGACTGCGGATGGACCGGATGCAAAATCAATACAGCGCTTCATAGTAATGAATATGGCCGGCTGCGACTAAAATGGCACATG
>JACIVP010000018.1 GCA_014361455.1 Candidatus Methanosuratincola sp.
AGATTTCTGTATAGCTTTCAGTATCCTCTAGTGCGGATCGTTGGTTGAAACTCTTTGCAGACGTACAGCGCAGATCGACGCGCTGTGCCTTTCAGTATCCTCTAGTGCGGATCGTTGGTTGAAACCGCTTCCTGTGGCCCCCAGGCATCGCGGCAGGCCTCTTTCAGTATCCTCTAGTGCGGATCGTTGGTTGAAACATCCAAGAAAATATAAGCGTCAAGCCGTCAGTAATACTTTCAGTATCCTCTAGTGCGGATCGTTGGTTGAAACGGTGCAATTGGCTAACGTCGAAACCGTCCCCCCGCATCTTTCAGTATCCTCTAGTGCGGATCGTTGGTTGAAACATCGGCACAAATGATGAAATCATAGCTGCATTACTCCTTTCAGTATCCTCTAGTGCGGATCGTTGGTTGAAACGCATCGCCTGTTGGATACGTAATTCCTCGGCGGCTTCTTTCAGTATCCTCTAGTGCGGATCGTTGGTTGAAACTGATATTCACCGAGAAAGTGCCGCAGGCCGGGTCGGCCTTTCAGTATCCTCTAGTGCGGATCGTTGGTTGAAACCGGGCAACAATGGTCAGGGGAAAACATTCTTGCTCACTTTCAGTATCCTCTAGTGCGGATCGTTGGTTGAAACTGGATAAGCGGTCGCCACAATCGCGCTTCGGGTTATCTTTCAGTATCCTCTAGTGCGGATCGTTGGTTGAAACACTGGCAACCCGGTGCTGACGAGACACGCCAAAGGGGCTTTCAGTATCCTCTAGTGCGGATCGTTGGTTGAAACGTCGGATTAGCGGCGGCAACGACGGCCACCGAATCCTTTCAGTATCCTCTAGTGCGGATCGTTGGTTGAAACCGTATTCGCCGGGGCGGTGGCAATCCGCCGTTCGGCCTTTCAGTATCCTCTAGTGCGGATCGTTGGTTGAAACACGACGCGGTTAAGCGCCGCCCGCAGGTTGAGACGTAACTTTCAGTATCCTCTAGTGCGGATCGTTGGTTGAAACGCACGGATAGCGGCTGCGCGGCAGCCGCTAAATCTACTTTCAGTATCCTCTAGTGCGGATCGTTGGTTGAAACCGATTGTCGAGTATCCGCCCCTCGGAATCAAGAACAAGCTTTCAGTATCCTCTAGTGCGGATCGTTGGTTGAAACTTGCCTGGGCCATGTGTACGGTGGTATGGCGTTCACTTTCAGTATCCTCTAGTGCGGATCGTTGGTTGAAACATCCGCTCCGGCGGTGTGATGTTCTGCATCGTCAGACTTTCAGTATCCTCTAGTGCGGATCGTTGGTTGAAACTAGAGGAGGATATAATGAGACCAAGTGAGAATATGCCTTTCAGTATCCTCTAGTGCGGATCGTTGGTTGAAACATTGTATGGTGAGGAGGACGTTTTTGAATTCTCGTCTTTCAGTATCCTCTAGTGCGGATCGTTGGTTGAAACATGTGCACGACGAGGCCAAGGCGGTGGTCAAAGTGTCTTTCAGTATCCTCTAGTGCGGATCGTTGGTTGAAACAATTATTAAACACCGACCTTACCGGCGCCAATCTCGACTTTCAGTATCCTCTAGTGCGGATCGTTGGTTGAAACCCTGTTGCGGATGTTGGAATTGCGCAAAATGGCGACGCTTTCAGTATCCTCTAGTGCGGATCGTTGGTTGAAACACATTCCTGCGCAATGAAGCCGATATGCAGAGGTTCTTTCAGTATCCTCTAGTGCGGATCGTTGGTTGAAACCTATGCGCCCGGCAGCACCGGGAAGATTTCTGTATAGCTTTCAGTATCCTCTAGTGCGGATCGTTGGTTGAAACTCTTTGCAGACGTACAGCGCAGATCGACGCGCTGTGCCTTTCAGTATCCTCTAGTGCGGATCGTTGGTTGAAACTCCCAGGCGGCCTCAAGCTCGTTGAGATCGATCGACTTTCAGTATCCTCTAGTGCGGATCGTTGGTTGAAACGCTAGTTGCTAGTCGACTAACTAGCTAGTACGTTACTTTCAGTATCCTCTAGTGCGGATCGTTGGTTGAAACTGAGAGCTAGCCCGGCGCCTCTCAGGCGCCGGGCGAACTTTCAGTATCCTCTAGTGCGGATCGTTGGTTGAAACCCACGCTAAATGTACCACAGCCAGAGCGCGAATATCTTTCAGTATCCTCTAGTGCGGATCGTTGGTTGAAACTGTAGCATATCAGATAGCATTCCAGGAATGCGGGGCTTTCAGTATCCTCTAGTGCGGATCGTTGGTTGAAACTCTGGGAAACGATCTGGAACATCATCAGCGCGACGACTTTCAGTATCCTCTAGTGCGGATCGTTGGTTGAAACTGGGAGCGCATGGAATAGTACTACGGTACCGATGGTTCTTTCAGTATCCTCTAGTGCGGATCGTTGGTTGAAACACCCACAACGCGCGGCGAGACGGTGGACACGGTCAATCTTTCAGTATCCTCTAGTGCGGATCGTTGGTTGAAACTGCAACGCCATCCGTATGGTCAACGCCGAGTTGCCGCTTTCAGTATCCTCTAGTGCGGATCGTTGGTTGAAACCGAGTCTCTGTAAATGAAAGTGTCGTGATTATTGTCTTTCAGTATCCTCTAGTGCGGATCGTTGGTTGAAACCACTGGCCGCTTCCAAGGCCGACCATTTCGGACGTTCTTTCAGTATCCTCTAGTGCGGATCGTTGGTTGAAACATTGAGGGGTTGCCGGTATTTCCAGCAGTGGGAGAGACTTTCAGTATCCTCTAGTGCGGATCGTTGGTTGAAACGGCTTCAATCTGTCGGACGGCACGCAACACGCGGCTCTTTCAGTATCCTCTAGTGCGGATCGTTGGTTGAAACTAGTCATGACAACCCCGCCTCCCTGAGCAGCGGCGCGAACTTTCAGTATCCTCTAGTGCGGATCGTTGGTTGAAACACTACGTTGCGGACTACATGGCGCGCCGCATTGTCGCTTTCAGTATCCTCTAGTGCGGATCGTTGGTTGAAACTCGGGTTTAGACCGGGCACGTGGTGGGACGAGGGGCTTTCAGTATCCTCTAGTGCGGATCGTTGGTTGAAACGGAAAGGGGTCATGATCGTAATGTTGGAGAAATTCTCTTTCAGTATCCTCTAGTGCGGATCGTTGGTTGAAACATGAGTGAACCCCATGGTTGAAAATTCATTCCCGATACTTTCAGTATCCTCTAGTGCGGATCGTTGGTTGAAACCACGTCAAACTGCCCAACCCCGGCGACCCCTTCGACTTTCAGTATCCTCTAGTGCGGATCGTTGGTTGAAACTACCGGCGCTGGACAGCCGTTGGGTGTCTTGAATGCCGCTTTCAGTATCCTCTAGTGCGGATCGTTGGTTGAAACGTATAGCTAAGGTAAAGGAACGTCATCGAGAACGCACTTTCAGTATCCTCTAGTGCGGATCGTTGGTTGAAACGCACGGTGGAGGGCTACGCCGCCGTGTTCGGCAATGCTTTCAGTATCCTCTAGTGCGGATCGTTGGTTGAAACGGTATATGTCGCCTCCGCCGCGGATACGGTGGACGTCTTTCAGTATCCTCTAGTGCGGATCGTTGGTTGAAACTTTGTAAATTCGGCTCAACCATTCTGTACATTCTCGCTTTCAGTATCCTCTAGTGCGGATCGTTGGTTGAAACTCCCACGTATCGTCGGAGGTTTTGAACTTCCACTCACTTTCAGTATCCTCTAGTGCGGATCGTTGGTTGAAACTCGACTCCGTGCGCGCGATCATCTGCCGTCGATGCGCTTTCAGTATCCTCTAGTGCGGATCGTTGGTTGAAACCCTATACTGCCGAGGCGAACAATGGCGATACCTGGACACACTTTCAGTATCCTCTAGTGCGGATCGTTGGTTGAAACTCAACGGCCACGGTCAACGTATCATTCTTTTGCATCTTTCAGTATCCTCTAGTGCGGATCGTTGGTTGAAACCACGACCGCGAAAAACGCGACTACGTGTTGAGCATACTTTCAGTATCCTCTAGTGCGGATCGTTGGTTGAAACTCGCGTATGTATGCCCAGGACGCGGTCCGACGGCAACTTTCAGTATCCTCTAGTGCGGATCGTTGGTTGAAACGGAGCCGGAGGAACAGCCGACTGTCCCGCAACCTGCTTTCAGTATCCTCTAGTGCGGATCGTTGGTTGAAACTCATTGATTCTATTACGAGTTTGTCCGTGGTACGTGCTTTCAGTATCCTCTAGTGCGGATCGTTGGTTGAAACCTGTGGGGCAATCCATCGATTGGCGGCACTGGCGGATCTTTCAGTATCCTCTAGTGCGGATCGTTGGTTGAAACCATGGAATATCCACGACCGGCTAATGGCAGCAAGCCTTTCAGTATCCTCTAGTGCGGATCGTTGGTTGAAACATTGTTCACGTTCTTGCTGACCGCGGGCATCAGCCACTTTCAGTATCCTCTAGTGCGGATCGTTGGTTGAAACAGAGCGTTCAGGAATGACTTCAGGCATACCTTCCGGCACTTTCAGTATCCTCTAGTGCGGATCGTTGGTTGAAACACGACATCCCGATAACCTCGCCGTCCAGGTTGAAGACCTTTCAGTATCCTCTAGTGCGGATCGTTGGTTGAAACACCAAATCCGGAGATCCCCGACCTGGCACACACGCTCTTTCAGTATCCTCTAGTGCGGATCGTTGGTTGAAACCGCCCGCGCCCCCGCCACCTGCAGGCCGGTTGGCAGACACGTGTGATGGACATGCCCCACTGCTGGTTCATTCCAACGCCAGTTTGCCATTTCTCGTCCCACCTCCTCCGCAAATTTGTTTTTGCTGAAAAATGGCTGGCTTTTGCGCTACGGTCATTCAAACGTCGTTACAGAAGCGCCGAAACTCGCAGGCTTCGCACCGGGCCCGATGTGGCGTCGGCGGCGGCATTCGCTCCCGCAGGGCGGTGTCGCGCATAGTTTGCAGGGCCTGCTCCAGCCGGGCGCGCAATTCGGCAGTGAATAACACTTCGACAGCCCTGCGCTGGGGGATGAAGTAAACGAAGCCCCGGTGTGACGGGATGCCGAACTCCTCCTCAAGCATAACACCATAGCCGATGAGTTGCAAACGCAGGTTCAGACCCATGCGCCCCGGTGACAATTTGAAGTCTACAGGGATGATTTCGGACTCCCCACCGGGGTTATCGTCGGTCTCGATGACCAGATCAATGCGCCCGCGCAGGCCCCAACGCTCGGAGGCCAGATAGACATCAACGCGTCTGTTTCCGGCCCGCAGGCCGTAAGGTCGGAGGGAACGCCGCAGCTCGCGGATTTCTTCCGATTGTCCCTCCGTTTTGCCCGCTTCCATTTTATAGGTGACAGGGCGGACATCAGGCAGACAGTGATGATAATAAACGATCCGCGGGCAATATCCAAATTGCTTGAGGTCGGTGACGGTGAACACGGCGACGAGCTCCACGGTCGACGGGACGTCATTCGTCATGGGGCACTTCGTTCTTGATTTCGATGTGAGCGGCCCAATCCTTCTCGCAAATGGGGATGAGACGGATGTCTGCCGGTCTTTTCCCCGTTTGTTTCTTGATTTTGAGCATGAGTTCCTCTTGATGTGTGCGCCGTAATTCGCCCAGGAAAGCCGAATATTGGATGCGGTCCAAGCCATAGTCCAGGCAGATGTCGGCCACTCTGTTGCGCAGTCGATCGCTGGGGATGTCATAGATGACCAGGACTATCATCAGTGTCTACGGCAGTGGGGCGGACCTTTCCCCACTGCCACGGATCTCTCCTCGAGAAAGGGCTACCAGTGGGCCAGGAACGGTGTATAGCGGATGCGGTCCCCACGCAGGAACGTGGCCATGTGCCGGGCCTGGGATTGGATGATGATGCGCAACGGCACTTTTTTGCGTTCATAGCGTTCCTCTTTGTCCAGCCGCTGCAGGACTTTTTCGGCCAGGGCTTGTCTGCTCTTTTGGGTCAACAATCCTTGTTCGTCCAGTTCGATGGTGGTCCCTTTGTTCACCATGGCGAACACGGGCCGGTCGGCGGCGGCTTGCCGGAATTCTTCGATGAGGTCCAATACGAGGCTGGGCTTACCGGGTCGGTCGGTGTGCACGAAACCGGCGTAGGGGTCGAGGCCGGCCAGGACGATGGCCCATTCCACCTGGCCATAGAGTATCCCGTAGGCGTAGTTGAGCGCCGAATTGAGCACGTCTTGCGCGCCGCGTCCCCGGCGTCCCGGCCAGTCGGCTTCCACGGCGACGGCCAGTTTGACGCCTTCCCAGTATCTCTGGGCGGCGCGTCCTTCGATCCCCAGCAGTTTGGGCCGCGCTTCTTCGACGCGGGCGGCCTGGAGTCTGTCCAGTTCTTTGAGGTGTCTTTCTATGTCCTCGGCTATGCCGATGAGTTCCGTATGGACTGCGGGGTCGCGTTCTTTGCGATATTTGGCCAGGTAGCGCAGCAGTGCGGCCTGGTTGCTGATCTTGCTGCGGGCGAAGGCTTTGCCCAGTACGACGCTGCGCTGATCGGTGTAGGCCAGGATCTGCGCCCGGCGGGTCTGCACGGTGCCGATCAACCCGCCGGTGTAGAGGCTGGCATAAGGGGTGCCGCGGTAGGAGATGAAATGGATGGGGATCCCCTGACCGGCGCAGGCGCTGACGGCGTCGGCGCTGAGGCTGACCGCCCGCCCGTTGACGAGGACCTGCTCCAGGTGGAGCAGGGGGGCTTCCTGCATGATCTGTCGCCCCAGGCGGACCTGCAACCGTCCTTGGTGTTTGCCTATATATGCGCCGCGTTCATCGACGATGAGGTGCGTGACGATGGCCACTGGTGCCTCCGGAATGTGTCGGTGGTGAGCGTATCTGCTGCGCCTGTCGCTACTTCATACCATCCTGCGCCTTTGACGACGTTTTTGCCCAGGTGTGTGCTCTGGCCCCAGAGCAGCCAGGGCAGCAGGGGTTTCCAATCGGGTGAGCGGTATACGGCCCGGCCGACATAGCCGCCGAGCGGCTGCCGCCTCCCCAGCCGGGTGGAACGGCCCTGGACGTCCCACCAGCGTGTCTGATCGACGACCAGTTCGACCTGGTCGGCCAGGGCCAGCAGGGCGCGCTTTTCTTCCCAGGGGAGGGGCGGGTGTTCTGCGAACTGGCGCTGCAGGGCGGTGATGCGGTCCAGCAGGCGGGCGAAGAGCGGAGCGAAATGGGGTCGGTGGACCAACCGCTCCTGGTCGACGATGCGTGTGGGGGTGAGGAACTGCAGGCCAAGCAGGGAGCCATGGGCGGGCCACTGGCTGGCGACCCGTTCGATCTGTTCGCCGGTGACGGGGTGGGCGGGCATGTGGACCATGGCGCCGCCTTCTTCCAGCAGGACTTTTTGCGCGCCGGTGAGCGGGTTGATTTCTTCGATGCCGACGAGCCGGAATGTGCCCCGTTTGCCGCCGTGTATGAAGCGGCCCAGACCCTGGGTGCGGCCCATCTGGCCGACGGCGAGGACGATGTAGGGCAGGAACTGTACGGTTTGGCTGCCGAAGATGCTGATGCCGAACTGGAAGCGTTCCCCGGGTTGGAAGGCCGTCTGTTCTGTGAGCGGAGGCTCGAAAGCGTAGGGGCGGCGGTCGTCGCCGCTGCCCGTTTCGCGGCTGAGCAGGAAACAGACGGGGCACATGGCCTGGTGGAGCGGGTCGGCATCGGCGGCCCGGGCGCAATAGAGGGTGCGGAGGTGGCTCTGCCAGGCGCCCCGCAGAGCGGACCCTTTGAAGGCATCGACGATGATGGTTTTCTCCACTTCGACGTTGAAGCGGAGATGATGAATGAGGAAGGTGTCGGGCATGAGTGATGCTCCTCCTGTGAGTCGGCGACGGGCGCCGGGCCCGCCCGTCGCGGGACGGATGGTCATAAATCAGTCAGTTTGCCGGTCGGACCGTTCGTTATCTGCCCTTAGGGCACCAATTTCTCATTGAAGATTTCCAGCAGTAACAGTGCCGTTCCGTCAAAGGCGACAAGATGCTGTCCGCACTCGAAGATCGGGAGACGCCAATCTAAATCAGGTCGGATGGCCTTCGGGATAACCACGAACACATGATCGCGCAGCGTCATTACGTGTGACACCGACGTCTTATGACCTTCTTGGATGAAGGTAAGGTTTGAGAAGTCACTGGTACAATACGGGATACCGCACTGCTCATCAGTGAAAGTGGGCATGACTATAACCTTCTTGTATCGTCCGTAACCTTTGACCGTGAGCATGCCCATGCCCCCATTAGGATGAGGGATTTTTTCGCTGAACCGCAAGCCCTCCGCTCTGCGGAGCAAAGTGGCAACATCGGTTGTATATTTGGCCTTTTCCCAATCACGCCCCCGTCTCTCTAGTTCTGCGAAGTCAAGCACCCACTCGCTGGGTAGCGACGTGCGGAAAGTATTGAGGTCGCGGTAGGTTGTCACCCACTTGTATTTGGACTCACCTCGACGCGCTCCACAGAGATACTGGAGCGCACGCCGGACTATTTTGTCCGAACATCTAATCTGTTGACCGTAAGAGATGCAAAACTGCTTCAATTTGGCTTCGACAATCGCCACTTGTTCTGGAGTAGCTCGAAAGTCCTCGCTTACTCGCTTGACCATATTCTCTGCCAGTGCGAATGCGGAAACCAACCCCGTGAAGGTTACGCTAAACCAAGCTCGCGTATCCAGGTTTGGATACCAGGAATATACCCGTTGTTCCAAGTCGCCCCGATGTACTTCTGGCCCTTGTGTTTGAGAAAGGGCCTCAATACCAGTTAGAACATTTTGGGGACACAATACATAGGCGACACCTGAATTGTGTCGTCCTACACGGCCGAAGCGTTGCATGAACGATGCAGCATCACCAGCTTCGAAAATCAGATAGTCACACTGGAAGTCTATTCCTACTTCAATGGCTGAGGTACCAATGGCTAACAGCTTACCGCTAGTGTTGCGCACCTCTCGGGCTGACAAGCCACGAATGATAGCCATCTCCTCACGACGAAAGCCTTCCTCCACCAAACGATCTTCCAGACGAATTGCGTTGACTACCGAATTCACCACAATCACCGCTGGTACATAGTCAGATGAGCGAACGTCCTGCTGTTGGATGCGATTCCGCAATCCCTTTACTATCGTGACAACTGTTTCAACCACATCCTGACCTGCCAAACGCGGAATTAGCTCTACGCGGTGTACAGCCTGTCGCTCGCTGACGATTGGGTGACGACATACGGTCGAAGCATCCACGCATAGAGGATCATTGAGTACCCGGTTCACGCATTCGCTAACCTCTGGTGCAGGCGTAGCGGAGAGTAACACAATCTTGCCGAAAGTCCCCAAACTGCGTCCCAGATGCAACATAAACAGTGCGTGAGCCAGTTCAACACCTGAATACAGGTGAAATTCGTCGACGATCAAGACATGGTATGCAGGCAGCGCAGCGAGAGGTTCAGCGTGGTATCGCAACGCAAAGATGAAGAAGAGAATATCCGGGTTAGTGAGGATGATCTTAGGCTTGTCAGCTTCCAGCAATTCCCGTAACGCTCGCCACTTTTCCTTCCAGTGTCTTTTCTTGCACCATGTCTCCAGAGCATGGGCATCAACATGCGTTAGGATTACGTCGGCAGAGGCATACTCTGCGGCTGGTGTGTCGGCTGTGTGAATGCAAACTCTGAGGCCCTCTCTGTTGGCAATACTCGCGATGTTGCGCATTTGATCACGAATAAGCTCATTGGTTGGGTAAACGCAAATAGCCCGCTGACGATGTTTTAGCACGGGCAAGACCGCAGAGATGGTTTTGCCCGTGCCTGTTTTGGTCATCACCACGAAGGAGTCCCGATTCTCCCAGGCATCGAGCATTACCGCTTGATGAGGATACAATAACTGGCATGTTGCCGGATGCTCAACTAGCGGCAGTGTCAGCGGGCGAATTATCAGACCTGACATCGTTCCAATATCCTCTTGGGGACATGTACCCGGTGGGGTCCCGAAAAGACGAACCAGTCATTTTGTACCTCGGCTGTGCGTAATAACAAGTGAGGTGGGATGCTTATTGGTTCGTATAAGTTCACTTGGCCGGAGATATCCAATGGATTTAGAGGATGTGTAGGACGTACTGTCTCATCCCGAAACACGGCCAACGGTTTGTCGATTTCCTCTCTGTGAATGCGTATTGCTGCCCCCTTTTTGCCCAAACGTGTCACCCCCTTTGGCTGCTGGCCGTTGAACGTGAACACGTAGCATGCAAATCCCACTTGCTGCATGTCCCGGTCAGAGAGTGGGCAGACCGGATCAAGGTAGTTACGCCAGCCCAAATCCGGTGAGTTGACTCCGCGCGGTGCGTCATCGGTGCGCAAAGACCGAGAGTTGACAGCATTGTATGTAATGCGGGTGCGACTCCAGTATTGTGCTACCGCAGGCGTTGTGTAAAGGGACATACGCACCAAGTCTTCCGCATAATGGGGAGCGGTGTTCCATGAGATCCCATACGAGAAGTCGCTTAGCGAATAAGTCACTGCATAGTTGTGAAGCACTGGCATCGCCGTCGAGATCTTGCTGATCTCATAAGACGAAAACCAGAGATAGTCGTGGTTGCATAGTCGACAAAAGAACAGTCGTACACCACAATCGTGCAATGAAACGACTTGATCCATATTCACCTTCCCATCTCTAAGTCTAACGAGCCAGTTGCTTAGCTCGGTATGCAGCGATGTCCTGATAAGCGCTCTTCAGAAAGGTCTTGTCCAACTCAATCTCTGAGCATGTCTTGACCAGTGATTCAACCTCAGCTGGTTCCAGCACGACTACTTGCTTCGGATTACCAGCCATTGGCTTGTACTTTTCTTCGATTATCTGCTTCGTCTTCCCTGGCTCTAGTGCCTCTAGGTGATCGGCCAATTCCAGCGTCAGTTCCAGTGATGTGATCACTTCTTCCCAGCCCGCGACTACGCCCCAAATGGTGTTGCGGACGTCACCACCGATGCGGCTCTCCGCGCCATAGCTCTTACATGCCAGCAGTGTCTTGATAGTCAGGATTAGTTCTCGCTCAGTTACGCTTTTCAGTGTGATCACTGATGGGAATAGGCTGGCTGGTTGGACGGCAAAGCGCTGACCCAGTGCCTGACCGGTGGTTTGGTTGCTGTCGTTGATGGCATTGAAGGTAAGCGCTGTGCCAATGTCGTCGAAAGGCAGCAGTGAAAAGGCCGTTGAGTACTCAACGCGGTGCTTGATGTTGGCACGCTCTTGCTGTCCAGCTACCGTGCTTGTTGCACCGTACAGTCCACAGCGTGGACATTGCATGCACAGGTTGTCCTTGAGATAGCAAACTACCTCTTCATCGCCCCTTTGGGCTTCGTCGCTCAAGAGAACACTGTTGTTCCGTCGGATGTACTTCAAGCCAGCCTTATCCGTAGCCGTCCGCAACAAGTGCTCCAGTTCCCGTGATTCAGCGGCCTTCTGTTTGGTAGCCAGGAAAGCCACACGGCGTACTGACTCGCTGACCTTGCCAACTGAAAGTGGCGTGTGCACGGTGTTCAGCTCTCGGGTTTCCTCCGTGCGCAGAACCGTGTAGTCCAAGATCTCGCGCATCAAGATCAACTGTATCGTCTCTGCTCTAATAATAGGCTGGGGTTGCTCGACTAGGTATGGCTGTACCTTGGTGAACGCGTTGTTCGTATCCATCATTCGATTTCCTCCTCTTCGTCGATCAACTCATAACCTTTCAGTTGAGCTTCCCGGGCAAACTCGCGAATGTCGATTTTTTTCTGTCCGGTGGCCTCATTAAACATCGTCTTACTTGGGTATCGTACTTCACTGAAGTCAGCCCCATAGTCTTCAGGTTTACCGCCCCACGCCAGTGCTAATGCCTCCGGCGTCTGATATTTCTTACGCAAAGAGCTGATAAACTCCTGACGGATACGCTCAAGTCGTTCAAGCCCCTTGGCTCGTCGGACAAAATATAGGCCGTAGTCAATACGGTCCACAACTTTGTCTTGAGCTGTGATCGGCACTCTCCCGAGCAGTTGTAGTAATTGTTCAATGCCATTCCGTAGTGCCTCACGGCTCTCTTGGCTGATGTGACCCTTCGCCTTGGGGTTTGCGAGATGGATATTTAGGGCATAGCCAGTTAAAGAGTCAGTATCCCACTTGCCGGTGCGAGCTTCCTGCAATACCTTGCCAATTGGGCCCATAAGGCTATGTTTCGAGCGTGCCGATTTGACTGGGTAGCTGTCCAGGTATCGATCGAAACATTCGCGTACGGCTTCTATGTCCGCTGCAATATCGTCTAGATTAAATCGCTCGATTCTAACAAAAATCGGTGTTCGCATTCGGGACCTCCTTCACCTATGACCTTCAGCAGCTTGACTCGTTAACGTCCAATTCTCTAAGGGATTGTCTCATTACCGTTTTGGCTTGATTACCTCCTCGAAGACTTGTAGATGAGCGATGTCTTGAAGCCTTACAGGTGATTTCTGCGCTGCTCGCTTTTGTTCGATGCGTCGGAGCACGTGGCCAGCTGTCGCGGTTGTTAACACTTCAAACAGGCCAGAACGGTCCGAGTATTGCCCGTCTCTGGCTAGAATACTGGCAATCCCAATTCCCTTGAACCAATGCTCAGCGTCGCTCAGGGGTACCCAGTTCGCCCCGATCAATTCTCGAGCGGTAGCTACCGGTGGCACGAAGGCTACCCCTTCCCCTCCCTGGAAGTCAATCTGTTCACTGTCGTGCACGATAGCTACCGAAGCATCAAGGCTCAACCCTAAAAGGAGTGCTATGAAAGTCCGACGCAATGCCGCGTTGGTTTCTGAGTCATCATTTCCAAGCTTGATAGGGTAGCTCACCGGCAGCATAATCATGTGTGGTGTCTGGCATATCAGTCGCATTTGCGGACGTAGGCGGTATTCTTCGGCTCGAATCTGGCGAGCTGTGGGGTCAGCTACTCTGTTGGCGTATACGGCGTCTACCGCTTCATCCCATGTGGTAAAATCCGTCCCCCATTCCGTATTAGCCTGCTCAAGATCTCCCTCGTAAGCTTCTCTGAGCGATCTCTCTAGTCGGCGTCGGTTCTCCCTCCTTTCTTTCTCACTTGTTCGATAAACGAGCAGATCGACAAGTTGTTCTGGCGTCAGACGATCTAGGTCCTGTTCAATCATTCGATCAGCGATGAGTGGAGTGAAGGCCAGCCACAACCGCTGGTCAGGATCGTCCGTATCGCCAATCATGAATTTATAGGCTCGGTCGTAAAGAGCCTGAGCTTTGCGCATCAGGAGCTTGCCTGCAGAAGGGCCAATGTTCATCCGCGGGAAGATGACGATCAACTCGGCCGCCCGATTGCCCAACAGGAGCTGACGCAAGATACGTTCGTATCTGCAGGTATCACAGATGACAATGTAGTTAAATGGGCCGTGAGCGACTCCTCGGTTGGTGTGCGATTCAGGCTTATCTATGAAGTCGGCTGCCGCTTTTTTACCTTCTTTAAACGGTGTGTTGCAGACAGGGCATAAGTATTGTGCTTTCCTGGTCTCTTTGCCAGCGCACGTCTTCGAGGTTGCATAGTGCTCCAATTGCTGCTGAGCCAATTGGACCAAATCCACCTGTGCGGTTGGGTTCACCAAGTCCTGGATGAAGCGACTTGCCATTCTGGTGGCCAGGACCTCTCGGCTAGGTGGCTCGGGGATTGCCGCGTAAACTTGCCCGGCAATCCGGGCCAGTATGTCTATGAGCAACTCAGTACGCTTCTCCGCGGCCAGTTCTTCGACAGTGGCCACGTCCAGCCCAAACTCCCGGCCAGGTAATTGGTAAAACAAGTCCACCGTCTTGGCCATGTCTTGTGCTGGCATAAGGGTGGATGTGCTGATCAGGCTGGTCCAAGACCCGCTTCCAAAGATGGCCTCGTATTTCGACCGAGCAACTTCTACACCGTCGTCGCCAATCAGGTCTGCCTTCATAGCTGCCTTGAAGAACTTGAAGACCATCATATCCGGATGTGCCATGGAGATTCGTTCGGCTTCTCGGTCCATTTCCGCCGAGTAGTAGTCATGAGTACTACCTTTGAGGGTCCAGTAATCCTCAATTACCTTCGCTTTGCTTTTGGTCCCTCCTGTAACTGCTGCTTTCCCGTCAGCAATGCGTTTCTTGAGCCGTTCGTAAGAAGTCAGAAAGGATTTCCGTCCAACCGTGCGTGCGGCCGCCTCTAGATATGTCCTGATCTCGCCATACTCGAACAATTCAGGCTTTGGTAGAATATTCGCGGTGGGTCGGCCAACTATAAACTGCGCCACATCGTGGCCCGTAGCTTCCTTCAGCGTTTCAACCAACCGAACCTCAATCTGCGTTACCTTTGGTTCTGGTACTGGCTGAACAGCCGAACAGACGTAAAGAGTGGCATCACTGAAATGTAATAGTGGGGTCCAACCTACTGCGTAAAAGCTTTCCATCGCTGCCTGGTGCAGGGCGGTTGTCGAGACCCCACGGATGGCTAACTGGTGATAAGCTGTTTTCAGGTGTTTCCCCAGAGTGCTTCTTTCCAGTGCGCTCTTTGCTTCGAAAATTCCTTTGGCGGAGCAGATATTGTCAATGTGGTACACCAAGTTCGCCAGTGAGTACCAACGGTCGGTGCCCTGGAGCATGGCCGAGACAACATTCGCATCGTGACGCTCGTGACTCATGTGCAAGTTCACACAATTCTCAATGACAGCCATCACTTTGGGGTCCAGATCAGAAAAGCCTAGAGCGACGTTCAAATCAGGCAAGACATTCTTAGTCAGCTCGGGGTCAACGTCGGACACAAACCCGTGTCGGCCTAGGATGTAGTCTTGCCACTCGGGCCGTTCCTTGCCTACGTCGTGTGCGACAATGGAGACGACTACAACTTGCTCTTCTTCGAGAGACAGGCCATAATGGCAGGACTGCCTCAAGATTGGCAGAAGGTGTAGGGTTGCATCTAGTTCCACCAGGGTGTGTTCAAGCAGGCTTTGGTCGAACTGCCTACGCTTGGCAACCTTCTGTTTCCATCCACGAGCAAGCATCCACTCACTTGCCTTTTGGAGCAACGCTTCTTTGTCGCCCATTTGGCCTTCCGTGCTCATTGTATCCATCTCCATTATTATTTCCTTCCCTATCAATCCCTCACCTCGTCCAATCACTGATTGGATTCTTCACTCCCCGTACAACTGTGCTGCCTGTCTCATCTCCTCGGCCACCCGGGCGCGGAGCGCGGGCGGCTCCAGCACCTCGACATCGGGTCCCCAGCCGCGGATCCAGGGCATCATCTCCAGGGTCTCGGCCACGCGCGCTTTCCAGACCAGGTAGCCGTCCGGCAGGTCTTCCAGCTTTTCCGAGGCATGCCACTGGGTCTCGCGCACCCGGCCGGCCACGCGCGGATGGAAACGCAGGACGACCTCCACCGGCTCGTCTTCGGTGTACCAGATGCCCCAGGCGTCGCGCAGCAGCACGTCCATGTTGAACCCGGCCGGGATTTCGTAGCCTTCCTCGAGCAGCGTGATGGCCTTGATGCGTTCCAGTTTCAGCGTGCGGAGGGCGTTGGGGGGCTCCCGCCAGCCGATCACGTGGCTGGTGCGCCCCACGGCATAGGGCTCGATGAAATAGGGAGAGAAGACATATTCGTTGACCTGCTGGCCCGGCGCGGACTGGTGTTTGAGCCGCACCTTGCGCCCCATCGACCAGGCCGTCGTCAAACTTTCCAGGACTTGCATGTAGACGGGGTCGTGGCGGCGGGCGATGTCGTCCATCAGGCCGGCCGAAGCGAGCAGATGCGTGCTGATGCGCGGCGCGAGTTTCTCCAGGGCCAAGCCCAGCTTGCGCAATGCTGTGGCGGCGTGGACGCTGGACTTGTCCATGCAATTGACCATGAGACGGGCCGCCAGGTGGAGGGCCATGGCCTCGTGCAGGTTGAGGCGCACGTTGACCAGGTAGGCCTCCCGATCGATCTTCCAGCGGCCGCCGTCCTCCTCATCGATATAGATGTGGCCGGGAAGGTCGGGCAGGTCGCGCCCGATGGTGGAACGGTGTACTTTCAGGCGGCGGGCGATCTCGGCGGGCGTCAGTCCGCCCGGGTGGGCAAGCAGGAGCATCTCGATCTGGTTGAGTCGGGCGGCTTTGTTAGCTGCTCGTTGCACGGTAACCACCTCCACCATGGAGTCCTTCATTTCGTTGCGGAGAACGGCCACCCATTGCCATTGTAGCCCAGGTGCGTTGCAACTACGGCAACAACAGGCGGGGATACTGTGAAATCATGATGACGGGTTGACGTTCGGGCTCGAACGTCTCATGGGTCCACCCGGGACCGTGTAAACGGAGGAAGTGTATAGTGTTTGTGGCAGATTATAGCATAGCGCTTTGCCCAGTGACAAATCACTACGTCGATATCTGTGGGAGGGGCCGCGGGCCGTGCGGTTTTACATAACACAATGACGGTGCGGGTGAAATGAGAACCGGGCCAGGACGGCGCGGGGCCTGCCCGTGTGCGCCGGCCGAGGCCGTGAGATTTGACGATCCGTCCATTTTTTGGTAGTATATGGATGCGGTTATCGCACATGCCCCCATCGTCTAGCGGACTAGGACACAGCCCTTTCAAGGCTGCGACAGGGATTCGAATTCCCTTGGGGGCATTTATTGTTTTGCATTCGGGTGTAGTAACAGGTGTTGAGCGCAAAAGCGCTCTATTAGGCAAGTTATGTCCAAATGTTGTGTATGAAAGGGTCAAGCGGCGATCCTCTCTTGTGGCAGGCCGTCCACAAAACTGACTCCTTCGATGACCTCAGCCAGCCGCTCCCGACCATCCAGCCGTCTCCATCGCTGTTGGGCGCTCAAACACGGGCGGAAGATCATGGTCAGGAGCGTGGTGCGTGACAGACTCCCTCTGGTTTTGGCCGTTCGTAACTTGACCGTGGCGAAGGTCGACTCAATCGGATTGGTGGTCCGAATATGTTTCCAGTGCTCCGCTGGGAAGTCATAGAAAGCCAGCAGTTCCTCACGGTCCTTGGCCAGGCACTCGGTTGCTTTCGGGTATTTGGCCTGGTAAGCCTCAACGAAGTAATCGAAGGCTTGCTCGGCCTCTTTTCGGGTGGCGGCCAGCCAGATGTCGTGCAGTCGCTGTTTGGCGGAGGCTTGTTGTCTTTTGGGAAGCTTATCCAGTACATTGGCCGTCTTGTGCACCCAGCACCGCTGGCAGCGGGTGTGGTCGTACACCTGGTGCAAGGCTTTCCAGAAACCTAAGGCCCCATCGCCGACCGCTAACTGTGGCCCTTCCTCCAATCCACGGCGTTTCAGATCCAGCAGCACCTCCCGCCACGACTGTTCGCTTTCCCGGTAACCATCCTCGATGGCCACCAACTCCTTTCGCCCATCGCTCGTCGCCCCGATAATGACCAGTAAACAAGGTC
>JACIVP010000019.1 GCA_014361455.1 Candidatus Methanosuratincola sp.
TTCCTCCCCAGCAGTTTGTGTGCCATTCTCAGCGCCTGAATTTTAGCATGACCAACGGCAAACATCAAGTGAGCCTGTCTATCCATGCTCAGGGCCGGCAACTAAAGTTGACATAATCACGGAAATGTATAACGTCTTCATCGGGAAGCGGGGTAGGGGACGAGGGGAGCGCCCGCATGCTGTTCTCCCTGTGCGATCGGGATGTGAGTCAAATAGATCGCATCTGTCCGCCCGGCCGGGTCTCCGTTTCGCACGGGGACACGCTCAAGCGACCGCAGGTCATACATTCCGGCCAGCAGCCGGTATTCACCGGAGGGAACGTCGGTTGGAATCACGAGTTTGTGGACATCGGCCAAGAGGTCGCCTGGCATCCACTCCGAGGTCGGGTGGAAACCGTTGATGGGGGGGCCGTCGGCCTGGCTGACCGGTGCATCGTTTGAGTCAGCCAGATGTATGAAGACCTGATATTCCTGCTCCATTGGTTTCAGACACTCCCAGTACAATACGACGTAGGTTTCCTGCCCGGGATGTAAGTTCCCCTTCTCAAGCCGATACCCCACCAGGGAGATCGAATCGCCGACGCGGGTTTCGGGAATCGGCTGAAGGCCTGAGATATCTTGCAGGTCTTGCAGGCTGTCGTAGCGTCGCCCATACAGCACGCGGCGGGCGGCCTCGAAATCGATGGAACCGACGAAGTGTGACTTGGCCCACCTGACGAAAGAGGGCGCTTTGCCCAGTCGATGCAGCCAAAAGGAGATGAGCTGCACGTCGTAGTCTTCTACCAGAGAGATCAACCGGGAGTCGCTCAGGTGTCCGGATGTGATCCTGTTGGATGAAATGTCACTCAACTCCGGGGGCACGAGCCGGCCCGCGAGAGAGACCAGCGTGAGATCGTCTGAAACCATCGGTTCCTGTGGCGCAGTCAGACGCTGGAAAAGCTCGATCGCAGCCCTTTCCGGACCGCCCTGGGGGAACTTCGTGCGGAAGTCCCTCTGCACGCTGATCTCAAAGCTGTAGCGGAGAAGGGACGCAGCAATAAGGGCCGTGAGCACGATGAGGGGCAACTGGGCAGCCGGCCCCGTTCTTGCACGTATGAACACAACCACGGCATCCGCGCTGGTGCCCGCCATCAGGGCGATGGGCAGGGACAGTATGACGCAATGTCTTGGATAAAGGGGAGAATGCCACAACAAGCCGAACAGGGTGAGCCCGGCAAACATCACCAACGAAAGGGACTTGAGCTGGTCGGGTCTGGAGCGGCTTGGGATCGAAAGGGGCATGAGCACGACCAACGGCAGGATGGCTCGATACTGGGACAAATAAGCCCAGATAATGTTCCAATTCTTCTGAAATCCTCCAGAGGAGACGATCTCCTGGTGCAAGTTCCATCGAACCCAAAAAGTCGATTGGAAGAATGCGTCTGGCTCATAAATGAGGAGACAGAGGATGAAAGGCAGTGCAAGGGACAAGAAAGCCAACGAGAGAGTCAACATAAGCCTGCGCCGCTCGAACGGTTGACGTTCCGATGCTTTCCCCCACCATTGCCTGGTCAGCACGACCAGCACAAGCCAGAGAGGCAACAAAGGGAACAGGGGTTTCGACAGAAGGCTCAGGCCGCAGAGGATGCCCGCCAAACAGAGATGCCACGTTCTGGACGTGGAAAGGTACGTCAGAACCAGGAAAAAACACAGTGCCGCCAGCAAGAGGGCCGGCACTTCGCTGAGCACTAACCCGGAATTGAGAAACAGTTCGTTGTCCGTGAGAAGGACCGCCAGGGCCGTGAATCCACCTGTCCAGGTGGAGAGGCGACGTCCGATCACCCCGGCCACTATGAGATATGAGACACCGCTGAAAACGACCAGCGCCCGTGCCGACACCAGGGAAGGCCCCAGCAAACGGAAGATCGCAGCAAGACTTTCCATAAATACCGGGTAAGCCAGCACGCCGACTTTGGTGTACAGGGGGTAGCCTCTGCCCAGCCATGTTGCGGCCATGACGTAATTGCCTTCGTCCGGAGCCCAACCGAACAGATCGATCTGTTGCGCTCGCCAAATGCCAAAGGCCGCGGCTATCGTGAGGATTGCGACCCAAGGGTAGGCACGGATATGACGTTCCAGCCGTAGATGGGCGAGGAGAGACATTAGGTGACCCGTTGGCTGACTCCAATTTCTAAGGGGGTCGGCAGCCGTATCTGCCGTTGGCTGCCTGCACCTTCTCCCTCAACCACCAGGCGCTCGCCCGTCTGGTGGTCGTACATCCCGACCTCAATCCGGTGTCGACCGGCTGGCAGCTCGCCGATGACGATTTCATACTCATCTCGTATGACCTTGTCTGTCCTCCACTCTCGGGTTGGAAGCGTTCCCCCTCCGGGCTGGCTGTCTTTTTGGGCTACTATGCGCCCCTCTCCATTCACTATGTGTGTAAAAACCGTGTAGTTGTTCGGGATTTGAGTCGCCGTAGACCAGTACAGCGTCAAAGTAAGGGTGCCGCCATCAGACGATTTATCGAGCCCATAGGCGAGCAGGTGAATGCTGTCCCCGAGGCGTGTCCCCTGGAGCAGGGTTGGATGGTCGCCGTCGTCGGCAGACGCAGTGTAGAGCGCGAGGCCACAGTTGCCGTACCAGCTCAATTGGACCTCCGTCGGATGTTGCGCCGCCCAATCGTCCCAGGACCTGCGTTCCAACGTATCCGCCAGGGCCCACAGAAGCACATACACCGTCCCTTTGTCGCTCCCCCGGGTCAGCCAGGCGTCCAGTTCTCCCGGTGAGAGCGCCTTCGCAGGGATGTGGTAAGGCAGTGTGCCCGAGTAGTGGTAACTGAACGGTCCAATCTGGTCGGGATCGGTGAATACGATCGATTCGCCCGGTTTCCCCAGGAGGTGGATCAGGCCGGCGGCCTCATAGCAAGTTTTGCTGTCCACCCGCAGCGCCCTGTACTTCAGCCTTTCGTCAAGGGAGGCGAGCCTATCGTACACGGGCTCATAGTATTCGTAGGCATAATCCTCAATTGCCCTCGGGGTAGGGCCCTCTGGACACTCGTAAATGAGTATTTTCGGCTTGCCCCGGACAGTGACTCTCCCCGTCAGGTCACACTCCTCTTCTATCGCTTCTTTGGGCAGCTCGTCAACAGGGGCGTTATGGGTCTGGTAGCTGAGCTCAGGGTATGCGCTATGAAGGACGTATCGGGAGCCATCGTCCCAATCCCATTGATGACCGAGATACCATTCGAGCGTGTCCCGTCCCCCGAAGTACCTGAGATGTCCGCGCAAGGTGCCCGTTCTGTATAATGCGGCGACGACCTCCCAGCCGTTTTGTCTGGGCGCCCCGAAGTAGGGCGCTTCAAAGCCCGGGGGCGGCTCGGTCTGCGGCGTCCAGTAAACGAGTTCGTTCTTGTGTTGAGGGAATGTCAGCGCATATTCTGGAACCTGCCGGATGAAGAAAATGAAGAGATACCCGCCGAAGAGAACCGTCAAGAAGAGGCACGCTGCCCAACTGAGGCCATAGGTAATCCACGGATGTGATCCTCGCCTCGTTCCCTGAATTACGGTCTCCAATGCGACGCCGGAGATCAGGGCCCACGCAGGCATGAGCCTGTACCAGTGCGTGCCTGGCTGTGCGGCGAGGTATCCATAGACGATCAGCAGGGTGACGAACCACAGCCATGTGGCTCTGAGGGCGAGCGATAGAGAAGAACGAAACAGGAGGCTGAACAGCAGGGGGAGGCAGAGGACCAGCGTCAGGTTGACGGAGCCGACCTGCAGCAGTTCGGGATAGATGATAGAAACGGCAAGAGCCGTTATGAAAGCTACCCAGGCCGCGCTTACCAGTCCGTCTCGTCCTACGAAATGTCGACGAAGGGCGGCCATGGCCGAGGCTCCGGTAGCGAGGAGCATGACAATCACATAATACACAGAGTCTCTGAACAGCATCTCTTGCAGGACGAACGTGCTGACGTTGTTATAGAGCCCCTCTCCAAGTCCCAGTCTCTTGTCGGCGAGATAGGACCAGGCGCGGCCGAGTTGTCCGCTGAAGGCCAGTGGTACGTAAAACGGAGCCGCGATAGCGACGACCAGTGCGGCGCACAACAGACCAAGTGCCATTTTTTCCTTCAGCGGCTGTTGCCTCGAAGAGAAGAACAAGAGGCCCAGCAGGGGGGCGGTGGTTATGCCTTCATAATGTGTCAGGCAGGCGAATCCGAACGTGACGGAGCCGAAGGCGATAAACAGAGTTCGGCTTTGTCGCGAGGAGTCGGACCGTGCTCGCCAGAAGCAGTACACCGCCGAGATGGACATCAGCATGACGATGCCCTGGTATTGGGCAAGCCGCGAAACAGCCAGAAACAGGCCCTCCAGCGCCAGCAGCAGACCGGCGACGAAGCCTGCACGCTCACCGAACATCTCTCTTCCGAGCAGGTACAACATCATTACGGCCGCTACGCTTGCGAAGGCAAAGGGCAGTCGTATGGCGAATTCCTCGAAGCCGTTGTCAAATAGGATAAACGCCAAAGCGGTGGTGACTTCAACGGGGTTCTTGATCCGGCTGAGGAGTGCTGTGTCGGAGCCGCTGATCAACTGCGTCGCCGTCGATACGACCGGTATCTCATCAGCCCGTCCGAACTGGGAATAACCCAGGCCGGCAAACCTGAAAAAGAAGAGGACGATCACCAGAACGACCACATGCACCCAGGCCTCTCCCGGCGATTTCCGCAGTACCTCGCCTTGCCGGGTCCGGCGGCCAAGCAAAAGTGGAACGGCTGACAGTAGGACCAGGAGATCCAGTGCCATGGCCAGTTGCATCAGAGTGATTCGCCCCGGTAGATAGTTCAGGCTCAAGACAGCCAGATTAGACAGCACAAAGCTCGTGGCTATTCCCAGGAATAACCGTTCCAATATCGTTGTGGGAAGCGCTTCAGGGGGAAAGAGGTTGATGAGGGACAGCCCCGGCAATATACAGAAGAGAGCGAGCCCTCCTACGTAACGCAGCTCCGGGTTTTCTGGCACGAACAACAGCAGGTTGGTTGCCAGCAGAGTGGAAGTCAGCCAGACAGGGGGACGTCTAAGGTGCAACAACATGGCGGTGATGACCCTCGCAACACTCGATTGATTGACATAAAAAAGTGTGCTTCACATGCAGAGACGATGTCTGCTTGTCAGGAGTTTGGGAATTCCTCCGTCCTCCACAGGCCTCGACCGGCGGCGCGGGCCTCTTTCTCCGCCCGGTCGAGGCGGTCCTGATATTTGACATCGGGTGGGTAGGTGAAGCTCTGGGCATAGCCGTCGCGGACCAGTGCCTCGTTGATCAGGATGTCGTCGAGCCACACGTAGCGCAACAGACGTCCATACCGGTCCGTCTCGGAAATATCTTTCTCCAACAGCACGGTTCTGCCGCCAACGAGTTCTTCGTTCCTTGCGGCGGCTTCGACTCCGAACGTCTGTGCCGGCCGGTAGGAATGAACCGTTTCCGGTGCGTCTATGCCGATGTAGCGGACCCTGTGGACTCGTCCATCGATCAGGACCTCGATTGTGTCCCCGTCGATCACCTTGACAACCGCGGCTTCGACCAGAGAGGACGTGCCGTCCGTCGTTTCAGTCTGCGCGTTGAGAGCAACCGTCGGCGGTGGCTCACCAACACGCACAAACAACCTGGCACCCATCGAACAGACGAGAAGCGCGCCCAGGATGACAACAGTTGTAAAGACCACTCGCTTCCTGTACATGGTCGTTCCACTTGGTGAAGGTAAAGAGGCTGATCTCGTGGCGCTGCTCGCAGCGTTCTTTATGTAAACAACTGACACGTGGATGCCTTTAGACTACATAACATATATAGTGCGAAGTAAATAATCACTTCCTCCCACTTCCGCTGATGAAATACTCTTCGAAACTGTCCAGCAGCCTCTCCGGCAGATATCCGCTGATCATCGTACCTTCTTCGCTGTGTTCTTCCCATTCTACGGAACCTTCCGTATGGAAGATAGCGACAAGGTCGGCGGCGCGGTACGGCAGCTTCACCTTGACTGGTATCATGTGTTCCAGGAGCACGTCTTCCACTCTCAACATCAGTGCTTCCAGTCCGGACCCTTTGGCAGCCGAGATGACCAAGGCGCCCGGAAACTCCTCGAGCAGCGGGGCTATCTCGGCGTGGTCGCTCACGCGGTCCACCTTGTTGAGGGCCACGATGGTCGGCTTGTCGGCCGCGTTCAGTTCGGCCAGAGTTGACTCTACGGCCATGCTTTGCTCGACGGCCTTCGGATGCGTTATGTCAATAACATGGATGAGCACGTCCGCTTCCGTGATCTCCTCCAATGTGGCCCGGAACGCGGCGACCAGAGCCGTCGGCAGCTTCTTGATGAATCCCACTGTGTCTGTGAGGAGAACCGGCTTGCCGGATGGCAGAGTGATCCTCCTCGTTGTCGGGTCCAGAGTGGCGAAGAGTTGATCTGCTGTCAACACATTTGCCTTGGAAGACAAGGTGTTCAAGAGCGTGGATTTGCCGGCATTGGTGTACCCCACGAGTGCCACCGTGGGAATGCCTGTCTTTCGGCGCTGTGCTCTGTGCAGGCTCCGCTGGCGCCGTACATCCTCCAATCCTTCTCTGAGCTGGGCGATCCGCCGTTTGATTTCCCGCCGGTCGGTCTCGAGCTGGGTTTCGCCCGGCCCTCTCAATCCCGCCCCCAGGCTGCCTGGCCCAGTTCCGGCGCCCTGTGCTCCCCTCCCCCGGCGTCCTCCGCCAGCGGCGACTTGACGGCTCAGGTGCGCCCACTGGTGTGTCAGGCGCGGAAGCAGGTATTCATACTGGGCCAATTCAACCTGCATCGTCGCTTCACGAGTCCGCGCATGTTGTGCGAATATGTCCAAAATGAGCGCCGTTCGGTCCAGGACCCGGACGCCCTGCAGGGCCTCCTCAATGTTGCGTTGCTGTCTGGGGGACAGAGCCTCGTCGAAGACCAGCACATCGAACTGCAGGTCGGCGTGATAGGTCTGGATCTCTTCCAGTTTCCCCCTCCCAATGTAGGTGGCTGGGTCAACGCGTTCGATACGTTGGAACGTCTGCCCCACTATTGCGAGATTGGCGGTAACGCTCAGTTGGGCCAGTTCCTCCAGAGATTCCTCTGCGTCCCAGCCTGAGGGTTCGTGTTTGAGTTCCACGCCCACCAGGAACGCCCGTTCAAGGGGGGTATCGGTGGATATAAGATGATGCTTGGCTATGACACAACCTCCAGCTTCTAGCGTTGTTTCAACAACACAGCTTTCTCCATGCGTTCGAGGGCTTCAGCCAACCGGTCGGTCGGCGTGCCCAGCGATATACGCACATAGCCTTCGCCCTGAGAGCCGAAGAACGATCCTGGGGCGATAGATACGCCCGCCTGTTCGAGGAGCTGTGATGCGAACTCCTCCGAGGACGGTTGATCCGGCGGTATCTTCGCCCACACGTAGAGGGAGGCGGATGAGCGGTATCCCTCCATACCGAAGCGAGGTAATGTCTCAAGCAGCATATCACGACGCTTCCGGTAGATCGCATTGCGTTCTTTCAACCATTCCTGGTCGCCAGTCAGGGCAGCGATCGCCGCATCCTGAATTGGCTGAAACACGCCTGAATCAATGTTCGATTTGACCTGGGCGAGCGCCGCTATGGCGTCGCCCCGGCCGACCGCCATTCCGATGCGCCATCCAGCCATGTTGTATGTCTTCGACAGCGAATTGAATTCGAGGGCAACATCCATTGCTCCGGGTACCTCGAGGACGCTGTGTTCCTGATGCCCGTCGTAGACCAACTCGTAGTATGGGTTGTCGTAGCATAGCAGGATGTTATGTCTCTGGGCAAAGTCCACCGCTTCCTTGAGGAAGGACATAGGCGCCGTTGCAGTCGTGGGGTTGTTGGGATAATTCAACCACAGCAGTTTCGCCCGTTCGGCTACGCTGGCCGGAATGCCAGCCAGGTCGGGCAGAAAGCCTCTTTCGGGCAAAAGGGGGAGCTCATACACTTCTCCGCCGACCATGCAGGTACCCATGGCGTACGCCGGGTAGCCTGGGTTCGGGACCAAGACGAGGTCGCCGGGGTCGACGAAGGCCATGGCCATGTTCACTATGCCTTCTTTGGATCCAATGAGGCTGAGGACTTCCCTGCCGGGGTCCAGCCTGACACCGAAGCGGCGTTCGTAGTACGTGGCCACTGCCTGTCGAAACTCCGGTGTGCCTGTGAAGCCCGGATAGCCGTGTGTCTCCGCCTTTTCGACCGAGCTTTCCAGTGCTCGGATTATCTCGGGCGTTGGTGGCATGTCGGGACTGCCGATGTCCAGGCGGATGATGTCCATCCCGGTCTTCTTCAGTTCAGAGATACGTTTCCCCAGGCGGGCGAACGGATAAGGAGGCAAATTGGTCATTCTGGCTGCCGGTCGCATGCGGATAAATACTCCCCTTTCTGTGGTTTTGATTGCCTTTCAGTCGCGCTTCTCTCCTCGCCGTCACCTATGTCGTCACCTGTCGCGTGAGGGGGCGAGAAGGAGGCAAGTGTCTGCCCTGTCTGATAACCAGGCGTGAAGGACATGCCCTACCCGCGCGAGGCTGTTGGGGCTGACTTTGTCGCAGGTGTCGGCGGTCGTGTGCCAGTAGAGGTAATCGAAATCGATCAGGTCGACCGCAGGTATCCCCCGCCTGATAAACGGAATGTGATCGTCGGTGATCTGCCAGCGGTACTCGGCAACGAAATACTCCTCGTAGCCGAGCTTCGAAGCCACCTCCCAAATCTCCTGTAAGAGAACCGGGTGTGAATTTCTCTCCCAATAAATGGTCTGGTCACGATCGCCGATCATGTCTACGAGCAGCATACAGGCCGGCTCCTCTTCCAAGTTTTTTGCCATGTAATCGGAACCTATTGCATATGGCCAGCCGTCAATGTTTCCCCGGTCTTCGGCGTCGAAGAAGGCCAGCCAGATCTCCTTTCGGGTTGCGGCCACGTCCAGAACCCGCGCCAATTCCAACAGGACCGCAACACCGCTGGCTCCGTCGTTGCCCCCAATGATGGGGGTGCCTTTCTGCCCAGGGTCGGGATCTTTATCCGCAATGGGACGGGTGTCGTAGTGTGCGCCCAACATGATAATCGGGCCGCTGCCTTTCTTGGCGATGAGGTTCCGCGCGTTTACACCCCGGTAGGTGAACTTCTGTTCCAAGACGTTCCACCCGTGGTTCTGCAGTTGTTCAAGGATGTAATCGCCTGCCGCCCATCCCGACTCGGTGCCGGTTATTCGCGGGCCCATATCACACTGGTCCAGTGCGAAACGGTAGGCGCTTTCGCCGTCGAACGGGGATGTCGTTGTGAGTATCAGAGTACCCGTTATGGCGACTGGTGGGGTCGGTATCTCAAGACCTGTGCTTTGAACCGGGCGGGAGACGCTCCCTTCCCCATCCGTCGGCGCAGCGCTCAGGTCTGGGCCGAGGGCCGGCAAGACGGACATCAGGCCTGCACCAACAAGGACGATGGCCGCTGAATGCCTCAACCATCTTCGCAGTGGCAATGGCTGTTCTCCTCCCAAAGATTTTCGGAAGACTATGCCGGGACATAGTGGAGTGTACCGCACTTGTTTATAAAAGTCAATGGAATTTTACGCGGAGGGGCCCAGGATCTCCTGGATGAACGTTTGCAGCGCTTCCATAGCCCGCCGCGACATCGCCTTGTGCATTTCCTTTTTCTTGACGGGTGTCTCCAGAGGGGGCAAGAGGCCGAAGTTGGGTTTCATCGGCTGAAATTCTTTGATTTGGGGGGAGCTCACGTAACGACACAGCGCTCCCACCATCGTGGTGGCAGGGGGAACGACCGGGGGTTCTCGGCGCACGTGGCGTGCCGCATTGAGTCCGGCGACGAGACCGCTTGCCGTCGAGGCGACGTATCCTTCCGTGCCCGCGATTTGTCCGCCGAAGAAGACCGTCTCACGGGTGCGCAGTTGCATGGTCGGGTGTAACAGGGCAGGAGAATCGATGAAAGTATTGCGATGCATCTGGCCGAACCGTACAAATTCCGCTCTTTCCAGGCCAGGGATCATCCGGAAGACCCGCTCCTGTTCTTTCCAGCGCAGGTTGGTCTGGAAGCCCACCATATTGTACAGGGTGCCCGCGAGGTTGTCCTGTCTCAATTGCACCACTGCTGCCGGACGCTGCCCGGTGCGGGGGTCTCTCAGGCCGACAGGGCGTAGAGGCCCATAAGCCAAGGCATCGCGGCCTCGCGACGCGATGACTTCCACTGGCAGGCAGGCTTCAAAAAAGTTCCGGTCCGCCCTCTCGAAATCCCTCAGCGGGATGGTCTCCGCCGTCAAAAGCGCATCTACCAGCCGGTCGTACTCCTCCCTGCTCAAAGGACAATTGATGTAATCGTCCCCACCCTTCCCGTACCGGGAGCCACGGAAAACTTTGGAGGAGTCGATGGAATCAACGTGCACGATGGGTGCCATCGCATCGTAAAAAGAAAGATGCTTGCCCCCGGTGAGTTCAGTGAGCGCCCGGGTGAAGTCTTCGGAAGTCAATGGTCCACTGGCGATGATGACCGGATGGCCCGTTGGAATCTCCTTTACCTCTTCTCGGCGCACTTCGATCAACGGATGATTTTCTATCTTCTGGGTGACGCAACAGGCAAACGCGTCCCTGTCCACCGCCAGGGCTCCCCCTGCAGGGACTGCGTGCGCATCGGCGCAGGACAGGATCAGAGATCTCAGGGCGCGGAGTTCGGCTTTGAGCAAGCCAGAAGCGCGGTCCGGGATATCCGACCCCAGGGAGTTGCTGCACACCAGTTCGGCCATGAGGCCCGTTCGGTGCGCCGGTGTCATTTTCCCCGGCCGCATTTCGTAGAGGATAACCCGTATCCCTCGTTCGGCGATCTGCCAGCTCGCTTCCGACCCCGCCAGGCCTCCCCCGATGACGATGACCTCACTCAACTTCTGATCTGCTCCACTTACCTTTCGATGGCTGTGTCTGCCCGCCATTCTACCATCAGGCGTCCTGCGGATGCAAGCCCAGCCCGAAGAACTGCGAGGGAGAAAGGGATCTTCCCCTATCCCCTCGCTTCGGCTTCATGCCTTCAACTGGATGCCCTCAGGCCTCGCGCAGCCATTGGATGATTTGACCGACGCTTGGACGCTTGCCGTACATCAACAGACCCATCCGAAACACTTTGGCGCCTACCCAGATGACGCCTGGAATCGAAACGATCAGTAAGAAAATGCTCAATATTATGTCAACATTGGGCGCTTCCCCAACGGATAGACGCATCATCATGGTGACCGGCGCTGTAAGTGGGAACCAAGACAACACCCTGAAGGCCGTCAGGCCGGGGTTCGCGAAGAACATGCCGCTCAATATCATGGGAACGACAGCCACCAGAGAGAATATGCCGGCCAGTTGCTGGGATTCCTGCATCGTCGTCCCGACCGCGCCTGCTGCTCCCATCAGCACAGCGAAGACCAGGAACCCCAGTACGTAATAGACTAGGGCGAGGCCAAAGACCTCGACACGGTCGAAAGTGGGTGGAGCTAGCCCAACGGCAGAAAAGGCTCCGCCGAGGAACACAGCTGCTGAAAGCAGCCACACGGCGATCTGTGTGAGCCCCAGTGCCCCCAATCCGAGCACCTTGCCCGCCAACAGCTCCCACGGCGCTACAGACGACAGGATGATCTCGATGATGCGGCTTGTCTTCTCTTCTGAGACGCCGCGCAAGAGGTAACCTGAAGACGTGAAGATAGTGAAGACCAGGAGGATCGCCAGGAAATACGTCGTCATCATGTTCACGACGAAGGCCAGGCCATCGTCCCGTGTCGCCCTTGTCTCCTCATCCAGTCTGACCGGGACGATCTCCAAGGGATTGGCCAGCCGTTCCTTGAGCAGGGTATCCTCGCTGTGTCGAAGGAGGTGGTCGATGATGAATCTGCGGATAACGGCTGAATCCTTCAGGCGCATGGCGTTCAGTCCGCCCTGTTTGTTGATAACGTGGACTTTCCCGCTGGCCAGGTATTCCCGAGGGATCACCAGCAGGTGCAGAATCTGATCGGCGCGTAGCGCTCGAAGGCCCTCGTCCTCAGTTGAGAAGAGCGTAAACCCGTCATTGTAATCTGGAAGGAGGGGAGAGCATATCCCTGACCGATCAACTATTCCGATGGTGTGCACGGTGGTTTGTGTACCATCGGCGGGAAACACTTTGGTGAACCAGTCACCCATCTGGCCGCCAACGAGGGCAGCAACCAACAATCCGATGATACCCAGTGCGGGTACGGACAAGGTCGTGATCAGGAAGCCCAAACGACGTGCGTTGATGAGGTATTCATGTCTGGCAATGATCCAAACTCTGGCCATTACCTATCTCCTTTCACTGCAGCGATAAAAATTTCATCAAGCGGGGCTGTCGCGACCTCATAGCTTTCAATCGGGAGGCCATGATCGACCAGGGACTTGAGAAGCCCCTGGGAACTGATGCCCTCAAGCGTCAGAGTGTATGTTCCATTTCCCAGCGCCCTGACCTGTTTCACACCCGCCAGGTCTGGCAGAGCGGCAGAAGTCCTCAAACGGATGGAGTTGGGTGCGTATTGGCGTTTGATATCCGCCAACTTCCCGTATAGCACTCCCCGCCCCTTGTTGACGAGCAGTATCCGATCGCACAGCGCTTCAACCAAGTTCATCTGGTGAGCACTCAGGACAATGGTTTTTCCGTCTCTTTGCAGGTCGTGAATGAGTCCTTTTATCGCCTCCACGTTGACCGGATCCAGGCCCTGGAAGGGTTCATCAAGGATGAGCAGTTCCGGGTCGTGGACGGCACTTGCCGCCAATTGCAGTTTCTGCTGCATACCCCTGCTCAATTCACTTACCTTTCGCCCTGCCCAATCCCGCAGTCCCACCTTTTCCAGCCATGTGATGGCATTTTGGCGGGCTGTTGTGCGGCCGAGTCCCTTGAGTTGGGCCAGATACTCCAAGACGCTGAGAACCATCATATTGCGGTACAGACCCCGTTCCTCTGGCAGGTAGCCGACCCTGGCCCGGACGGTCCGTGGTGGGTGGCCGAAAATGGACACCGTCGCTTTTCTGGCTCCCTGGACACCTGTCCCGTCGGGTTTCAAGATGTCCATGATGATGCGGATTGTTGTGGTCTTTCCGGCGCCATTGGGTCCCAGCAAGCCGAAGACCTCGCCCCGGTAGACTTCAAAGGACAAATCATGTACGGCTGTGAAATTCCCATAACGCTTCACAAGATGGTGGACCTGTACGATTTTGTCAGACATGAAAATTCTCCACTTCTCTGTCCCTGGGTCGTCCGTTCCTCGGATTCGCTGATTCTTTCGGCGTGAAGGAAAGCAGCCTGCAAAGAGCCGGGATCCACATTACCAACCGGCCCTTCAAGTAGGTTGACATCGACATATGCGCTTCGCAGCCTTTTGCCAATCTCGCCCGCTCGGCCTCTTGCAGGCGCTCCTTGATGTGTTCATACGTCAGGCGTTTTTGCAGGAAAGGATGGCGCATCATCGTGCTTGACCTCGTTTAGATCTACACACATTCATGTGATGAGTGTCAGATGTTTTTCGGTTCTGGCGTGTGGACCGGTGTCTCCGACAGATACCTATCGCTTCCAAGAGATGTTCCGGTGGGTCGCCTTTGCTGACAAAGACGTCCACCCCGGCTGCCAACGCCGAGTGCCGGGCCTCCGACCGCCCGCTCAGCGCAATGATCAGTACGTTCGGGCAGCAATCGTGAATAGCCGCCAACAGTCCTTCGACCAGGGGGCCGGGGAGTTCCCAGTCCAGGAGAATCAGATCTGGGCATGTTGTCATTATCTGTTCCAGGAGTTCTTCGCCGCTGGCGGCTTCGCCAGTCACCAAGATAGTAGGGTCCTGTTCCAGCAGCAGCCGCAATGCAGAACGGACCTGTAACTGGTCATCAGCCAGTAGGATGCGCATGTAGACCTGCCTCTGTGGTTGTTTTGCGGCCTGTTTCGAGTTTCTGTCCCCAGTATAGAACAGAGGGAGCCTAAATACGCCCAGCATGTGGGGAGAATGGGGGCTGGACAGGGGGAGAGTATTCTACCTGGTCACTAGACCAGATGTTGTTGCAGAGCCATGGCTACTGCTTCGGTCCGGCTGGAAGCGCCCAGCTTGGATAAGATGCTGCTGACGTGAAACTTGACGGTTGAGCGGCTGACTATCAGCCTTTCGGCGATTTCCGGATTGCTCAGTCCTTCCACCATGAGTTTCAGTACTTCCTTT
>JACIVP010000002.1 GCA_014361455.1 Candidatus Methanosuratincola sp.
GATAGGCGATGTGCCTGTGGACCAGGTCTTCATCGGTTCGTGCACCAACGGGAGGCTCGAGGACCTCGAGGCTGCAGCAAGGGTGCTCAAGGGAAAGAAGGTCAAGGCAAGGACGAGGCTGATCGTAATACCTGCCTCCCAGAGAGTCTACCTCGAGGCGGAGAGGAGAGGCTACATCAGGGACTTCGTCGTGGCAGGGGGGGTGGTCTGCAACCCGAACTGTGGACCCTGCCTTGGAGGGCACATGGGGATACTCGCCGACGGGGAGGTCTGTGCCAGCACGTCGAACCGGAACTTCATAGGCAGGATGGGCAGCGCTACTTCGAAGGTGTACCTCGTTTCCCCCGAGACGGCCGCAGCCACAGCAGTCGAAGGGAGGATAGCTGATCCGAGGAAGTATCTTTGAGGGTGATGTAAATGACTGAAAATAGGATGGAGCGGGTCCAAGGAAGAGTATGGCTCTTCGGCGACAATATAGACACCGATGTGATACTCCCCGGGAAGTACCTTGTGCTCACAGACCCGAAGGAACTTGCCAGGCACGCGCTTGAGGGGCTCGTGAGCAACTTTTCCGAGAAGATCTCAAAGGGAGACATTATCGTGGCAGGGAAGAACTTTGGGTGCGGGTCAAGCAGGGAGCATGCCCCGCTGGCGCTCAAGCATGCAGGGGTCGGCGCGGTGGTCGCAAGGTCATTCTCCAGGATCTTCTTCAGGAACGCGATAAACATCGGTCTGCCCGTCGTGGTCTCAAAAGACGCCAGAGACATCCTCAAGGAGGGCGAGCTAATCAGCATAGACCTCGAGGGAGGGAGCATATTCAGAGAAGACGGCAGCAGTCTATCCGTGGACAAATATCCTGATTTCCTCATGGAAATCTTAAAAGATGGGGGTCTACTACAGAACCTCAAAAGAAAGTTCAGTAAGGGCGACAACATATGACAAAAAAGTACAAGATAGCGGTCATGCCTGGGGACGGGATCGGCCCGGAGCAGACCGCAGGGACGCTGAAGGTCCTTTCTGCAGTGACCGAAGCCACAGGGATAGAGATGGAATTCATAGAGGCTGAGGGGGGGGACGAGTGCCTGAAGAAGCGGGGCGAGGCCCTCCCAAAGGACTCGATCGATGCCATCAAGTCCTCGGACGCCTGCCTCAAGGGCCCGGTCGGGGAGAGTGCTGCGGACGTGATCGTTAAGCTGAGGATACTCTTCGATCTTTACGCGAACCTGAGACCGATCAAGTCGTACCCTGGCGTGCAGGCGCTCAGACCGGACATCGACCTACTGGTTGCCAGGGAGAACACCGAGGACCTCTACAAGGGATACGAGTTCTGGGTGGGCGAAGATACGGTTGCACTCCGCGTGATCACGAAGAAGGGGTGTCAGAGGATAGCCGAGACGGCATTCAAGTATGCAATGAGGAGGAGAAGGAAGGTCACTGCAGTCCATAAGGCGAACGTGCTCAGGGTCACGGATGGGCTCTTCAGGGACACCTGCAGGGAGGTTGCGAAGAAGTACCCAGAGGTGGCATTCGAGGAGCTGTATATAGACGCTGCGACGATGCACCTGATCAAGCGACCGCATGAGTTCGACGTGATATGCATAACCAACATGTTTGGGGACATCCTCTCCGACGAGGCTGCACAGATCGGGGGCGGGCTCGGAATGGCAGCCGGGGCAAACATAGGGGACAAATTTGGGCTATTCGAGCCCATCCACGGGTCGGCGCCGAAGCACGCAGGGAAGAATACAGCCAATCCGATCTCGATGATCCTCTCCTCAAAGATGATGTTGGAGTGGCTTGGGGAGGAGGCGGCAGCAAGGAAAATGGAGGACGCAGTGATGCAAGTCCTATCAGAGAGGCGCGTCATTACCCCAGACCTAGGCGGGAGATCGGGCACAAGCGAAGTCGCCGAGGAGATCTCCAAGAAGATCCTAGGGTACTGATCCGTCCCGTCCCTCTTTCTCCCTCTTTTTCCTTTCCTTCTTTTTCTCCTTCTCTTTCCTTCCTTGATCCCCTGTTTCGTCCCCTTCTGTCTGCCTCAAGGATTTTTGCCGCGTTCGGTCGGCCCCCGCCCTCCCTCACTTGGTCTCTTCGATGTCAATTATCCCATTTTGGGATATTGCGAAGACGCACTCGCTCTCAGGGTGGAGCGGGGAGTCGATTATCCTGGCTATCCTCCGGCTCTCCTTTGACTTGCGGAGCCAGATCCGGTAGGTCGATCCATGCGCCAGAATGTTTCCACCTGCTGGCTTGTTTGGGTTCCCGAAGAATGTATCAGGAGACGTCTGTATCTGGTTTGTAAGAACCACGGCAATGTTATGTATATCAGCCATCCTGAGGAGCTGGTGTATGTGCCTGTTCAGCTTCTGCTGCCTCGGAGCGAGCGACTCCCTTCCAGGGTACTCTGACCGGAAGTGCGTGATCACCGAGTCAACTATCAAGAGGCGCACATTGTTCTCAGGGACCATCGTGGCAGCCTCGTCGGCGAGGAGCATCTGGTGGTCAGAGTTGTATGCCCTGGCATAAATTATATTGTTCAGGACAGTATCAGAATCAAGACCCAGCCCCTTTGCTATGCTCATCACCCTCTCAGGCCTGAAGGTACCTTCGGTGTCTATGAAGAGCGCCTTGCCCTCCAGACCGCCCCGATCATGAGGCAGCTGCACGGAAACGCATAGCTGGTGGCAGAGCTGCGTCTTTCCAGACCCGAACTCGCCGATGAGCTCCGTGATCGCCTGCGTCTCCAGACCGCGCCCCAGGAGCGCATCGATCGCTTTTGATCCTGTGGTCAGGTACCCGATATTGCCCCTCCTCGAAAGGACCTCCTTAGCAGTCGTGAAGCGGATGTTAAGGAGTGACCTCGCATTTTTGGTTATGGTCGAGGCCTTCTCCTCGGTGAGGTCTGCAATCTCGACCAGCAGACGGGTCGGAGAGACCGCAAGGGCCTCCACGGAAGAGATGCCCGCTGCCTTGAGCTTTTCTACTGTGGCGGGTCCAACGCCATCTACGTCCTCGAGTTCGTGCTTTACTGACAAAAACAATCTTCCCCTATAAGACGGGCACTAGACCGGACATTTAAACCTTTCAATCATTGGTCCTCCCCCTGGTGTTGGTCCAGAGACCGGATCAGCCCCCTGGAGTTGACAGAGATCCCAGGGGGCAGTAAAGCGAAAGTATTACCACTAAAAAAGCTTAAATTGCGCAATGACCGGATAAGTTAATTTGATAGCACTCCCGAGGGATTAAAATATGGTGACCGCCTGCCAAACACTCTTTCTTCTAGCTTGAGGGGGGGCGCATATCCCGTAGGGGGTGCTGCGGCACATTTGGCTCGGGGTATCTGAAATGGACAAGATCAAAGTCGGCATTTTGGGTTCGACCGGATCGGTCGGTCAGAGATACGTAAACATGTTAAGGGATCACCCGTGGTTCGAGGTGGTGGCGCTCTCCGCTTCGGAGGCTTCTGTTGGGAAGAAGTACAGGGATGCTGCCAAGTGGATCCTTGATACAGGGATGCCTGAAGGGATGGCAGAGATGGAGATCGTGGGGGCTGACCCATCTGAGATAAAGAGATCTGGTGCGGATGTCGTATTCTCAGCGCTGCCTTCTGATGTTGCCAAGCGGGTAGAGATGGAGATGGCGGAGGCCGGGCTCGGGGTCATCGCGGACACGAGCGCACACAGGATGGACCCGGACGTTCCGCTTGTGATACCGGAGGTGAACTTCGGACACTTGGCAGCAGCCAAAGCGCAGAAAGAAAAGCGCGGCGGCTTCATCGTGACTGGCCCTAACTGCACTACGATAGGCCTGGCAATCTCGCTCAAGCCGATCCAGACCGAGTTCGGGATCAGGAGGGTGCTCGTATCCACAATGCAGGCGCTCTCGGGGGCAGGTTTCTTCGGAGTCCCCTCGATGGCGATACTGGACAACCTAATCCCCTACATAAGGAACGAGGAGGAAAAGGTTGCTTCAGAGCTCCTGAAGATACTAGGCGATTTCAAGGACGGGGCATTCGAGGACGCCAGGATCAGGGTCGGGGCAAGCTGCCACAGGGTCTGTGTGCTTGATGGACACACCGAGGCGGTCTTTCTCGAAACGGAGAAGGCGGCATCACCCGACGAGGTTGCCAGGTGCATGGCTGAGTTTTCTTCAGACGCGCAGAGGATGAGGCTTCCTTCGGCACCAGATCGCCCGATTATCGTCAGGAACGAGCCGGACAGGCCGCAGCCAAGGCTTGACAGGCTCTCGGGGAGCCCTGACCGCGCAAAGGGCATGGCAACGGTGGTTGGAAGGATCAGGAAGGAGAGCGCGCTGGACAATGGCATCAAGTACGTGCTCCTCAGCCACAACACCATCAGGGGTGCGGCAGGGAATGCAATACTTATAGCGGAATGCCTAAAAGCAAAAGGGGTCATCTGATATAACATTATGGTGGTCTGAATGAGGCTAGTAATGAAGTTCGGCGGGGGACTGATGGAGGATGCCGAACAGATAGCCAACTCCGCATCGCTTGTGGCGGACAGGGCAAAGAAGGAAGACGAGGTCGTTGTAACGGTATCCGCGATGGGCGGGGTCACAGACGAGCTGGTGCAGATGGGCGAGAATGCCAGGCTCGGGGACATGGAGAAGGCGCGCGGGATGCTTTCCAAGCTCGAAGAGAGGCACCTCGAGGCCGCAAGAAAGCTCTGCTCCGGATCTGCCCTTGACGAGACCTCCGAAAAGATAAGCAAAATTATGGAGACGCTCAACCAGTGCCTGACGGGGGTCTTCCTGCTGAGGGAACTGACGCCCAGGTCCAGGGACCTGATACTCTCCTTCGGGGAGAGGCTCTCAGCCCCCTTGATGAGGGGGACGCTGGTCTCGATGGGAGTCAAGTCGATAGACCTCACTGGCGGCGAGGCTGGCATAATCACCGACAGCAACTACGGGAATGCAAAACCCTTGCTCAACATCACGGAAGTAATGGTGAAGGACAGGCTCATGCCGATCCTCAAGGCAGGTGTTGTCCCGGTTGTGACCGGGTTCATCGGACAGGATCAGAACGGGGTGGTCACAACACTTGGAAGGGGGGGATCGGACTACACTGCGACCATACTTGCCTCGTCCCTGGAGGCTGACGAAGTCTGGATCTGGAAGGATGTCGACGGGATAATGACGGCAGACCCTAAGATCGTCAAGACGGCAAGGACGATCCCAGTCCTCTCCTACCTCGAAGTGATGGAGATGGCATACTTCGGGGCGAAGGTCCTGCACCCCCTGACCGTGACCCCAGTTCAAGAGAGGCTAATCCCGATCAGGATCAGGAGCGCATACAACCCTTCGAATCCAGGAACCCTGATCAGGGAGAAGAGCATACCGAAGCCTACAGTAAAGGCAATTACTGCGATCAAGTCCATGAGCGTCATCACAACCGGCGGGGCAGGTATGATCGGGATACCAAGCGTAGTGGCACGCGTCTTCTCTACACTCTCATCGAGCGGGATAAACGTCGCAATGATATCGCAGAGCTCATCCCAGGCGAACATCTCGATGGTGGTCAAGACGGAGGAGCTCGAGAAGGCGCTCAAGGCACTCAAGATAGAGTTCAGGAACGGGGACCTCGTTAGGGACATACATTCAATCCCAGAGGTCGCGATCATCGCGATCGTCGGGGAGGGGATGCGGGGCACTAAAGGGGTAGCCGCGAAGCTCTTCAACGCTGTTGCCGAGGCAGGAATCAACGTCCTGATGATCTCGCAAGGCTCTTCGGAGCTGAACATATCATTCGTAGTCCAAGAGATCGACATGAAGAATGCGGTGGAGGCAATACACGCAGCCTTCGAACTCGACAAGATGGGCGATGACGCCAACAACGCACCCAAATGAAAACACACATGCGTATGCATCTACATGCAATGCGGAGAGAAGAACCGGAAGCGAACAGATTTCATTTCATTTCATTTTATTTTTGGCAGCCTCGCATGCGCACTGGTGCGCACTCCGGCGAACAGTGGACCCTGCCTTGACGGGTTCCTGCCAAATGACGGTCTGAAAACCAACCACTGGCGTTCAGGCGCTCGCTAATGGCAAAAGCCCCTCCATACCAAAGTTGAAAGCCAACTGGAGATGCTGACCTTTCGGGGCGCATATTTCTTTCGTTGGCAGGCGCCTCGCCGAAGAGGTGCCGGATGAGCGGATCGCCAGGCTGCAAGGGCAGAGCCGAAAGTAGGAGGGAAGGAAGTAGGAAGGGAGAGTGGAGTGAGTAAGATAGTGAAAATGAAAGTGAAAGTGAGAGAGTAAGGGAAGGCGGGAAAAGAAGTGAGAGAGGAAGGGAATGAATGAAGAAGTAAAGAATAAAAAGAAAAGAAAGCTTGCTTCATGCCGTCGCGGAAAGCTTCTCGGCGACCGCCTTCGCGAAGTCCATTGTACCTGCGCTCCCGCCCAAGTCGCGGGTGACTGTCTTCCCCTCAGCGAGGACAGCATCGATGGCGCTCTCCAGGCGGTCCCCAGCCTCAACCTCCCCGAGATACCTCAGCATCATACAGGACGAGAGCATGAGCGCCGCTGGGTTTGCATCCCACTTCCCGGCGTGCCTCGGGGCGGTCCCGTGTATCGCCTCAAAGAACGCATACCTGTCACCAATGTTGGCGCTTGGCGCAAGCCCCAATCCCCCGACTATGCCTGCGGCTTCGTCCGAGAGCACATCGCCGAAGAGGTTCGTGGTCACTATGACGTCTATGTCCTGGGGGCGCATCGCGATCCGCATTGCGGCGGCGTCCACGTGCATCTCGTCGAACAAGATCTCAGGATAACCCTTCGCGACTTCCGCGCAAACCGACCTGAACAGACCGCAGGTCTCCTTCAGCACATTCGCCTTGTGGACAGCGGTCACCCTCTTCCGCTTCTCCCTCCGCGCCAGCTCGAAGGCGAACTTGGCTATCCGCTCTGACCCCGTTCTGGTGATCTTCCTGATCGTGATCGCAGAGTCCCCTATCGGGTACTCGATCCCTGAGTATAGCCCCTCGGTGTTCTCCCTGACGACGACCAGGTCCACGTTCTTGTGCACGGAAGGCACGTTCGGGTGGTTCCTGAAGGGGCGCACGTTCGCGTACAGGTCCAAGAGCTGCCTGAGCGTCACGGTTGCGCTCCTGAACGACCCAGGACCCGGCGGTGTCTGAGTGGGGCCCTTGAGGCAGGCGTCCGAGGACTTGATGGCATCGATCGTCTCCTCAGGGAGCTGGTTTCCGTACTTCTCCCACGCATTCAGCCCTGCTGCCACCTTTGTAAACTCGAACTTCAGGCCCAATGCGTTGAGCGCGTACATTGCAGCCTCCGAGATCTCTGGCCCGATACCGTCCCCGGTTATCACTGCGATTTTATAGGTTCTTCCCATACGAAACTACCTCTCTTCTTGTAGTGCTCGACCAGGCCCCCATCCTGGAGTATGGTCATGAGGAATCCGGGGATGGGCTTGAAATAAAAGGCTTTTCCCATGGACTCGACTCTACCCTCCAAAAGCCGGACCTCGATCACGTCGCCAGTCTCCACATTCTCGTACAAATCGGGGCACTCGACGAGAGGGAGACCGACGTTGAACGAGTTCCTGTAGAATATCCGTGCAAACGACTTTGCCACCACGGCGCTCACGCCGGCGTGTTTTATCACGAGGGGCGCCTGCTCCCTGCTTGACCCGCACCCAAAGTTCTTCCCTGCCACGATAATGTCTCCCTTTGAAACCCTCGATGCGAACTGTGGATCCGCACCCTCCATCACGTGCCTAGAGAGCTCGCCTAGGTCGATTGTCTTGAACTTGTACTTGCCGGGGATGATCAGGTCAGTCGAGACATCGTCCCCGAACTTCCAAACCTTTCCCTTTAGAGTTTCCATCCAATATCACTCCGGAACAGTGATCTTTCCGTTTAGCGCGCAGTACGCGGCGGTCAGCGGCGACGCCAGGTATATGCTCGAGTCCGCGCAGCCCATCCTCCCCTTGAAGTTCCTGTTTGTGGTCGAGACTACAACGTCCCCTGGTGAAGGGACGCCATGATGACCCCCGACGCACGGGCCGCATCCAGGTACGCCAACAACACAGCCGCTCCTGACGAGGATCTCGATTATGCCGGACTGCAGCGCTGCCAGGTAGGTCTCGCGGGAGGCTGGCATCACTATCGTCCTTGCCTTGACCTTCTTTCCCTTGAGCACCCTTGCTGCAGCCTCGAGGTCCTCGAGCCTCCCGTTGGTGCACGAACCGATGAAGACCTGGTCCACAGGCACATCGCCTATCTCAGAGACCGGCTTCACGTTGTCCACCTGGTGCGGGCAGGAGAGCATCGGCTCAAGTTTCCCAGCCTCGACCTCCAAGACATCGGCGTAGTGCGCGCCATGATCCGCTGAGATCTCGAGGAACGGCACCTTTATGCGGCCCTCTAGGTACTCCCTCGTGACCCCGTCAGAAGCGATGAGACCGGTCTTGCCCCCCATCTCAACTGCCATGTTGGTCATCGCCATCCTGCTGTCGATCGACATTCTACTCACCGCCTCGCCTGTGAACTCAACCGACATGTATGTGGCACCGTCCGCGCCAACCTCCCCGATCGCGTAGAGGGCGGCGTCCTTCGACATCACGTTCCCGGGCATCCAGCCCGTGATGTTGATCTTGAGCGTCTCTGGGACCCTGAACCACAGCTTCCCGGATGCGAAGACGGCAGCCATGTCGGTCGATCCTATCCCCGTTGAGAATGCGGCAAACGCCCCATGCGTGCAGGTGTGGGAGTCCGCACCGACAACGACCCCGCCCGGAAACACGTGCCCCTTCTCAGGGAGGAGCTGGTGGCATATGCCCTCGCCAACGTCGTACAGAACCACTCCGTGCCTCTTCGCGAAGTCACGCATCATCTTGTGGAGCGCGGATGTCCCCTCGTTCGAGCTCGGGGAGATGTGGTCTATGACGAAGATCGCCTTGCTGCCATCCCAGACCTTCTTCGCGTCCATGCCCTCGAAGCTCTTTATCATGAGCGGGGCGGTACCGTCCTGCGCCATCGCAGCATCAACTGGGAGGACCACAATCTCCCCTGGCGACGGGATCCGCCCGATCTTCATAGAAATGATCTTCTCAGCCAGCGTCATTCCCATTGATCGACACCAGACTCTCAATTTAACGGTGTTCTGATTTTAAACCTATCGCAGGCGCCTGCTGGGGGCGCGCCCGGAAACTTATAATCCGACCGCGCACAGTATTATTCGAGTCAGGATGGGCAAGGAAGAGAGAGAGAACAGGAAGGGCGTCGAGCGGTTCAGCATCTCGGTCGAGCCGGACCTGGTGAGGGAGTTCGATTCTGTCGTCGAGAGGCTCGGGGAGAAGAGGTCCAAGGCGCTACAGCACGCGATGCGCCTCTTCCTCTCTGAGCACTATTGGACCGAGATCGAGGGGGAGTGCACAGGGGCGGTTGTCATTGTGTACGACCACAGCACAAGGATGGTTGAGGAGGGGATCACCGACCTCCAGCACGGGTTCAGAGATGTGATAAACTCGACGCTCCACATACACGTGGACGAGAGGGACTGCCTCGAGATAGTCGCTGTCAGGGGCAGGATAAGGAGGGTGAAGGAGCTGATAGAAGGGCTCGAGAAGGGCAAGGGAGTGAAGCAGGTAAAGCACACGATAGTATTCATCGAACAGAAAAAGTGATGCCCCGCCCTAGACCTACGTAGCAGGACTCGTGCTTCGCATTCGGATGGTGTTCTTCAGTCCAAGATTATGGAGTCTGATTGCAGCTCGCTAAAATCCTTTGAAGCGATGGTCGGATTGCAAAAATGAAAGAAAGAAAGAAAAAGGAAAAGAAAGAAAGACGCAGAGTTGATCATGTGTTGCCGTAATGGCCTCCCTAAAACTCCGGCTCTCTCGCGACCCCCCTATTTTTTCAAAATCGCTATCGAAAGAGTAGATTCCCTGGATGGCGTTGGCACGCATAATTTCGACTGCCAGTGCGTCGTTTGGGTCGACTTTTAATTCCTCCCCAAGTTCTGTTGCGGCAAAGTAGGCTTTTTTGGTCACATCATAGATCTTTACATTGTCAAGCATGAATAAATCCAGGATAAAGCGGTTCAGCTCATTTATCGGCATGCCGTGTTTTAAGATCTTCGCAACCTCGGACAGGTGCACAACGGTAGTTGCTACTTCCTCTTTCCCCTCAGAGATCTCAGCGACGATATTCTTCGCTGATTCCTTCATCTGCCTCTCCTTCTGGTTGAGTTCTCTCTTGGGCTTGTAGTAAGCGTATATGAAGACGTTTGCGTCCAAAAACTTCATACTCAACCCTCGCTCAGCGGGGGCATTTGGCCATGCGGTCTGAATAAATTCGCTTTTCGAATGCGCTCCAGCTCCCTATGGCATCCACATCCAACTCAATCTTATCGAAGTAGGAAGTTAAATCAATTGGGCGTTTAGGGATTAATTTCAGGTAGCCTTTCCTCTTCACCACGTAAACCTCCTTGCTTTTTCCAACCTCGGATTCCCGCCAGTCTGCAGGGAGGACGACTCGCCTTGGGAATCTATTTTCTTTACTTCCATTGACAAACAAAAATCACCATTTTTTATTTAATTATGACGCGATATAAAGAATGGAGGGAGCCGCCACAGGCTTATTCCTAGGCATCCCCTGCCTCTCTATCCCACCATACTTACTCGCCAGAACCTTCCACATGATCCGACATAATTTTCGGCTTTCCTTCATTACACCGTGAACGGTGGGGCTTCCCGCGACAGAGTGAGTTGAAAGGCTGCTGCATGCATGCTCCGTGTTTCCTCTTCTGCGTATGCAGGCAGCTTATTCGAAGGCAGCATATAGCCAAGAAGGCAAAAAAGAAGGGGAGGTGCTCAGATCTCTATGCCTTCCCTTGGTACGTCCGCAGGCAATTCGGGGAATTTCTCCCTTATCTTCTGCTCCGCAACAGTGGCAGCCTCGGAGAGTATCCTGCTCGCGTCCTCGTTCGCAGTCTCGACCGAGACATTCAAGTCTGAGGGGGCACCCACCTCAGTAACTATCGAGGAGAGGGACTCGCTCAGGAAGTTGAATCCCTTCTCCGCCTCCGGGACTATCTGGAAGACGTTACTCTGGACGCCTTTTAATATCGATATGGCAGGGGTCACTGTGTTCACGAAGTCACCATAGTCCTTGACCGTCGTCAGCCGGAGTGAGATCGTCTCTAGGGCAAGCTTGATCTGCGTCACGCGCTTCGCGAGCTTCCTCACCTCAGCTAGCTCGTTCGCATACATCAGTGCCCTCGACCGGTCGTGCTTCGAATACAAGTCGACGACCTTCTGGAAGATCTGCCTATCCTTCTCCATCAGCTTGTTGTTGGCGATATCCAGCCTCTGTGTCTGAGCTGAGATAAGCTTGATCGCATTATCGATGGCGGGCTTCAGGGGGCCGCTCTGGGCAGGAGCCTTCTCTCGCTGCTCCCAGTTCTTCGAAAACTCTGGCATTTTGTAACCACACCTGATTGAGTCATGCAAAAAAGTGGTTAAAAAGACTTTCGAAGAGGCTTGCTTCAGCGCTCTATCAGCACCGAACAGTGCGCCTCGGTCGCGACCTTGCTGCTGACGCTCCCGAGCGGGGCATAAGTGGAGGGCTTCTCTTTGCTCCCTACCACGATCAGCTCGATGCCGTTCTCGTCCGCATACCTGATTATTTCATCAGCAGGTTCTCCCTCGAGGCGAATTGCAGTGTACTCGACGCCGGCCTCGGAAGCCTTTTTCCCAGCTGCCTCAAAGAGAGTTGCAGCGTCCTTCAAGAGTACTTCCCTGTATGAGGGGTCAATCGCGGTGGTCTGCCGAGATTGGAGGGGGAGCTTTGTCCGGATCACATGGACGATGTGCAGCTTGGCGCAGTTGATCTTCGCGAGGAGGATCGCCCTCTCGAGGACCTTTGCGGATACATAGGAGTAGTCTACAGCCACCATTATGGTCCTGTAAGCCGAGGTCACCCTATTGAACCCTTCAAAGAAGGACTTGGTTGGGCAGATGCTCTGGCTGGTCATATATCTATCTCGCATATATTTGTTAGCAAAGAGGTTTATATTCGAGATCCTCCAAAATTCCATTCAAGTTGAAAACCTCAATGGGATTGGAAGGAAGGGGAGGGCTTGGCTGAGAAGGCCGTCTACCTCATCTCCGGAGGCATGGATTCCCCAGTCGCCGCGTACTTGGGTGTGATGAAAGGCTGGTCCCCCCTGTACGTCTACTTCGACAATAGACCATTCGCCAGCGAAAAGGAGCTCGGGAAGGCGGTTGCCCTCGCAGGGAGGGTCACCGAGTTGACGGGCGTCCCCGGGGAGGTGGTGGTGGTGCCGCACGGCAGGGACCTCGACCTCATAGTGGGCAGGTGTAGGAGAAAGCTCTCGTGCCTCCTGTGCAAGAGGATGATGTACCGGAAAGCGGAGGCGATCGCGGGTGCCCATGGGTGCAGGGCGATCGTCACGGGGGAGATTGTGGGAGAGCAGGCGAGCCAGACGATGCATAACCTGGTGCTGAACACAGCCGTGGTCAGGATGCCAATAGTCAGGCCGCTCCTCGGGATGAACAAGATCGAGGTCGAAGCAATAGCAAAGAGCATCGGGACATACGGGATCTCGGCGATCAAGACCGAAGGGTGCGCGGCAGCTGCGGTCAAAGCAAGGACGCTGGCCAAGCGGGGCGAGATCGAGCGGGAAGAGGGGCTACTGCCGGTCGGCGATCTGGTGGAGTCTGGGATCAGAGGGGCAAGATCGATCCGTCTTCCCTGACAGAAACCTCGAATGCCTTTTGGAATTTCGCCTCGACCACGGATGACGGAGGGGGTTCTCCGAAATCGATGCTCGGCTGGTACCTAACCGCGCTGCCCAGCCCGATGCCCATGAGTCCTGCCAAGTAGCTGATCATCCCGCGGTCCAGGGCAATCAGCGGTAAGAGGACAGGTGGGCTTATCTTGCTGTAGAGCCATGAGAGCAGCTCTAGGCTTGGCACTGGCATCCCCGAGACAGTGGCAGCGAAACCATTGGCACGGCAGTAGGAGGACGCGAGCAGGAGGCGGAGGATGGGGGGGGTTTGCGCTTCGCAGGGGAAGACAACAGCCCTGAAAGGCGCACCGGCTGACCATTCGGAGAGGGCTGCTAGGTTCCGGGCAATGCCACTGGTGAGAATACCTTCAGGTACGGCTACCGCAGCTACCAGGCGGGATCCCCTCTTCATCAGGCACCAGGACGCAGCGAGTGAATCGAAAGTATCGTCCACGACCCCCACGAGTGGATCCTGCGTCCCAAGCGGGAAGCCGTCAGGTCCCCTGATCGCGTCCGTGTAGAGTATCGCGGAGCCGTCCCTGATCTCCACCGAGAGTTCGCTGCTCGGGCAGCCGAGGTCGACCCGGAGGTCACTGCGCATGCCCAGGATCGCCTCCCCGACCCGGGCGGCCGCCTCCTGACTTGTGTACGGGTGGGATCCCACCCTTCTGCACCTCACAGCGAACGATCCAGGGCTGAAGCCTTTGGCTATCGAGACCGCAGCTTCGACGATCTCATCGAGGCTCGACGAGACTATGCGCCCGGGCGATGCAGACGAGACGCCAAACACCCTCGATGCAAGGCGGGAAGCCGTCTCAGCGTCGCCAGTCCTGATGTAGATCCTCCCGGCGATCCTCCAGATTTCTGAGAATGGCACCCCCTTCTCCCTTAATCTTCCCTTTATGTGCCTGAGCAGCCTCTGCTCGTAGTCCCTCCTCACAGGCCTGCTCTTGATCCCAATCTCTCCGCCGACCCTCACGATCACGACGCTTTCCATGGACATGAACCAAACCCCTGGCAGATCCCCCAGATTAGCGGGAAGGCTAAGCAAGCAAGTAAGCTAAACAGAGAAATACAGAATCGTTCTAAAAAGGATAGTGTAAAATGTATATTGTTGCAAATCGTAACAGGACACGGGATGATGGGGAATGATGGAGGGGGAGGGAGACGGAGAGGAAGGGATCGGGGAGATGCTTGTCCGGTGCATGCAGTCCCTCCACGCGCGGGGGCTGATCACGGGCTCGGGAGGGAACGCCAGCGCCAGGCTGGGAGGCGGGGAAGAGATCCTGATCACGCCTAGCGGCGTCTACAAGGCCGGGCTCGGAGTGGGGGACCTTGTGAGGATGAGGCTCGACGGGGAGGTGCTCGAGGGGCGGCGGAAGCCGTCTAGCGAGTGGCGCATGCACGCTGAGATTTACAGTGGGAGGGAGGACGTCAATGCGGTAGTCCATGCCCACAGCCCATTCACGACGGGCATTGCAATCGCCGGAAGGATGATCGGGCCGATCACCCCAGAGGTTGCGCTCCTCTTGCCTGATGTGGAGGTCATCGAGTATGCGTGCCCTGGGACCGAAATGCTGGGAAGGCTCGTCGGAAGCAGGATTGTGGGAAAGCGGGCCCTCGTGCTCCAGAACCATGGCGTTGTAGCGGTGGGGCGCGACCTGCTGGAGGCGGTTACATCGGTCGAGGTCCTCGAGGAAGGGGCGATCACGACATTTGTCGCTTCGCTTATGGGCGGGGTAAATGTTATCCCGAAGGAAGAGGTTGAGCTGATCAAGAAGGTTTACAAGAGGTAGGTCTTCATGCTGGACATCAGGGTGATCAGGGAGAATCCCGATTTGGTTCGAATGAACCTGGCAAAGAGGAATGACCAGGAGGTGCTGAAGCTCTTTGATGAGCTGCTCATGGTCGACAGGGAGTGGAGGAGGCTCTTCACAGAGGCGGGCAACCTCAGGGGCATGAGGAACAGGATAACCGAGGAGATAGCCAAGATGAAGAAGCAGGGGCTCGATGCCTCCGGGAAGATAAGGGAGGCTGAGGAGATCCCTAGGAGGATAAAAGCGATAGAGGCCGAGATGGAGGATCACAGGAGGAGAATGGACGAGATCCTGATGAGGCTCCCGAACATAATGGACGATAGTGTCCCCTTCGGGAAAGACGATGCTGAAAACGTTGTGGTCAGGACCTGGGGAAAGCCGCGCGAGTTCAGCTTCGTTCCAAAGGACCATATAGACCTGGCAACGCAGCTGGACCTAGTAGACCTCGAGAGGGCTGCAAAGGTGGCGGGTGCCAGGTTCTACTATCTGAAGAATGACCTTGTGAGGCTCAACTATGCGCTGCTAAGGTATGGACTGGACTTCCTCGTCAGCAAGGGGTTCACGCCGTTTCAGCCCCCGTACATGATGAAGAGGAAGGCCATCGAGGGCGCGGTCTCGCTGGCAGACTTCGAGGACACGATCTACAAGGTCGAGGGCGAGGACCTCTACCTGATCGCGACCTCAGAGCACGCCCTGCTGTGCCTCCACTCAGGGGAGATACTCGACGGCAAGGCACTGCCGCTGCGCTACTGCGGCGTGAGCCCATGCTTCAGGAAGGAGGCGGGCGCCCATGGCAGGGACACGAAGGGGATCTTCAGGGTCCACCAGTTCGAGAAGGTCGAGCAGTTCGTCTTCTGCAGGCCCGAGGAGTCCGTGACAGAGCATGAGCTCCTAATACGGAACGCCGAGGAGTTCTTCCAGAGCCTCGGGATCCCGTACAGAGTGGTGAACGTCTGCACCGGAGATCTTGGGACGGTGGCGGCGAAGAAGTACGACCTGGAGGCGTGGCTTCCAGGCCAGGGGAAGTACAGGGAGGAGGTCTCGTGCAGCAACTGCACCACCTACCAGGCAATCAGGTCAAACATAAGGTACAGGGACAAGACCAACGAGCCGACGAGGTACGTGCACACGCTCAACAGCACCCTGGTCGCGACCGAGAGGGCGCTGGTGGCGATAATGGAGAACTACCAGAACGCAGACGGGAGCATCGAAATTCCAAAGGCACTCGTCCCGTACATGAACGGGCTCGAGACGATAAAGAAGCGATGATCAGGGACAGGCCGGCCTGCAATTCAGGGAGGCTGATGGGGAAAGGTGCTAATGATCGACCGACCCAGGCAGCGGTGCGCTTGAGCCCCCGGCGAAACGATCCTCAAGAGTTGCGTTGGAAGGGTGCTTGCTTTGGAAGGTTCATGCGGGATGAGCTCATGCGGAGCAGCTGAGCCCAGATGTTCCTGATCCCTTGCCTGCCCATGACATGGACGGGCTTCCCATCCTTCGGCAAGTACTGCGTCTGCACCAGTTCGCCATCGCAGATCAGCCTCGACCTTGTCTGGCACATGAGGTTCTCCCTGCCGGTGAGGGGTCGGAATGCTCCATGAGAAGATAGCGAGGGCGATAGCCCAGGAGGAGGAGTGCGAACTCGATACCGCGGAGCGAATAAGACTGCAGCATCGTTAAGCATGATTAATAATGGGGATTTGCATGATCAGAGATAAAAAAAGGGTTGGGCAGTTCAATACCTGCCGTACTCCCTTGCTGCCTTTACCATGGCATAGACGTTCATTGAGGGTGCGCGCGGAGGGAGTTCGCATCCGGATGCAAGCATGTAGCCTTTAGGGGAGTCTTTCCCCATCTCTATGTTCTTCCTGCATAAGGCGAGTACCTCCTCATATGACTTCAGCAATATGGAGGTTGTGTCTACGTTGCCCAGTATGATGTTCCTGTTCCCAAATCTAGGAACGCTAACGTTCAATGGCACCTCGGAACCAAAATGCACCACGCCTGGTTTGCCCATGGGAACTTTATCCACATGTCCAGCATTTATGTTGCCTTTGTGTTCACCGCACCAGTGGGTGAACCACATAGGCAAGCCCAATTCGAGACCCTTTTGGTGTAACTTAATTACTCTCGAAAGCGGGAACTTTCCGAAGAACTCGGGTGAGACCAAGACATTTGAGTCTATTGGGCATGAATCGAAGGGGATCCACTTATCATTGCCTACTTCTTTTACGAAGTATTCCATAACCCGATTGCCGTATTCCAAGGTCATGTCGAGGGCTTTATGGACAAGCTCCGGCGCTTTGTAGAACCAGAGCATGAATTTGTCGATCTGAACCACCCCCCTTGCAGTGCTCGATATCCACCCGCCATGTATCCAGATTAAAAGCGGAGTCTGCTTGAGGCTTATTGCCAATTTGGCTGTCTCGAGGAATTTTTGCATTGTTGGAACTTTGGCTGGGTCTGGTACCTCCAGCTTATCCAGATCCTCTGGAGTCTGAACTGGCGCCTTTTTACATGATATTGCTCCCTGTTTTGGTCGATAGGGGTACTCAATCTCGCCTCCCCAATCAGCACAGTAATAGCCAGGGTTGAAGGCAATTGTTGGCTGATCCCATCCGTACAGCTCTCTTGCCCCCATCTGGCACTTCACCTGTACATCGGGCTTCGAATAGAAATCGCCGAAGACGGGATAGCCCATTACATGCGCGCAGTGACCCAATGCAAATGGAAAGACGGGCACCCTGTCGATCTTTTCGCCCCTAATAATGGCATTGAATCGCGCCATTGGATCCATTTCTTTTAGCCAATAAAAGCCCATCATGCAACACCCCGTTTGGCCTGCATTATTTTGTCACATACTCTGACAGCCTCAGGCGCATTGGCGCCATATCCGTCTGCACCGATTTTCTCAGCAAATTCAGTTGTGACCGGCCCACCCCCGATTATGACGCTTACATCCGCTCTCAGCCTTGCTTGAGTGAGCAAATCCATTAGTTCGGGCATGCCCATCATCGATGTCGTCATCAAGGCAGATAAGGCAACTATATCTGGCTTCTCGTCCCGAATCGTCTCGACAAACTGGTTCATAGGGACGTCCCTGCCCATGTCAATTACTGTATAACCAGCGACCTCTAGCAAAATCCTTACTATGTTCTTGCCGATGTCGTGGACGTCCCCTTCCATCACCCCAATGACGACCTTCCCAGGCACTTTTGATTTGTCGACCTTTATGTGGGGTTTGAGTATATCTATGGCCTGACTCATAGCATCTGCAGAAAGGAGTATTTCAGGTACGAATGCCTCGCCATTGTCATATCTTTTGCTCATTTCTTCCATTCCCTTGGCGCATCCCTCCATAAGTGCCTTGTAGGGGTCGATTCCAGCCTTCAGAACTTCGTGCGAATACTTTATGCAAGCTTCTCCATCGCCCGCAACGACAGCTTTTGTAAGCCCTTCCAGAATTTCTTTTTCCGACATGGTCATAAAAGAACCACTGATGATTTATTTAGCATTCACCACATATATAATTATTTGTAAATTTTAGTTTGCAATTAAAATTTTGTGAAATTGATCACATTTTTTATTAAATTATTACCCAAGTATACAACCCGGATGCTTATTGTGCTAGGCCGGGGAAGGAACTTTGCATTCAAGTTGTATAGATAAAAACGGCAGGAACGGCGTCAGACCAAGGTCTTCTAACTTCATTGCATCCTCATTAGCAGTAATTTTTCCCTTTTTCAGCAAGGTCCAGCTTATAATTTTATAGCGCCTCGGGCAGCCACCAGAAGCAATTATCCAGATGCCCCAACGATGTCCCTTCCAAGTCTTCTGGGTGAACATGTGGCGGCAGGCTTCAAAGTCTCGGAGACATCAGGAAGCGTAAGAGCATCGGCGCAGACGGCGACGCTTGAGAAGGTCTCCCCCGACAGCTGAGATCATCTGGGACTGGCTTACATCCGAAGGCTACGGATGTAATGTCACCGCACCCGACGATGACAACCCAGTGACCATCGAAATGGTTGAAGGCCATTGCTGACGCCTAGAAACTTCAGGTCCCGGGCGTCCTAATGCTATATACACATACACATATACATACACACATACACATATGCAGGGTAATACCAGAATCGCCCCCAGGTCAAAGGGCATCGACGAGGCGCGGGACGTCTAGCAAAGACTCGGCGATCAAGTCTGCCCCGCTCTCACGTAGGGCATCGTTGAATATCCCGATTGTAAGCCCAATGGTCTTCGTGCCGGCAGCCTTTCCGGCCTCGATATCGGTCGGCATGTCACCCACCATTACTGCCTGGTCGGGACAGACCCCCATCTTCCTGAGGGCATACACGACTGGATCAGGGTGGGGTTTCCCCCTGCCCACCAGATCCCTGGAGACGATCACATCGAAATAAAGATCGATCGAATGACGCTTCAGGACATAGGATGCCTCTTTGTAGCTGCGTGTGGTAACTATCCCCAGCGCCATGCCCCTGCCCTTGAGCGTTTCGAGCACCTCACTTGCGCCGGGGAAGAGCGGGGAGGCAAAGAAGGCGTCTCTGAAGGAACGGTAAGCGAACACGATCATCGCGGCTCTCTTGTGCGGGACCATCCCAAGGTAGTGTCCGACCCTCCAAAGCATCCGGAGGCCGTCAAAAGGGGAATGCCCCTGCAGCAGGATCTTCCGCAGGTTCTCGGCAACGTCCTTCTTGCCGGTTTCGGTTACATTGATCCCAAGCCTCTCCACGGTCCCGATAAATATGCCCTCTATCGGCACTATACAGTCTAGGAGGGTGCCGTCGAGATCGAAGAGGACTGCGGATAACACTGCCAATCACTGTGGTGATTATTCAGTTTCTGGAGCATAATTGTTTTGCGCCATCAGAGCTGCTGGCATCCACAGTAGTTCATGGTCCCGGGATGCGCGTCAAGGCATGACCGATGAAGGCTTGACACCCTACGCGATTGAAACCACTCCCTTCTCGAAATGGGCCCCCAGCCGATAAAAATTGAAAAGAAAGAAAGAAAGAAAGAAAGAAAGGAAGGAAGGAAGGAAGGAAGGAAGGAAGGAAGGAAGGAAGGAAGGAAGAACAAAAAATAAAGTATATCAACACCAGCGGCTAGACTTTAACTGGGGCAATCGGATCTTGAAGATCACGAAGAGCTCGACCCCCGAGGATCTCGAGATCCTCGGGCTGGCAGTGCATGAGCTGACCAACGGGATGCCCGTGACCGCCAGATCCAAAGAGAGAAAAGGGATCAGGATCGAGAGCGGGAGGGTCATCGACCGCGAATACACCGGCCCAGTCCTCGAAGAGGTGCTGGAGAAGGGGGAGATCGTGAGGAAGGTCCCCGCAACTGGAGTCTACAAAGGCCTTCCGGTTGTGGTGGTCCCCTTGAAGGATGAGGGGGAGACCGCCGCAGCCATCGGCGTGGTCGACGTTACTTTCGGAGTCTATAGCGAGGTAAACATCATCGGGCGGAGGAGGCCCTCGAAGTAGCAGCTGTTCCAAGGGCACGCCTGGAGAGCCCCGCTGAGAATGTTATGAACCAAGCCAAGCCTATATCAATTGCTCCTTGGGTCACGTTCATTGCTGAAACGAACCCTATAAAGCCCCATATGGATCCGAGGAACATCGTGTTTATCACATCCTCTATCGGCATCGACATGAAAATCGGGATCGCCCAGTAGTAATTGAGCGCGAATGCGACCAGGCAACGGAACCCGATTGCAGCCACGGAGGCGATCAGGAGGACTGGCAGAGGAAAAGCCTTGGGGTTCTCCCCTTTTGCCCACCTGCAGGCAAAGATGCCCAAAACGACGACCATCGCAACGGTCGAGAAGAACTTCATTGTAGCGCCCACGAAGTTTGCAAAGCCGAAGGCGGTGAGTATGAGATACATTCCGATCGCGGTGACCGTTGCATACCTTGCCCCCAATATGAAGAATGCCAGCAAGACGGGGAGCGCGACGAAGTCGATCGACATCCCCCATGGTGCCCTCAGGGGCAGTGCCTGGTTGATCATCTCTAATACGGGAACCAGCGCAATCATGAGGGACACAACGGAGACTTTGTAAGCCCTGGACTCGAACCTACTCATCATGACCACGCCTATGGATAAGGATTCCTAGAATTTAAGAGTATCTACTCAAAAAAGAGTATAAAAAATCGGAAGGGGCTATTTAGATCGCTTCCCATACGGGCAGACCTTGATGCACATCCCGCAGACGGTCACAGCGAAATCCCCGATCCCGGGCTTCTTCGAGAGGAGTTCTTTCATCGTGCTCAGCCTTGTGGAGCACTTCTTCGAGTCAAAAATGTCTTCGCGGGACTCGGGCCTTGTTTTGAACTCGCGATATGAGAGGGCATTCGAAGGGCATGAAAGGATGCATAGGCGGCAATCCCCGCACTTGTTGTCCATGGGGATCCCAGCCTCCAGCTCCAGGTCTGTGAGGACTGTCCCTAGGCGCACCCTGGGCCCAAAGCCGGGCGTAACGAGGAGGTTGTTTCTGCCGATCCACCCGATCCCTGCAGCGAGGGCGAATGCTTTGTGGGAGACATGCCCCAGCTCGTTCGCCACATCAACTTTCATGCTCGAGGGGACTACCAGCGATTCCCCTCCAAGGGAAACCATGGTCGAAGCGACTCGCATGCCTATCAGGTCAAGCAGCTGGTTCGCAGTCTTGTAAGCCCAGGCGTACATCCTGCCAGGATCAGATGCTGTGATCATCTCGAAAACATGCCCTGGGAGTGCCACAGCGTAGGAGACTGCAGATCTGAAACCGTCTAGCACTAACCCGTCGTAGGCAGGGAGATCCTTGATCTGCCACAAGTCAGCGACTCCGGCTATTGAAGCCCCAGCCTCGATCGCGGTAGCCGTGATTCTTTTTGTAAGGGCGCTTTTTTCCAAGGGGTACACCAAGCTAACAATGTGTTGAATTTGTTTTTAAACTTAAACGGATATGCAAAGGATCAAAATGTTGAAATTTATCCGATGCGGATCTGATCTGGGGGTTACAAAAATGTCGTGGGATGAGTGGTACAGGAAGAGGCTAATGCCTTTCTTCGGCAGCGACTTCATGAGGTTCAGGGATCTAGACGATTGGTTCGCAGAGATGGAAGCGCAGATGGAGAGGATGTTCAAGGAATTTGAGGGGAGGGTACCCGAAAAGCTCGTGAGGGAGAGGCGGCTTCCGGGTGGCGGTGTCGTTAAGGAGATGGGCCCATTCGTCTACGGCTTTTCGGTCACGTTGGGTCCGGACAGGAAGCCAGTGATCACAGAGTTCGGGAACATGAAGCCGTCAGGCAGATCCCCTTGGAAGCCTGCCTTCAAAATCAAGGAGGAAAGGGAGCCTCTTGTTGATATAATCGAGGAAGAGAACGAGATCAGAGTGGTGGCAGAGCTGCCCGGTGTGGAGAAGGATGACATACACATCTATGCCACCGAGAAGACCGTCACTATCGATGTTTCCGGAAAGGAGCGAAGCTACTACAAGGAGCTGGAGCTTCCGGTCGAAATCGATCCCCGTAAATCCAAGTCGAACTACAAGAACGGGATCCTTGAGGTGATCCTGTCCAAGAAAAATGGGGCCAAGAAATCCAAAGGCGAGTCGATCCCGATCGAGTGAGTGCCGGGCGGCATCCCTCCCCTTTTTATTTAATAATGGGCACCAAGGGATCTTCAATAAGGGTTTCTGAACGAATGGACGGGTGGGCAGAAGGGCGGGCAGGCGGAAAAGAAAAAGGTCGCCCGCATGCTACATGGATGGAGGTCAATCTGTCTCTAATTTCATGAGGCGTTTGAACCTGATGGCGTCCTCGCCCATGCTCACGTTGTTGAACATGACATAGGTCTTTGATTCAGGGTAAGAGGAGACGGTCGATGCCAACGCCAAGAGGTCCCCATCAGTGTACTTGTACCCATAGTTCGTCTCGCCTTCGCCAACCCCGTGCAGCCTGAAATAGACCGCCTCAGACTCGAGGGCAGGAAGCCTTCTGAAAGGGTCGACGACGTGGACAAGGGACAGGCGCTCGCAGACCCTCCTTACTGCATCAGGGTGCTGGTTCCAGTTACCCCTGGGTTCCCAGCCCAGCGTGAGGGATAATCTCTCTACTTTTGAAAGGAAAGCGATCATTTCTGACTCGGCCTTTTCATTGCAAACAAAGCTCGGGGGAGTCTGCATGACCACAAAACGGCTTCCTAGGGCGCGGCACTCGTTCAGGATGATGTCCCACGCCCTGAAGTTCTCAGGGGTCGGGCGGAGGTACCCAAAACTGCATGGGTCGCCCAATTCAGGCATCTTCCCAGCCCTCCTCCACGTTAGGCTCGAGATCGGATGAGTGATTGCCTGCCAAGCCTTGACCACGAACTCGAACCCCTCCGGCGCATCCTCCCTGTACCTCTCCAAGGTCCATAGGGGCACTGGTCTGTAGAAAGTGCTCTGCAGCTCCACCACATCGAACTCCTTGAAATAAGCGCCCCTACCCCCTCTGATCCCCCACCCACACGTTCCGATCCTGAGGATCAAGAAGACTCCACTAGATCTAGATCCGGGTCAGGGACAATATCTTTTTTGGGAGGATCAGATCCCGATCAGTTCGGGGGCTTGGATTGTCTCTGGGGAAGAAGGTTGTGGTTGAATTCAGCATCGTGCCCGTGGGGACCAGAGGGACGAGCCTGAGCGTTTACGTTGCGAAGGCTTGCGAAGCAGTTGAGAGGGCAGGAGCCAAATACCAACTGACCCCGATGGGCACCGTCTTTGAGGCGGACTCATTGGACCAAGCTTTCGACGTGATCAGGGCTGCCCATGAGGCGGTACTAGGGTCCGGGACAAAGAGGGTGCTTACGAGCATCAGGATAGACGACAGGAGGGACAAGGAGAGGACAATGGAGGACAAAGTCAGGGTGGTAGAGGATAGGCTCAGTAAACAATGTCCCCATTGATGAAACGCATGGTTCTTGGGTCGATGGGGTTGCTGAAAAAGGATGGGGCATCCTGTTCTTCGATGATCTCGCCTTCGAGGAGGAGTGCGATCCACCCAGCCAGCCGCTTGGCTTGGAAGATGTTGTGAGTGACCAGGATAATTGTCTTGCCTTGGAGGTTGGCGTCCCTGAGCGCATTCTCAATAATAAGCGTGTTGGCAGGATCGAGGTTCGCAGTTGGCTCGTCGAGCAGCATGAGCGCTGGGTCGTATACGAGCGCGCGCCAGGGCGACCCGCTGTGCTTCCCCTCCAGAGAGAGTCGGTGCATTTCTTTTGCCAATGGATTCAGCTGAACTGCCTCGAGCATCTTTAAGACGCGTTCACACAGTTCGCTGCCAGAAACGCCTCTGAACTTCAGACTATAGGCGACATTCTCGTAAACTGAGGCATTGAAGAGCACGGGGTTTTGGAAGACCATTCCTACGTTACGCCTGATTGATTGGATGTTTCCCTCATCGAGTTGAGTGCCGTCAATTCGGATTTTGCCAGTGTCTGGAAACTCGAGACCATTGATCAGCTTGAGGAGTGTTGTCTTTCCTGATCCGTTTGGCCCAATTATGGAAAAAAGCGCCCTTTCTATAAATTAAAAGAGACGCCCTTAAGCACCTCTCTATCAGAATACCTCTTACGGACAAAATCGACTTCAAGATACCCCACTGGAACCCGCCCGCCTCCTAAACCGTCTGTCTCCTATAGCGCATCTGAAGGGCAGTCAACAACAGATTCACGCAAAGGGCAAGGATCAACAGGATTATCCCCAATGCTATTGCCAAAGCAAAATCCTCTGTGTTTGTGTAGAACATTATGGCGGGCGTTAAAGCCCATGTATAGCCAAGGAGGTTCCCTCACACCATCATTATAGCGCCAACTTTAGAGATCGCAACCCCGAATGCAGCTATGATCCCGATGATGAGCCCGATTCTGCTCTCCTTCAGCAGGACGCGCGCCTCCCAGAATTCTGGCGCAGACAGCGAAATCAAGGTCTCTCTGAGGCTCGGGTTGAGAGACAATACTGAAGAGATCGTAATCCCGCATACGACAGGGAAGGTCAGCATGGTCTGGGCGATCACCATTGCATTCGGGGTGTAGAGTAGCCTCAGAAAGCCAAACGGGCCTGCGGACGAAAGCAAGAGATATTCTTGGTCCATGATAGACCAAGGGAAGACAATTTCGTAGCGTCTGGTAATGGCACGCTCAGAGTCACAGTGATGTACAATGACTTTGTCTTGGTAGGTCCTCCGGACGATCCTGCCGATGCTTCGGGCTGAAGCGCTATATTCTTTGATATATAATGTTTACTATTTATAGCCATGCAACTAATTTCATCTTATGGAGCCAAAATTCCAAGTATGGCTGGAGGAGGGAGGCAGGTATATCATAGGAGAGAAGGAGGCAAGGATCCTTGAGGGGATACGCAGGCATGGCTCCATAATGGCAGCAGCAAAATCGGTAGGAGTCACGTATGCACATGCATGGAACCTGATAGAGAACCTCTCCCTGAGAGTCGGTGGACCGATCGTCTCTGCCAAGAGGGGAGGGGAATCGGGAGGGGGATCGGTGCTGACAAAGACAGGGGAAGAGCTCCTTTCAAAGTACCTGGAGGTTGAGGGGAGCGTCGCAGCATACTTGGGAACGCCAAGGAAGCGTGTCTTCCCCAAAGTTAAAGTGGCAGACCTGGTGATCGTCGGAAGCAGCTGCGTCGGGTTGAAGAAACTTGCCAAGCTGATCGAGGGTATCTCTGTCGAGATCGTAGAAGTTGGTTCTACCGCAGGTATGACGGCGGTGATGCTGGGGGAGGCAGATCTTGCAGGGATCCACCTCTACGATGAATACACAAAGACCTACAATCTCCCCTACCTGGGCAGGACGTGGCCGCCTGGCATGGCTGTGCTGATAAAGGGGTACGTAAGGGAGCAGGGCTTGATTGTCAGGAAGGGTAATCCGATGGGGATAACGTCGCTTAGGAAGGCGGCTGAGCTTGGTGCTACAATAGTAAACAGGAACCTTGGGTCAGGCACCAGGGACCTTTTGGAGAGGATGATGAAACAGGAAGGGGTAGGGTCTTCAGAGCTTAAGGGATATAGCCACGAGGTTAGGACGCATGAGGAGGTGGCTATGGCAGTGAAGGATGGGAAGGCGGACGTGGGGATAGGGATCAGAGCGGCTGCTGAGGCACTCGATCTCGGGTTTCAGAAGATCTGTGAAGAGGAATTCGATTTCGTCTGCGAGAGGAGGAGGCTGAACAAAAAAGGTGTGCAGGCATTCGTAAATGCGCTCCGGAGCGGGGAGTTCAGGATCAGGCTCAAGCAAGTGCCCGGATTCCGCTGCACCGATGAGACGGGGAACATTATAGAAGTCAAGGGCTGATTCCCATCAACATCGGCGTGACGTAGGTCTCCATTATTGCAGCGACGAACAGTAGAATTGTCGAGAGGACGAAGAGTTTCACGGAGCCTTCAAAGTCATTTGATATAGAAAACTCGCTCCGACCTATCATAGATCTTATCTTTTTTAGTGTGGCGACGCCAAACCTGAGGGCAGCTGCGGCTGCGATCACCAAGGCGGGCATCTCGAACACCCCATGCGGGGCGAGAGAGGCAAGCGCAGCCACAAGGGAAACCTCGTTGGCAACGATCGTCCCAACCATCCCGAGAATGTAACCATTGAGCAGGAGTACTGCGGCAGGCATAATGATCAGCGGCCCCAAGATGAACGTCATCCCTGTGGTCAGGAGGTTCTTGAAGAAGAGGAATACCACTGTGAACGGCTGGTAAGGTACGTAGAACTGGGAGATGGACTCCAATTCTTCGAATATTGAGTCCAGCCCTCCATCGAATATCGAGCCCGACCCCTCAGTCCCCACCGAGGATCCGCCAACAATTCCGAAAGCCATCCCCACTATGAAGAGCGCAGCAGCGAGGGCTAGGTACTTCAGATTCTCTCTCACTAGGCTCGCCTTACTCGATGAAACCGCAGGGCTTGTGCCAATGGGCAAGCCCTGATCTGCAGAATTGCCTCTAATCGGGATCATCTTGCTCACTGCGCCAGCATACCATTGTGCTCAGGGTGTTTTTTAAAGTATTCCGCTGCAAATGGGCAGACAGGGACCACCCTAAGCCCGTTCTCCTTTGCGTGGCTTATCGCTGCCTCCACCAGCCTAGAGCCAACCCCCTTACCGCGGAACTTCTTAGGGACGTATGTCGAGTCAAGAAAAATCAGGTCCATTTCGGTGTGGTATGCCAACTCGGCCGAGCTTCTTGGGGAGAGCCTGATAGTGAATGCTTTACCCGTGTTCACCACTTCCATTTTGTGCACCGTCATTTTTATAGTAGTGGCGAGTGAATAAAAATAGATCGCCCATTCAGGTCAAAGGTCATTTTTGGGGTGTTTACATGAGAATCAGGTACCTGGGCCATGCAGGTTTCGAGATAACGATCGATGGCATAAATGTAGTCGTAGATCCTTTCATCTCGAGAAACCCTTCCTCGAAGCTGAGAGTGACAGAGGTCTCAAAGGCAGACATAGTTGCAGTCACGCACTCACACTTTGACCACTTTGGGGACGCTGCAGAGATAGCAAAGAGGGACGGGGCCTCTTTTGTGGCGGTATATGAAATCGCCGAGACTGCAGAGAAGGACGGGGTCTCGAGGACAGAAGCCGTGAATGTGGGTGGATGCTGCGTCGTGGAGGGGTTGAAAATATACTGTACCCCCGCATTGCACACCGGAAATCCCTGCGGCTTCGTCTTCTCCGGGAGGGAGGGGGCAGTATACCATGCTGGGGACACCGGGCTATTCGGAGATATGAGGCAGGTAGGTGAGCTATACAGGCCCGACGTGGCGATGCTGCCAATAGGGGGGAGGTTTACCATGAACCCGGAGGAGGCAGCAATCGCCACCGGGCTCCTCAGCCCGAGGGTGGTGATACCGATGCACTACAACACATTTGATACCATAAAGCAAGATCCCCACCGTTTCGCTTCCCTAGTGAAGGAAAGGGCGGGCTCAAAGGTCATAATCATGGAGGAAGGGGAGAGAATCGAAATCTAGGAAGGGGGACCATGGGCAGAATGGACAAAGAGGAGAAAATGAGAGCAAGAGAGGGATTGCTTTCAAGAAAAGTCGAGGACCTTTCAGTCAGAGAAGGGATGACGGTAAGGGCCCTAGTAGATGGGTTCGACAGGATGGGCGGCTTTATGGCGCCCAAACTCAGTGAGGCTGCAAAGATCATGGAAGAGATGATGGGTGGGGAATGCGTCAAGTTCCTTTCTTTCACAGGCAACATAATCTCGACGGGGCTGAGGGGGGTGATCACCGAGCTAGTGAGGGGGGGCTGGGTCGACGCGATAGTGACGACCTGCGGTGCGCTGGACCACGATCTTGCAAGGGGCTTTGGCGCACGGTACGCCTCAGGCGAGTTCGAGCTAGACGATGTGATGCTCAACGAACTGGAGATACACCGGCTCGGAAACGTCCTTATCCCGCTCGAGGACTACGGTCCATTGATAGAGAAGGTGATGAGGAAGGAGCTGCCCGGGATCCTTGAGGGGCGGTCGTCGATATCGCCTAGCGAACTGGCGATGGAATTCGGAAAGAGGATAGAGGATCGCAACTCCTTCCTAAGGGCTGCCTACGAGAAGGGGGTCCCGGTCTATGTCCCCGGGGTCATTGACGGTTCCTTTGGCACCACTCTCTTCTTCTATGCACAGACCAACAAGTTTAACCTCGACCTCTTCAGCGACATGAGCAAGATACTCAACACGGTCTTCGACTCGGAGAAGACGGGTGCTTTGATAATCGGGGGCGGGATAAGCAAGCACCACGTGATATGGTGGAACCAGTTCAAGGAAGGTCTGGATTACTGCATATACCTCACTACCGCACAGGAGTACGACGGTAGCCTCTCAGGCGCGCTGCCAAAGGAGGCTATCTCCTGGGGGAAGGTCAAGCCCAGAGCCAGGCACATCGCTGTGTTCGGGGACGTGACAATCACCCTGCCCCTGCTCGCCGGATCAATCATGAAGGGATAGGTTTGGTCAGGCTGAGGCACTGCTACCCAGTGAACCACAGGCCAGCCATGGTAAGGGAGAGGAGGCTTTACTACAGCAGGCTCGACTTCCGGAAGGTCGAAGAATGGTTCAAGGAAAAGCCAGGAAGCCTCAGCAGGCCCATATTCCAACTCGACCCAGGAAACGAGTCTGGGTACTTTAGGAAAAAGTACGCCGACAAGATTGGGAGGCTACTCTACTTCACAGTGGGATCCTTCAAGGAGCTGAGGGAAATGGTCCTCGAGTACCTCCCCGAGGACCTCTACTACGACCGGAACTTGTACAAAGACCAGGAGCGCTGTGCGGACTGCGACCGAAGGGGAGAAGGGTGCTTCGGCTGCAATGATCTGCTCGGGCAGGAGCTCATGTTCGATCTCGATCCAGAGAACATCGACTGCCCTAACTGCGGTTCCCTCGAGGAGAGGGTCAAGGGGCGTTCAATGTTCAAGTTCTGCTACATCTGCTTCAACAGGGCGATCGATGAGACTGTAAGGCTCCACAATGAGCTGATTGGGCAGGGTTTCAGGGACCTCGCTGTCGTCTTCTCAGGAAGGGGCTTTCACATATATGTCCTTGATGAAGCCGGGTTGAAGATGGGATTCAGGGAGAGGAGGAGACTCGCGGAGGCATTGTTGGAGAGAGGGTACCCGATTGATCAGTGGGTCACTGACGGCGAGGCACGTCTCGCAAGGGTCCCCTATTCACTGAATGGCCTAGTCAGCAGAGCGTGTGTCCCGGTAGAAATAGGAGAGATAAGAAAAAACAAATACTGGAGAGAGAAGCCTTTCATTCCGGATTTTTTACTTTAAATTTACTTCTTTTTTGCCTTTTCTTCCTTCTTCTTATATGACTTCTTTTTTGCTGCAGACATTTTTTATATGCCTCAACTAATAACGCAAATTTTTGCATATATAATTTTTTCTGTTAAAGGCGATAGATTTTTACTTATTTTCATTATTGCGATTTTAAACGTGAAAAGATTTCGTTGACTGCCCGGTTCGTAACGTATCCGCGGTGAGGCCTCAGCCCCCCGCCAAATGCTTTGGGGATGTGGAGCAGCTCGTGTATGACCACTTTCACTTTTTCTTCGTGGGGCAATCTGTCGAACCGCTCCGCAATGACTTCTATTATGTAGTGTGCCGATGTGTTCAGCCCCATCTGCCAGATCTTCGGAAGCGAGTAGCACCTAGCGATCACCCTTTTTGACCTCGAGCCCCGGCTGCGAAAGCAGAGGACCCTGTCTGGGTCGATGTAGCTCATCCCAGCCTTCTTAATGACCTCCCTGACCATCTCATCCAAATCATCCGCAGGGTGATATGATATGCGCATCGTTATCGCCCATAGGATTCTTTCAGCGGAAATAAAAGGATGGGGATGGGTTAGGAAAAAGCGCGACTAATGCCTACGCCGGCCTCTGCGCGAGTCGTCGTGGAAGAGTGGCCTGAACTTGGGTATCCGCTGGTCATAGGACCTGTTTGATATGTTGTTCTCGGTGTTTGCAATTACCTCTTCCTCAGACGGTTCGATCGCGCCATACCTTCCGGTGTTGAGTCGCATATTGCCCCTGAAGAGTGATATGTAACCGTTCCTTATCCATACAGACTTTCCTATCTGCACCTTCTCTACGTCGCTGTCCCAGAGGCTCATCAGGACGCACCCAGTAGGGTCGCCTACAAGAACCTCGGATACGCGGTGCTGGGAGCCGTCCTTTGTAGAAACTTCTCTCGGGGGGCTTATTTCAAGAATCTTAACGAGAAGATCCACGCCTCTTGAAGCGGGGTTCAATTCCTCTATCTTTTTTATTTCAGACATCATTCAATCCAACTTTGTTGTTTAGTGCCACAGAATATGGTGGCTGAAAAAAGAAAATGGGCACCAGATAAATAAGCTTTCCCTTATTCCGTCTTTCCCTTCTTCCTTCCCTTGCTCACCGCTTCCTTTCGCCTTTCACAAAAGATCGGAACCATTCCATGGACTCGTTCAGTGACGACCGTATAGGAGGGTTCTTGAACCCATAGGCTGAAACGCTTGTAAGCTGGCCGCCTATCCCCCTATCGATTGCGATCTTGACGCCCCTGATCACATCGATAAGCGTCCCAGCTCCGTTCGAACTGTCGTGGGTCCTCAAGTAGATGTCAATTATGACGTCGCTCCCGAGGCAGTTCTTGCCCTCGACATAGAAGTACCCGGTACGGCAGTCTTTCATGAACCCAACATAGTCAGACGTCCCGGTAGCAATCTTTGAATCGGCCGGAAGCATCTGCTGTATCGCTTCAGACTTTATCTTCCGCTTCTCTTCCCGTCTGAAGTCTTCCAGAACTCCGTACGCCTCGACGGTCCCGCCAATATCGAGCTGGTAGGTCTTGGTTATATCGACTCCTCTCTTGGCCAAGAAATCGAGGATCCCCATGTGGAAAACGGTGCCCCCAATCTGGCTCAGCAGGTCATCCCCCACTAGCGGCAGGCCCCTGTCTTCGAAGGATTCCGCCCACCGGTTGTCTGAGGCGATTCTGGCGGGAGTGCAGTTCACGAATGCGTACCCCGCCCTCAGGGCTGCATCAGCATAGAACTCAACCGCCTTTTGACAGCCTGTCGGCAGGAGGCACAGGAGGACATCGCCATCCAGGTCCTCGAGGTATGAAGGCACGTCTATGGGTGAGAAATCATCCACCCTGATCATGTCCTTCAGAACTCCGTCGGCTCCGTCCAGGACTGGGCCCTTCACCACATTGACTCCCGTGGAGGGGACTTCGCAGAACTTGGGGGCGACGTTGGGCTCAGCGAATATGGCTTCTGAGAGGTCCCGCCCAACCTTCCTGGAATCGACATCGATTGCTCCGACCACCAGTATGTCTGAAGGCTTGATTCCGCCGAGGTCATAGTGGATAAGCCCTTTCGGATTATCAGCATGGTAGCGGATGCTCTGAACCAAGGCTGAACAGCAGTTCCCAACACCCGCAACTACAACTTTGATCTTGCTCAAGCATATCCCTCGCTGCAAGTGATCAGAGAGGATGTATTAAAATCAATTGTTTTGGAAAAACTATATTTTCTTAACATTTTAACTGTTAAACAGCAATACTGAGAGCTGTAAAAAATGGCAACGCAACCTGCCGAGCTGCAAGCGGCGTTGAAAGGCTTGAAAATGAGGACTCGGCGCTGAAGTTCATGGTGGAGCAGATCCTCGCTCTCCAGAAGCAGCTTGTTGAGAATGCTAGAATCAAGAGCGGATCAAAGGAATCCTAGGCATCTGCAGATGGGCTAGACGTGAGTATCCTTTTGGCGCTGCCAGATCATCTGAGGAAGACGATGCTGGCGCTTGCCAAGTTGGTTGAAGCCCGTGCAGACGAGGTGGCAGAGATAACCCAGAGGACCAGGGCGATCGAGAGCGGCTATCTTAACCAACTCGTCAGGTTGGGCTACGTCAAGAAGATACGCAGGAAGCACCACCCTTCATTAATCGTGAAGTATATCGAATGATTATGAAGAAATTCGTCGCTATACACTCTTTCAAGGGGGGGGACCGGCAAGAGCTACTTGGCAGCAAACCTTGCGACCATATATGCGCTCCAAGGGAAGAAGGCGTGCATCCTAGACATGGACTTTAGGGCGCCCACTCAGCACATCGTCTTCGAGCCGAAGGGCATAAAGCAGTGGCTAACTCGCGGTGATCGAAGGAATCCTCTCGTTCAGCATATCTTTTAGGGCTGACTCCACCAGTGGAGCTCAGGATTTTCAAAGGGTCGTTTTTTGTCTATCGGTCATGTAAATTATTTTGTAGCCGGAGTTATAAAAGAAAGACTGGTCAAGTGGATCAGATGCCTAGAACTTCCTCACTTCTATGATCGAAAAGCCCACTTAAGGCTGCTAGATCGGAACAATGAGAGCAAGAGCACTAGCGAGATCGCTCCCGAGATCATTGTGAAAAAAAAGATCCCGGTGTAAATCCAGCCAAGCGGTGGCAGGCATACGGATGCCAAGGCAAGAGAGGGCCAGTAAGCGTTATAGAACCAGTGGATGAGGATGGCGCTCTCGAATCCATAGTTCAACGCAGAGAAGCCAAGCATCAAGCCTGCTAAAAAGGCAGTCAGGAACTTGCCCACCCCCACGCCCCAGAGGCTATGTGGGCATACGCAAATACGAGTGACGAGAGTGCGACCAGCGTTGCAAGAAAACCCCGCGGCACGTTTAATCTGTCCTTCCCGAACTCCTCAATAAAGAACCGCGGTTTGAACAAGGCAAGGAGGGTCCCTTTGATCCCAATTTCGCAGCCGCGGGTCGAAAGGAGCAGGTAGACGGCGGTGGGGAGAAGCACAGGAAGCATCCTGAAGCCCAGCTCCTCGATTAATACTGAATATGATGAGAGAAAGATAGCCTCAAAGAGGTTATCGAAGGTCACGACCCCTACAGGCACTCCAAGCGACTCTTCAAAAAAATGGATCGCGTAGAATGAATAAAAAGAAACTGCCTGAGCAGATAAGGGGCATCAAAAGCAGGAAGTTCATCCCGAATAAATGCGCCCTGTGATTTAAGAAGTCAAGGGATGATCTGCAGAAATTTGGGGCAGACGCTCCGGAGACTATAAACGCAAAAACGAAGAAGGACATCATGGATAGGAAAATCGGCATGGGACCGAACTGCTCAATGATCCAGGCAGGGACAAAACAAGACCCGAGGCGATCCGTGTTAAGGAGATACTGCCAACCATTCGAAGAGCACATGACCCAAATTGAGAAGACTAGAGAAAATAGGTATGTGAACAGTACGAATACTGCCAATAAGTAGTAGGCTCCCTTGAAGAAGCAAACCGAAGTGCTCCCCTTGCATCCATAAGGAACCACATTGACTCAGAAGTGGATTCTGCCGACCAAGACGCGATTCCGGCTAACATCGGTCATGAACTCGACTCCCCTCAGCTTCGGCAGCTTCAGCAGGAAGTCCCGCTCGGTAAGCATACCAATCGGCTTTTCGGATACAACAACCAGCGACCCTATGTTGGACGCTTTCATCACCTTCACGGCATCGCAGAGGTCTAGGTCAGGGTCCACAGTCTTTGGGTTCATTGTAGCGATCTTTGATATATTAACGCTCAGGAGGTATTCGGATAGGCCTTTATCTATGAGAGAGTCGACGTACTGGCTCGCGAGGAACCTGATAATGTCTTTTACTGTGACGATACCCCAGATGTCCAGCCCCTTCGTTATCGGGATGCGCCTGATATCGTTTTTGATCATCACCCTCATCGCGTCCAAGAGGCTCGATCTGATGTCGAGGGTGACTAGAGGGGCAGACATGATCTCCGAGACCCTAACGAACATTTGCTGGGCATCAAAGAGACTGAAAAGGTGTCGCTCGGAAAGCACCCCCCAGATCGTGCCGTCCTCGTTCATAAGCGGGAGTACCCCTATATCATGCTTGGCCATTATGGACATCAGCTCTGGGAGTGTGGAGGAGACCTTCCCGAGGATCGGTCTCCTGTTGACAATTGGTGCAATCGGTGAGGCGAGTACGGACTGGATGCTCCTCCCCGAAACGGCAAAAACTGAGGCGAATTTGTCCCCGCCTCCCAAGAAGTTCAGCAGGTCCTTTGCGGAAACTAGCCCAGTCAACTGTACTCCGTCCTCGGAGACGATGGCATGCCTGACGCTCTTCTCATTCATCTGCTTAAGGGCATCCATCACCGATGCGTTCTCGGAGAGCACGACTGCCGGAGGGTGACGTGCGATCGTGGCTGCGGGGAAACAGCTCATCAGTACCACTGTCGATTTATTGGGGCAGGTTAAAGTTAAAGTTGTTGGTGAAGAGATCCTTGTTTCTCATCGTATACGACATCAATGCCAAGAGGGATCCTCACGGGATCAGGATCAGGCTTGTCAGGGCGCTGAGGAGGGCTGGGGCGCTCCAGATCCAGAGGTCGGTCTGGATAACAGAGTCGATCACAACGGATCTCTCTAGGATCGTCGATGAATTCAGGAGGGCGGGCGGGAAGGTAAAGCTCTCGGAGTGGCTCCCGAGATCCCTTGGGGAGGTTTCTTCGGCTGAAGGTCAGATGAGAAAGCTAATCCTTGCAGTGAACGGGGCAGAGCCCCTCATAGAGAAGTGGCATGTGAAGCTCGGCAAGATCTTTGAAGGGATCGGCTACACCGTCGAAGTCAAGCCGGTGAGCTGGAGTGCAATGGTTGAATATTCGAAGTTGACCGGCGAGAGATCGGACTGCCTTTCAATGGAAAAGAGCACCAGCAGACTGCTCGACGAGATTGTCTTGGACGACTTGGATGCACTCGTGATCCTCAACTCGGGGAGGACGTCCCAGAGTGGCATAATCTACGTAGCCCAGACCCTGTTCAATACGAAGGTTTTAAAGAACATGACTTCCCTTCCGGTGATTCAGGTAGAGAGCCTAGGCAAACCGGACTCGGCAGTGGTAGTCTGGAACGACTCCGGGAGGCGCCTCGCTGAGGAGATGAGAGAGCTGCCGATGCCAGTAGTCACCCCGAGCACCGAGTTTAGAAAGGTCACCGTCAATGGCACCAGGGAGATCAGGCAGATCCAGTACGCTGAAGTGGGGGATCTGATAATCGTGAATGGAAAGAAGGTGGGGGAGTGCCTCTCGGACAAGGTCTACGTGGTAGCAGAGGGCGGGAGCATAGTCGATATTATGGGAGGCAGGCTTTTTAGGATCGGCAGAAGGCTGAAGCTTGGCTCTCTAAGAGAGGCGATAATAAAGACGGTTCCGAAGGATGCCAAAAGGCAAAAAGATCGGTCGGCAGAATGACTAGTTAAGCGCCGCCCTCGCCGAAGAGGCGCCAGGCGACGTTTGCCAAGAAAGGAAGAAAGAAAGGATTATGGATCAATTCGTCTTTACCGTTGCCTTCACAGGCGCTGAGAGCTTCCTCCATGCCACAAAGCCGATCAGCAGCACCAGGATCCCAACCAGGGCGATTCCGCCTATGAATGCCGTTGAAGGAGGCACGTATGATATCCCCTTGGCCTTAAGCCCGACCAGAGCATCAGAAACCGCGAGGACCGGCACACCTTCAGGGAGTTGGTTCTTGAAGACTGCGAGCGGATTGTCCTGGTTCCAGCCATTATCCAGCAGCAGCTCAATTGAGGTGGAGTTTATTGCGATGCGGTTGTTGGCGCAGCTCGCGACTACCTTACTGCCAAGAAGTATCCTTGCCGTTTCAGGTTCTACGCTAACAACACTGCCGTTCCTTATGATGATCTGTATCGAGGCCGCCGAGGTACCATACCAGCTGTCGAGCGCAGTTATGTTCACATTTGGGTGAGCTGCAACGCTCCTTAGCATGCAGCCCGGGCAGCATGTCCAGATCCGCTGGCCCGTATCGACGTCTATCATTATAATATTCCTGTCCATCTCAGGCGTTATTAGCATCCCGCAGGCCTCGCACCTGGGGGTAGCATAGTACTGGAAGTACAGGTACCCCGAGGACCCCATTATTGCAGCTGCAACAATCACTAATAATACAGGCAGAACATAGTTCTTCACACAATCACCCACATACAAAATGAAAAATGCAACTAATTAAAGAGTTTTGGAATTGAATTCTTAACTAGCTAAACATTCATTAAGATCGAGGAGCTGATCCTTTGCATCAACCGATGGAAAACCCCTCGAGCCAACTTTTTCTCAGGCGTGAATGTTTGCTCTTTCTTTAGCTTCACTCGTCGACCCCTGAAGCTCCGCTGAAATGCACCAATTCTCTCACGCCATCTAGTAATTCGCCCGCTTCAAGCAGGGCATCCTGATGGCGGACTTTGATCATCCGCCTGCCCTCGCGCATATAGGCAAGATGGAAGTGCCTCTCGATTTTGTCCTTATGGACCGGACTGGACGGCGGGCTATGCCAAGGTTTAATCCTGTCTAGGTAAATAAGCCCCAGTTTTTCAAATGGCAATGCTGCCCACCCTATTCGCAAACAGCCGATCTGCTCAAGCAGCACATTGGAGGCGAATAAATAAAGCTGAAGGAGGCGGCCTCAAGAAAGGTAAACCAGTACTGCATCAGGCCAATTAGCCCAGCATTATCCTGCCCAGTAGAGCTGTTAGCTCGAAGTTGCTGTTGCGGATTCCGGTCTCCACAGCATTATCAGCAGAGGAGGGTGTTTCGAAGCAGATCCCTCCGATCGCCAAAGAAGCCTTCAGAACAGCATTCTTTTCCTTGCCTGCGTACCTGCCCTTCTTGACAGTGCAGTCCTCTACGAAGCCCCCCATCTCAAGAAACGTACGGCAGGAATCACGATCATAAGTCATCAGATAGGCGGTGTCAGGATACCTCGAGTCAGAATAGCTCCTGAGTTTCAGGGAAAGCGACTCTGCAAGGATCTGGTACTCCTCATTCAACTGTACAGGGGTCGAAGACCCGAGCCCGATTTTGGTCGTAACAGAATAACCGCTGCCCGTCCTTTTCAAAGACGGGTTGACCCACCCCGAGACGGACATGATGACCCGCATCGACTCATTCCTTATGCTCCAGTCTCCCTCCAAGATGTACTCTATTGTGGGTACCTCGCCCTTCCGGGCATTAGTCCCAGGGGAGAGCTCTTTGATGTCCAGAACCGCGTCCTTGCAGTAGAGCTGGCACATATAGCTTCCTCTCTCCGGAATGTACAGGATGCTTGGAAGTATGCGATACAGCTCGTACGAGAGCGCGCTGAAGACCTGGTGCAGGGCATGGTCTTTGCCGTAAAACCTGATGCAGTACTTCCCTCCGCTGTTGTATACGGATCCCCCGGTGACCACCATGCCTAGGAAGAGCCTCTTAAGGTCGCAAGCGTTGAATCTGCGAGCGACATTCTTGACATAACTGCTTTCGTAGCTCATGAGCGAGCCCAAAACGACCGCTCCTGATATCTGGAGCATTATCGCACCGTATGGAACCTGGTGTATCTGTGCCCCTGGCCCGCATTCTGAGATCAATTCCCCCTCAATCGAAAAAGTCATCTGGACCGCTTCAACGGCTGCGAATAGGAGCAATGCCAGACCAAAGAGACGCGGGATGTGAGCTGCGTTGACCCTCAATCCCAATACCCGATCAAACTACAGTGAACTCTATCTTAATTCCTTTGCTGTTGTAGGCTGCCACGGTCTTTGCATTGTAGGGGTAAGCAGCTATGACCATCAGCCTCCCGTAGAAGTTGTTCAGGTCCTCATCAGACGGGTTATTGTTATCTGAAGGATGGGAGTGCGCGATCCCGATTATGCTCAGGTCAAAGGGCATCATATGAGTCGGGAAGGACGAGAAGCCCTCGCCATATGTGGAGAACGGTGGTATCAGGAACTCATTCACCTCCGCCCGATCCCCCTTCACCTTGCCGCGGATGAGCATTATGTTCTCGCGTGGAAATACTTCCCTGCACAACTCAAGGAATGTCTCGAGGACATCCCTGCCCACGACCGCCCCCTTCAGCGCAGCGATAGCCTATGCCCCCCTGATCTTCTCAGCCCCCGCAGGGACCCTCTCAAGGGCGCCGAGAGCAATGTAGGTCAGCGAGGAGACAATCAGGGTCCATAGGTTCATTGGAAGCCCAAGGGGGCTCGCTTTTAAGTAGTAAAGCGCTGCTGCGGTCGCGAACCCAGCTACGAGGGAGAAAATGGCTGATCGCTTCCCGCCCCTAGACCAGAGGAAACTCCCAAGCACAAGCGGGGCTATCGGCAACAGGAGGGAGGAGGAGAGCACCGAGAGATCGATTATGAGCCCCGGCCTCGATAGTGAAAAGAGCATGCACGCCGCCGCCAGAGCGAGCATTATCACTCGACCTGCCGCGATCTGCGCCCTCTGGCTCATGCCAGGACGGAAGGGGACGAACACATCCCTTATTGACATCGAGCTCAAGGTCAGGATCATGCTGTCGATGGTGGAGATCGATGCGGCAATGATGGCAACCAGCCCCAAAATGGTGATCCACGGTGGCATCATGCCCAAGAGAGTCGGAGTTACAGAGTCCCTGTACGCTACCAATGGGAATCCCCCTGCTGCCGTAGCTCCCCTTAGGATGATCCCAAGCATGCACACCATAACTGTGAAGATAAACCCGTAAGCACCGAAAAGCACCACCATGTTCTTCTGGGCTTCCTTACTCTTGGGCGCAAAAAGCCTCTGCACGACCTGCGGGTTTGTGATTGCGAAGAAGAACCAGGGGATCGTCATGTTTAGGAATGTCTGGGGCGTCCAGTAGCTGTTCGGCACGTAGCCCAAATCCCCTGAGAGGAACGAGAATGAAGGCAGCCCAACAGCCCAGTTGATCGCCCAGGCGAGGATCGCCACACCCGCTGCGATCATCAGTACCCCCTGGTAGACGTCTGTCCAGCCTACGCTCCAGACACCAGCCACAACCGACCAGACCAGCGCCAGCAAGACAGCTATTATCACTGCAAGGGCAAACGGGATCGCACCTCCTGAGGCCCCCTCGGCTGCTAAAGCGATCCCAATTATCTGTGCCGATGCATACGGTATAAGTGAAACGAGTGATACGAGGGTCACTCCCATCCCGACCGCCGGGCTGCCGTACCTATCGGTCAGGATTTCTGCCGGGGAAATGTACCCGTACCTGTTGTGTAAGGAGTAGTATCTTGGCGCAAGGTAATACAGGAGAAAGAGCGTGCCAACGAAGTACACCAGTTCGAACCCCATCGCCCCTATCCCGCTCTGGTAGCTCAGCCCGACCAGACCAATGAACATGAATGCGCTGTAAGTGGTCGCCGCGTAAGAGAGAGAGGCCACCACAGACCCGAACCGCCCCCCAGCAGTGTAGAAGTCTTTTACGTCCCTCCTGAGCCTCTTCTTCGCAAACCACGCTATCGCGGTCCCGGCGGTGATGTAGATTGCTATCGCCAAGTATGCAAAGGAACCCTCCATTCTACACCCTCCTGAGCTCCAGCCAGACCGAGAACAGATATGCTGCCGAAACGACCATCCAGAAGATAGCCGTGTAGGGCCCCTCGACCCCGCCCAGCAGAGTGAATGGCACCAGGTACATTAAAAGGATCACAGCCAGCGATACTGCGAGGAACCTTATTCTCATGAGTTACTGGGAAAAGGTTTTTTTGTAATAAAGGTTTTCTTTGGTACAACGACAAACAAACTGCGTCTGCGGGTCAAACCTGAAGGCTCCAAGTAAGGATGATGCTTAGACACACTGCGAGGACCACGATCCTTGTCGAGCCTGGCAGCAGGCACAGTCACCACATTTTCGTTGCGCTCTAATTTACGAAACCAGTTGCGTGATCCTCTCTGCGTCGGTCGGCAGCTTGATGCGGGTTGCCTCCCTGAAGGTCGGGGTTCCTGCCGAACAAGTTAAAAACATCTGGGACATAACTCTCCTCATGGATAAGAGAATACTGTGGGCGCCCTGGCGAGGAGAGTTTGTAGCAGGGGCAAAGAAGGAGGGGTGCATCTTCTGCCTGAAGGGTTCAGAAGATGATATGGCGTCGCTGATATTCGAGAGGAGAGGAAAGGTCTTTGGCATGCTCAACAGGTTTCCATACAACACCGGCCACATAATGATCTCCCCATACAGGCACATCACTAGCATCGAAGATCTTCAGAAGGAAGAGGCTGATGACATCTTCGCATTGATGAAGGACTCAATTGCTGTCCTGAAGATGGAGATGGGCCCCGAGGGGTTCAACATAGGGTTCAATGTCGGCAAGGTAGCAGGCGCCGGATTCGAACACTTGCATATGCATATAGTGCCGCGGTGGACAGGGGACACCAATTTTATGCCGGTCCTTGCGTCCACCAAGGTGATGCCGGAGCATCTCCTCAAGACTATGGAGAGGATCAAGGAAGGGTTCAGAAGATTAAACCGAGGATAATTCTAGCCGCTACGGCAACGAGTGTGGCCACGACCAAGTTCAGGACCACTATGAAAACAGTCCACTTGGCTCGGTATTCCTTCACCAACGTAGCAATGGTCGCCACGCAAGGCACGTACAGCACCATGAATATCGTGAAGACTGCCATCTGAACCGGGGACATGAGCAATGAAAAGTCCAGTGTGTTGGCGTATGTGGCAAGCATTACCAGGGCCATTTCCTTCCTGAGGATGCCGAAGATCATGGATATTCCGGCAGCAACCGGCAGCCCCAGCAGTCCGGAGGTGAAGGGGGCAAGGGCTAGGATCACTTGGTCCAAAAGCCCTAGGATCCGGAGGGCCTCTATTATTGCTGATCCAGCCACGATCAGAGGGAGGCCGATATAGAGAAAGTCCTTTGTCTTGACCCAGGTCTTTTTCAGAACCAGCCAAGGCTTGAACAGGCGGATCCGTGGCATCTCCATTATGAGCCCCACTGATTCCCCAGGCATTGCCTTGAAGAGCAGGCGCCCGATGGCCATGACTACAAGGATGTCGAGCAAGTATATCCCCACAGCGGCTAGGAATCCAAGGTACTGCGCGGCTACACCCAGTATTATAACGGACCTGGCAGAGCAAGGTATCATCACCACAAGCGCCCCCAGTATCACCCGCTCCTTCCAGGTCTCCATTATCCTACAAGAGATGCAGGCAGGGACGCTGCACCCGTATCCGAGCAGCATCGGTATGAAAGCCTTGCCGTGGAGGCCCAGCTTGTGCATCAGCGAGTCCAGCAGGAAGGCTGCCCTCGGCAGGTACCCAGTATCCTCGAGCATCGACAGGATGAGATAGAACAGGAATATGTAGGAGATCACGATCGATACTGCTGCCATCACCCCGAACAGTATGCCGTCGATCACCAGGCTTGAGATGGATGGTCCAATTCCTAGGCTGACAAAGAGGTCTTGAATGAAGCCAGCCAGAAGACCAAAGTTCTCTTCGATAATGCCTGAGACCCACCCCCCTATAGCGAAGATCGAGAAGAATGTCCCGCCCAAGACAAGCAAGAGTATGAGGTACCCGAAGACGTGGTGAGAAAGCAGGGCCTCTATCCGCTCGGAACGGGTCCCTACTGGAGAAGCATGCATCACTGACGAGGACTTTATGATCCTTTGGATTGCAGAGTACCTCTCGGATGCAATCACAATGCTCGGCTCTTCGCCATGAATCATTTCCAGCTCGTTCTTCACGGCATTTATTCTACTTTTTAGATATGCGAGCTTTGGGAAGCGATCCTGCACCACAGGGTCGCCTTCCATGAGCTTTATTGCAACCCACTCTGGGTCGAGGTTTGCGGGTATCCCGAAGTCGGTGGTCTTGATCGCACTCGAGATCTCGGAGATTTTCTTTTCCACTTCCTTACCATACTTCAGCCTCTTCGGCGGCGCCGAGGAAATGCTGCCTATCGCAAGGTCTACAAGCTCGGCTATTCCTGATCCGGAGATGGCATTGACCGCCACCACAGGAACGCCCAGCTCTCTCGACAGCGAGTTGATGTCTATCGCTATGCCTTTCCCCTTTGCATCCTCGACGAAGTTCAGGGCCACAACAAGCTTCACGCCCATCTCCATCAGCTGCAGCGTGAGGTAGAGGTTTCGCTCGAGTGCCATAGCATCGACCACATTCACAACCACATGCGGATGCCCAGAGAGCAGGTAATCCCTCGCAACCACCTCCTCTTCAGAGTATGCAGAGAGAGAGTAGATCCCAGGCAGGTCGACCACATCTATCCTGATCCCCCTGAATACCAAGGTTCCTCTTGCGATCTCCACGGTCTTTCCAGGCCAATTTCCCACCGACTGGTTCAGCCCGGTGAGCTGGTTGAATATGGTGCTCTTACCCACGTTGGGGTTGCCGACGAGCGCAATCTCGATCCTACTCTCTTTATCCGACTTCCCAACGCCCACAGAAAGCCCCCCTAGAGCTGTTTTACAAGTATCTTCGAGGCGATTCCCCTACCAATGGCAATTTCGCAGGATCTGACCTCGAGTATTATTGGCCCGCCCATCAAGCCCTTCTTCAGCACCCTGAACTTAGTTCCAGGGGTGAGGCCGAGATCGCAGAGTCGCATAATCAGCCTGTGACCACCGACTGCAAGGACTATTTCGCCTTCCCTCCCTTCCTCGAGGGCCGCCAAGGTGACGAGCTCTTCGAAGGCGTAGCGCTTGTTCTTCGAGAGCCTGTAGTATTCATCGATAAGATCGCGATCCGGTTTCTCATTCTCATCACTGGACCCTTCTGCTTGATTGGCCGAACGGGGAGTATCGCGCTGATCATCTCCACCCTTGTCCATGCTTGGATCAGGTCTCCTGCCTAATAGAAAGGCTAACGCTGCAGGCGGTGCATCGGACAACCTCATTTCCCCTCCTCAAAGCTTATCGGTATCGGCTTCCCGTGTGGGCAGCATTTTGGTTTACCCAACTTTTCGTAGAGACGCAGTAATACCCTGTCGCTTATGTGGTGCTCAATCCCGCAGATCTCGTCTGAAACCTCCTCGGGAGCCATGCCGAGGTACTGGTGGAAGAAGCACTCGAGTATCCTGTGCCTTGAGAGGACCGCCCTTGCCATCGAGCGGCCCATTTCGGTAAGGCGAACTCCCCCGTAATCGACCCTTATAACAAAGCCCTTTTCAGACAGGCGCTGCGTCATCTCGGTCGCTGTCGAAGGGAAGACCCCGAGGGCGCCTGAGATCTCTTTGATCCTGACTAGCGCTCTGGAGGATTCCTCAGAGAGTACGTATATTAACTCAAGGTAGTCGTCCGGATTTTTTTGCTCGCGGTGAACCATTGCAGACACAATTTTCGGTGTGGCTAAAAAATATATAAATTTTTCGTCTTTACGAAAAATTTTAGTCATGACAGATCCTTGTACTTTTTCGCGATCGAACTTTCCTTGCCTCGAAAAGTCTCGTAAGGTCCATAGAGTGCCTTGATGCCCCTCAGGGTCTCGCGGATCGCATCCTCGCCCTCAGCCTCCACAGTTATCCGCATGATGTCGATCTGGTATGCCTTCACGATGGCTTTGGATATGAAGCCTGGAGCCCCGATCTTGTCAGGGATTGTCGTGACCTTAGAACCTGCCCTGATGGCAATCTCCTCAAGATCCTTAATGGTTATCCGCTGTCCCCTGAGGCGGAATAGATCATTAACGAAATAATAGATGGTTGTTGAAAGGGTCATTTCTGCATCACCTCACTTGTATATCGGCGGAAGGTTAAACCCTTCTTTTCTCAGTTCTGAGAGAGCATCATCATAATAGGTGCTGTCCAGCCTTGATATCAAAAGATTGTAATCGTTCTCCGAGAGCAGGGAAGGCCGCAGTAGCTGGTAGAACGACTGGAGCTCGCTCTCGTTGAAGTAACAGCTGAGCGGGTTCCTTGCCTGGTTTATCCGAGGGTCGATCCTGATTACGCTATCATAGATGACCTCCCAAGACATTCCAGGGAGGTATTGCTTTATCATGGGCAGTGCATTGCCTGGCTCGGAATACGTGAACGCCTCTGCCTTCATGAGGGCTTTTATGAATTTGGTCACCGCATCCGGGTTTTTGGAGGCGAAGGACGACTGGAACACCTGGAGGCAGCATGGGTAATCTACAGGGTAGACCTCCATGTCCCACTGGACAATATCCAGGCCACGGTACAATGCCCAAGAAGAGTACGGCTCCCACAGGAAGGCGGCGTTCACCGTATCGTTCTCGAGTGCGATCAAGGCATCGGCAGGCGACAGGTAAGGCGAGAAGGTGGCATTGATATTTTCTTCCTCAATCACCTTCGTGAATATGAAGTCTCCTGGCACATAGCGTACCGTTCCGACTTTCTTGCCATCTAGATCTTGGATAGATCTTATCCCTGAAGTGTTCTTTGCAACAAGGGCTGTCCCATCCAACGAGTTCCCTGCTACTACAACTGCGTCGATGTTCTTTATAAAAACGGCTATCGCAACGGATGTGATTGGTGCGCCATCGATCTTGTCTTCAGAAAAGGCATTGACCAAATCGCCTACACTATCATACTCAATCAGCGTTACATTCAAGCCCTCGTCCTCAAAGAAGCCGCCTTCGTATGCAACCCAAATGAGGCCATAGCTCGCTGCAGGGAGGTACCCAATCCGTATCTCGGTCGCAGGGGGCTTGTACAGGAAGATGAAACCCGCCGCAACCAGAACTGCCACTATTGCAAGAGCCGAGACCAAAATTAATCGCTTGTTCATAAAAGACATTATGGAATGCCCTAATTAATCTGTTTTTGTGCTGGCATGCTTGCTTGCACGTGCTGACTTCAGCTTCGCAAGAACTGCCGGCACATCCTTTGAATCTAAGTGCTCGAAGATCCTGACGCTCCTTGAAGCTTCGTTCCTGGATCCGCAGTAGGCGCATGTGAAGGTCTTTGATCCCTCCTGGCTGGCGCATGGCTGGCCGCACTTCCTGCACAGCAAGATACGGTAGAGCATTTATCTTTCGACCGCCTGAGAGTGAATTTTCTTGGACAGGATTTCAAATTAATCCGATTATTTTATAAATATGGCGATACCAGATAAAATCAACCGTAATTCAGGTGAAGCACAAACTTGAGTGAGATATGTTCTAAGTGCGGACTTCCAAAAGACCTATGTGTTTGTGAAGCGATAGTAAAAGAGCAACAGAGGATCAGGGTGTTTTTGGAAAAGAGGAAATGGGGAAGGGATGTAACAATAATCGAGGGCATCGACGAGAAGAGCATCAACCTCAAAGAGCTCTCGGGCAGACTGAAGAGCAGACTGGCATGTGGAGGGACGGATAAAGACGGCAGGATAGAGCTCCAAGGGGACCACAGGGAGAGGGCCGCAGAGATCCTAGTGGAGAGCGGTTTCCCGGGCGACAACATCGACATCGAATAGGCATGGAAGGAACAAATGCCAATGGAAGAAATAAAGGACGTGGTCTCCTCTATCCGGAGGGGCATGGGCGTGAAGGTTTGCCCTGAGTGCGGCAGTATGGACGTTTCCCCAAGGACTATGACTGGCTACATATCCCAACCTACTTACGTCTGCAACAGATGTGGGTTCCAGAGCACGGTATTCCCTGAAGTTGACATGGATGAACTGAAGGGAAGAGAGGAAGTAAAAAAAGATAGGTCTTAGAGGCTACTGGAGAGGCACTTCGATATTCAGTTCCTTCATCAGTTCTTTGTACCTGTTTCTGACGGTTACCTCTGTGACTTGGGCTGCCTGCGCGATCTCCTTCTGCGTCCTCCGCTCATTCTCGAGAAGCGAGGCGACGTATATCGCAGCTGCCGCGAGACCGGCAGGGTCCTTCCCGGCAGTGATCCCCATCTTCTTTGCATCCCTGATTATCTCTGCTGCCTTGTGCTGCGTGGTCCCGCTCAGCTCTAGAGCCCCACCGATCCTGGTTATGAAGTCGATCGGGTCTGCTATCGGGATATCGACGTCGACTTCCCTTAGCAGGAGCCTATAGCACCGGGCCACGTCCTTCCTGCCAGCCTTTGTGTACCTTGCTATCTCGTCTAACGTGCGCGGGACCTTCTGCGTCCTGCATGCGGCATAGATCGCTGCTGCCATTACGGACTCGATCGATCTGCCCCGGACCAGGCCCTTCTCGACAGCCTTCCGGTATATGACTGCGGACTCCTCCTTTACGCTCTTTGGCAGGCCGATCTGTGAGCTTATCCGATCCAGTTCGCTCATTGCCTGCGCGAGGTTCCGATCCATAGAGCTGTGGACGCGTGTCCTGATCTGCCACTTCCGCCACCTTAGGATCTCTATCCTCTTCTTCGGCTCGAGTTTCCGACCCATGGCATCCTTGTCGCGCCAATCGATTATCGTGGAAAGCCCCCTGTCATGGACCGTGGGGGACAACGGTGATCCCACACGGCTTCTCTTGTCGCGCTCCTCTGAGGTGAATGCCCTCCATTCGGGACCGCGGTCAATGATCTTCTCTGTCACCACCAGCCCGCAGTTTGTGCAGGTCACTTCGCCTCTTTCGAAGCTCCTTACGAAACTCGTACCCCCGCAAGCTGGGCACTTCAGTGAAGCGGACTCATTTTCCGAGTCTCGGTCCGCATTGTCAACCTTTCCAGCAGGCTCGTCGTTCTTAGCCTCTAGTTTAGACGACAATAACTTCACCTTTTTGATGAAAATTCAATAGGGTAAAAAACTTACATTTTTCTAAAATATAAGTATTTCGATTTGTTTATAAAATAGAGAAAAAACACTCTCTTAAGTGTTTTGTTTTTCCGGGGAAAAACATTTCGCAGAAGCCCGATCAGCTCAAGATCATCTTTTAAACTAGGCATCCGATAAAGATAAATTTACCAAATATTTTTTGTATTCAGCCCGGTGGTGTAGCGGCCAAGCATAGCGGGCTCTGGACCCGCCGACAGGAGTTCGAATCTCCTCCGGGCTACCATCCTCTAGAGTGTGATTTATACTTTTCAAGATGGCGAACAGGAGGCTCGTCATTTCCCTTCTTTCTTTTTCTACTCTCTAGAGGGTTGGTAAGAGGTTTATTCGATGGAGAATTTCATGGTTAGTTTTCTCATCTTAGAAGCATTTTCGCAGGAGACACATATTTGAAGATTTACAGTGATAACCCTAACCTTCCGTACAAAAGCACCAAACTGAAGGCACTTTACACGAAGAGCGAGATTGACGGTTTGTTCGCCAAGTGGGGCGTGAGGGATGTTTATTGGCATTGGGACCCAGAACACAACGACGTTTTTGTCCAGTTCAAGATAGTCGAAGAAATCGACGGCATGCCTTTGCAAGTCTCGGCTAAGGTTGAGGCGCCTGCCATTTGGGATCGCGAAACGCGTGCTAAAGCTGAAGGCGTAAACTGGAACATCAGCATGCGGGTCATGTTCTGGTTCATCAAGTCGCATTTGGAAGCGGCCTATCTGTTGCAGAGTTCCAAGACCGCTGCGTTTCTGCCCTACATTGCCTCAAATGACGGCGCCAAAGTCCTGAAGGACGTGATTATTCCAAGGATGAATGAGCTCCAACAGCTAGCGGCTCTGCCTGAAGGTCCCAACAGTCGAAAAGTGATGGATGTCGAGGGTGAGGAGGCTTAAGCTTGAAAAAGTACAAGACATGGGCAAGCTTGAACGCTGAAGGACAAGCAGCTTGGGGCCATGTCTTTCCCGACGGCGAAGTACCAGTCCAAAGCATTATCGCACAAGCTGCAACTCTGGAGGGCATCGCCGAGACCGAGAGAGTTTTTCTCGTTGACTGGAGGGCGCTAACCGAGCAACAGCAGAATGAAGTTCTTGAGAAGCTGAGCAAGCGAAGCAGTGCAGCCAAAGATGCAATACTCAAAGACATCCTGAAAATCGGTTTGCCGTTGCGGGAAAAATACACTGACGGCTGCGGAACAACTCGGATGGCACTTTTCCTCTAAAGGTGAACATGGTTTGGCTGAACGCTCTGATAGAAGTCAAAATTTCTCTGTTTCAAAGTCAAAAGTCAAATTTGACTTCACTACCGTTCGCACCAGAGTCATCCCAATACTCAAGCAAGTGCAGGTCGGTGACTACCCTGACAAGATCGGGCGCACATATGGTTGGAGCAAACAGCATGTATCATACTACCTAAACAAGTTGGAAAAGGCTGGTTTGGTCTGTCGCAAACGGCTTAGCAGTGCGGTTTTTTGAGTTAACGCTTAGAGGTCAAAATTTTCTCGGCTCATGTGAGGGCATGCTTTTCGGCTCGGGCGTGTTCCGTTTGGAGAAGGTGCAGTACAGGTATGTGATTTTGGCTGAAGGCATGTTGCCTAAGGATTTTAGGCGTATCGAGATGCAGAACTGGACTGCGCTATTAGGCTTAAAGCAGGGTGTAAAGGTTAGGCATACTTCGCGGAGTTGGATTGTGCATGTTGAGACTTTGTATGGCCTTAGTCCGGATGAATTGTTTACGTTATCAAAGAATTTGGCTGACCATGTAGCTAAAGGCTTGATGGTTAAGTATGGCTGTCGACTGGCTGAAGGTGAAATTTGTCGTGGGCATGAGATTGCGATTGATGATCCTGTGGCTCAGCTGCTTAGCCGATACTTCACGGTCAGCATACCTGGTAAGTGCCATATGGACCATAGCCGTGGAGAGCTTGAGGGTGAGATTGATTTTACGGAGACATGGCGGTTGAGTATTTGCTGATGCCTGAGCGTGTGAAGAAGCCAGGAAAGCGGTACATAAGCTGTAAACAGCATTCCAGTTGAGTATTTGCTGATGCCTGAGCGTGTGAAGAAGCTGGGAGGGGCAGCTGAGAGATTTAGTTGCTGCAAAAAAGCCCGTTGGGGTTATCGCAGAGGCACTTGGCAAGTCTAAGGAAAGCGTGCGTTTGAAGATGATGCGCTTGGGATTAGTTGTTGATGAACAAGCGAATTTTCAGTGTTCAACTTCAACTAAGCTTGAGCTGCCCGAGATTCTTCCAAGCATCGAGACGACGCTCAAGAAGCTTGTGGCAGCCATGAACGCGTTAGAGAAGCCTGGATTGTCCAAGACTGAGATTTCGAGGCTGCGCTCTATCATTCAAGCGGCTAGCGTTTACCAAGTGAAGATTGCTGAGTATATGGATCACCGTGGGATTGAAGCGAAACTGATTGATTTGGATGAGAAGTATGCTCGATTGGTTCGTGAAAAAGGCAAAGACTCTAAGGCTTGACGAGTTTAAGCCGAAATGGGGTCGCCTGCAAGGTAACAAGGCGGAAATAGATCAGGCTGAGGTTAGGCATGCTCAGCAGCTCAGTTCTGTTCCGTTAGAGTTTTGCAGGCAAATCATCGATTTTGAGCCCACGGAGTATCAGAAGGAGCTCATCAAGCTTTACGAGGAAAACCAGTTTCTGGCTGCAAGGTGGTGCCGTCAGAGCAGGAAAAGCTGGATTATCTCTGCGCTTCTACTTGACGATGCGGTGCATATTGCTGACAGTTATATTGCGGTTATGGGTCCAAGTTGGCGTCAGACAAAGCTGAATATCCGTCGCATAGCCATGTTTGAGCGGAAGCTTTCGCAGGGTTCTTACTTGAAGCCTCAGAAGACCAGGTTAGCTTTTCCCAACGGCAGTGTGATTGAAGCTTTCCCAAATAATCCTGATACGTGCCGTGGTTTTTCGTTGACTCGCGTGTGGTGGGAGAAGTTAATTTTACAGCGAATGACCAGGATCTGTTAGATGCTATATTGTTTGCTTTGGGCACGACTAACGGGAAGCTTGTTTGCACGAGTAAGCCATTTAACACGGATAGCGTTTTTTGGAAGATGTGCAATCATAAGGATTATTCGGATTTTGCGAGATATCATGTTTCATGGCAGCGAGTAGTTGAGCCTCATGGTCCTTGGAAGCAGTCTTTCCTTGAAAAGATTAAGCGGCAGTTCGGTGAGGATCCTGTGCGTTGGCGTAGAGATGGAGGCCGAGTGGGCGGAGGACGAGGATTTTTGGCTGCCGCAATCGCTGATTGTCAGCTGCATTGGTACGATCAAAAGTTGTGGTGAGGATCTTCAGCCTTGGGATTCAGAGAAAGGCTATGATGGAGAGCTCTGCGGGTTTAGATCTTGCTCAAGTGAAGGACTATTGTGTCCTCTGTTTTTCAGCGGCTGAATGATGCACTTTTGCTTAGGCACCTGAAGATTTTCAGTCAACCAACGAAATATGCATCTGTACTTGGCTATTTGAAGATGCTGCAGGATCGTTGGGGCGGATTCCAGAAGATACGGGTTGACTTCACCAAGGAAGGACCCAGCATAATCAGAGATATGGAGGCTGCTGGCATCAAAAATGCTGAAGGCGTCAACTTCAGTTTGCCCAGAAAGAGCGAGATGGCAGGCTTGCTTCAGCAGCTTATAACTACAAAGCAGGCTTGCCTTTTATTGAGCCGATACTCAAGCAGCTTGAAACGGCAAAGAACCTAACGAGACAAAAGGAAGCGGAATTGGTTAAGGCGCAACAAACCAACCTCCTTGATTACCAAAAGAAAATAGATGATTATCGGGAATTAGTGAAGAAAAAAGTCGAGGAGCCAGAATTTCAATCATAGCTGCCAACACATTCCATCGAACAAGAGCCCGGGGGTTAGAACCTTAAGTTGCTTCAATAGTTCTTTGAGCCTTCTTCGAACACTTCCGTGGTTAGACTTCATCGCCCTATCCCAATGGAATCTTGTACAAACCCTGGAAAATCCGGTAACTTGGCAAGATATTAACCAAAAACGAGCGTTTTCCAAGCCTTTTTTACCCGTTCTGGAAGGCGACGAACTCTTTATCGAGTTGCGGTCAGAAGGACGAAGTTGCCTTTCTCCTCATGTTACCGAAGAGCATTTTTATCTTGCTTTGTCTGTTGTCAACGAAGAGAAAAGTATTTAAAGTAAGAAAGTAAGAATGAATTAGATCATGCGATGACAAAGTATAAAAAACCAGATATCACGGTGGTCACTAGCAAGGGTCAGGTCGTGATACCCCAAGCCATAAGGAAGAAGCTTGGCATAGAGCCAAAGACAAAGCTTTTGGTATACGGCTATCAAGATGCTGTGATCATGAAGAAAATGGAAATACCCGAAGTGACAAAGGAATTGGAAGAGGTCTATAGAATGGTCGATGATAAGATAGCAGAGTATGGCGAACTAGCCGATAAGGAGATAGATGAGATAATCCAAGAGTATAGAAAGAGGAAGAGGGCCTCTGCCTAAAGGTAATATAATGAAAGTTGTACTTGACACGAACATCTTAATCTCTGCTTTGATCAAGGCTGGAAAGCCAAGAGAACTCGTTTCAAGGATAGCTGAAGGAAAAGTCCAGCTGATTTTGTCTAGAAATATTCTAGAAGAGTTCCTTGAAGTCGCTGAAGACCCGAGGATAAGGAGATACATCGACGAAAACAATGTAATAGCCTATCTGAGAGTCTTGGGAAGCGTTGCTAAAATAGTCAGGGTGCGATCCAGGTTCAAAGTTGTGAAGGAAGACCCTGACGATGATGTCATACTGAGAACTGCCAAAGACGGGACAGCCGAGTACATAGTATCAGGAGACAAACACTTACTTTCGTTAGGGGAATTTAGAGGGATAAAAATAGTAACAGCGAATGAAATGCTGAAATTATTGAAAGAGGGAAAAGGATAGTTAGCGTGCATGCGTGCATGCGCATATAATTATACATTATTTGGTTCTTTTGGCGATCATTTCGTCGACTCTATTCACGAAATCTTCAGCCCATTTTAGCGCCTGCTTAGCCTCACCCTCTGAGACTATGTCCATCTCTTCGTATACTATTCTATGCCTCCTTTCTCATGCCGTTGAGCACTATGATCATCTTATCGCTGACCTCGGTTCAGAGGAATGCGTGGAGAAATCTAACTACAGCCACATGCCCTTCTGTGCTCGATGGCCTATAGCCTTGGCTGAACATCAATGCTCTACCAGCAAGTAGCATCGCGTTGTACGATACTGCCAATCGCTCTGGTCCTGCCCTGGCGCTGCATAGTCATCTACCAGCAAGTAGCATCGCGTTGTACGATACTGCCAAGGACCAGTCGAACTTCCTGTTTTCCATCAGCGTCCTTGCAGTGTCTATATCCCTCAGTACGCGCCAACGAATTGAGCCCCAACCTATGATTTGGCCTAATTCTCCTTACGACTCTGCTCCTTAACAGCTCTTCTAAACTCATCTTCATCCCCAATCAACATGAAGAACGGCTTCCTCGCGATTTCAGTTAAAAGGTGGTGCCTACTTTTTGCCCTCTTCGAGAATTCCTCTTCGCTCCAAAGTATATAGTTGACTTCCCTTCCAACTTCTTTCTCAACCTTATTCACTGCTCTCAGCACTTCATCTTCGCCGATGCTACCCACGATAAGCAAGTCAAAATCGCTACTTTCGGTCTCCTCCCCACTTGCAAAGGAGCCGTAAATGAGGGCGTAGCGAATTCCCTTCAAGGCAGAAAGGGCGCTTTTCATCACGTCGCCTAGGCCAATGGTCTTCATTATTAATCCTTTCAATTCGCCAAAGTAAGGGAGCTTCTTGTTCGCTGAAACGAGCGTGATCTTTCCCCTCTTCTCTTCGGTGAGTATGCCTAACGAGATCAGGTTCTTCACTTCCCTGTAGAGCATGCTGTATGGTATGTTCATCTCCTTGGAGAACTCGCGAATGTAGAATCGCCTGTCAGAGTTCATCGCGATTTTGGAAAGGAGGGTTATTCTGGTCTTGGACCCGAACAATTTATCTATTGATGTCATATTATCTATTTGGAATGTCAAAGCTTAAGATATGCCGTGACACCTGTCTGATTTTCGGACAAATAGCCGATATCTCTAAGCGAATACACAACGTCTTGCCCAGCCAACCTCTTTATCTCTTTTCTACGCGAAATAATTGCGATACCTGGCGTAAGAACTGTAGCAAACAAGGCTACGAATAGTATCTTAAACCGATACCATTCCAGCTTAAAAACTGCTCTTCGCAAGTGTTCGAACGTAGAATGTGAACCTACTTCTGGCTACCAATGCTTAAGCCCGAAAATACCGCTTTCATCTGTTTTAGAGCTCATTTATTATGGCTTGTTTCAAGGCTTGGTTCACGCTTCGATTTGGCCGTGTTCCTGATTCACTACGGTTCTGTGAGGCATTGATAACGCTTCTCTGGTAAGGATCTCGTTCGGGTTCATTCCCCCACCCCCAAAGCAACGCAGAAACCCAAACTTTAACATCAAGAATTACTTTGGGCACGCGCTTCTTCGATGAAGGGACCAACATCTTCCTCCGAAAGCCCCAGCTGCCGAAGTTTGCTCCAGACTGGCTTCATGGTTTATTCAAGATTTATCTACTATCTTCTTTAGAACCACCATGCCGTCAATGGCTATGGCTAAGATTTTTTCGCCTTTCTTTAGGCTGGCGGCTTGCTTCGCACGTTTGCCGGGATGACTACTTGGCATTTGGAGGAAAACTTGGTTGTTGACGCTTCGACCATGCTCTCACCACCAAACAGTAAGAGCACTCTTACTTAATGCAAATTACCCACAAGCACTAAACCATCAAAGACATACCAAAACATTAAAAACTTACAATAGAAGAAAAAAACAGCATCCCGCCTAATTTTAGCAGGTTCGGATAGTTTCTTTAAGCCCAAGTAAGGAAGTTCCGTGAAAATTAGTCTCAAGAAGTTTCCGTAAGCCAGATTATTTTTGAATTCCCACTGCATGGTTGTAGGTGAAATCGTATTGGTTAATCTTGTTAATGATTGGGAGGTGCTGGAAGAGTACGCCGGAGGAAAAGGGTTTCTACCAGCTTTTAGGCGTGGACGGCACACTAAAAATCAGAATAAGCTTGGAAAACTCGGCTTGAAAGGAATTCGAAAGCGGAAAAGACGGACTCAACCCGCATACTGGACTTCGGCAAGCCCAAACACTAGATCCGCATAAGCGGAAAAAAATCAGAGACGAACAATTCTTCAAATAAAAAATTCTCAGACTAGCCCCCAAGATGCCAGCCATTCAGTCAACCCTGAATAGACAAGCTGCGCCGCAAATGCTGCGATGATAATCGCCATGAATCGCCCTAGTGCCTTGATGCCATTACTGCCGATCAGTTTGCTCAGATATTCAGAATAACGAAGCAGCAGATATGTGATGATGACGACTATAATAATGCTCATTATCAGAACAACTAATGGAGAGGTTGCTGAGAGCAGAATAATTGTAGTCATGGTGCCAGGGCCAACAAGCAGAGGGGTCGCGATTGGAACTATTGCCACCTCCTCCCTCGAGTCTACCGCTTTTGTTCTCGGGAGACCGCCCAGCATTTCAACGGCAATCACCATTAAGAGAACGCCCCCGCCAACCATTAAACTAGAGATGTTAATGTTGAAGAAAGTCAGAATATAATTCCCAGCCAATGCCATCACCACGCAGATTAAGAAAACGGTCAAAGAGGACTTGAAGACAATTCGGCGTCTTGAAGCCAAGTCGATGCCATCGGTCAGAGACATGAAAACAGGCAGGACACTTATCGGGTTCATTATGGCAAATATCTGAGCCGAGATCAGGACTATCTGATACGGCCAGTATGAGAAGTCGGCCAAGCTTAGGAACTGGATCTCAATCATTTGAAAGCACTCATGAAATGCTCGTCCAAAGCTATTTAAAACCATTTAGCCTGTCCGGATCCGGAATGCCTTGCGGACGTCCTTTGAGAGCAACAGCAGTATGGTCATCAGGTCGAGAATAAGCTTCGGCAGGTCGAGCAGCACACTCTCTGCGTTTATCATGATTATGAAGCCTAATCCTCCAAAGATAAGACCGAATAAGGAAAATGCCATCGACAAAAACCATGCTGGTCGCTTTAATCTGTACAGCCCATAGGCTATACCGAAGCTGATGATTGCCATGATAAGCGGCAGCGCAGTGAACCAGTCGATGACCTGGAACTGCAACAGGTAGAGCATATATGAAATCCCTGCGAATGCCTCAATGGCAACAAGGATCTTCACTTCACCGGGTACAGAAGCCGCACTTTTAGGCTGGTTGCTCAGGATAGCCCCCTCCACGCTACACGGAAGAAGAAAAAAGCGGATATATTTGCCTTACTGATTAGGTCCGGCTGCTTCGCTCTCACTGGGCTGTTCGCCCTTCTTCTTCGAGATCCGCTTCGGTTTTGTTTTTGGCAAACTTTCCTCAAGGAGCTTTTGGAGTTTAGGATCGACAACCAAGTACCTCCTTGGATAGGCAATCGCTATCCCGTTAGCTTCGAATTCCTTCTTTATCTCCTTCAGAACGCTCCTCGCCATTTCGAAAGACGTCGGCTGATCCTTCGCTCTGCTTAGGAGCCTCAGCTGCAAACCAGAGTCTCCGTATTCCATAACCTGGACCTTGGGGAGATCTCCAATCGGAAGGCAGTCAGGATGGCGTTTAGCCACATCGACCATTATCTGCATCGCCTTGTCTAAATCAGACTCGTAGCTAATCGAGATGAATATGGGGGTGAGCTTGCTCGGATCCGTGCGCGTATAGTTCACAATTACCTCGTTCTGGAGCACCGAATTTGGAACCATCAGCCGCCTGTTGTCCCAAGTCCTGAGCACGGTGTGCATCAGCTTAATGTCTTCGACAAAGCAGAACTCGTTTTTGAAAAGGAGTGCTTCGTTTATCCTGATCGGCTGAAATATGGATATCGTCATGCCTGCGAAGATATTTGAAAGGGTTGACTGGGCGGCAAGACCAATTATGATTGAAGCAAATCCAGCCGCAACGAAGATGGAGGCGAGCGAGGCGCCAAGTGCAGGAAATGCAGCGTATGTGGAGGAGGTTATGCCGATTAATATTATCGTGAAAAGGATCAACCGCCTTATGAAACGGTAGCTCGTGTCTAGGCTTGGATTCTTTTCCACGATTTCTGCGATCCTCTTGTTGAGGATGTGATTGATGATATAGGCAACTATGAGTGTTAGAGATATGCCAATTACGAATGACAGTAGAGGCATGATGAAGGCGTTAAGATCGTCTATACCAAACATGGGAATCGGGTGATCAAACCCACTATCATATATAAATCATTCTGAATAAAAAGGAAATTTATTGAGAATTAGGGATTAAATAAAAAAAAAGATTATTGGTTATTGTGGTTTTGGCACATCCTTGTGGATATCATAGTAGAGCGGGCCGCGCTCCTTCTTGGTTACGAGGGAGACGATGATTATGGTCAAGAAGCCCAGGATCATACCCCAGGCGCCTGCGTCGAGGTAGAACGTACGCATCATGGCTCCAGTCCCAAACGGGATACGGTAGCCGAGTGTCAACGCCGCTGTCACGATCGTGCCTACACCCACACCGGCCGCTCCGCCCCATTTGGTTACGCCCTTCCAAGTGGTAGCCAGAATCAGCGCGGGTGCAAGCGTTGCTGCGAACTGTGCCCAGCCGATTGCCGCTAGCCATGTGATGATCTCGGACGGGAAGATGGTCTCGATCACCATTAGGATACCCACGCCCAGCATTCCGATCCTGAGGTACTTCAGCTGCTGCTTGTCAGTCCAGTTCGGCCTGAAGCACTTGTGGATTATGTCCCTGGTTATGGCTGCTCCGCCCATCATGATGAAGCCGTCGATCGTGCTCCACGCAGCACCAATGACTCCTGCGATCAGCAGACCGCCGAGTATTGGCGATTCGACACCAAGCTTGTAAACGGTCAACCATGCGATGACCCCATCGGGGCCGAGACCAAGAGCGGCAATTGCGGGTGCGACTGTTGCATCTGTTACAGCCAAGTACTTCGTGACCACGCCCAAGTAACAGTAAGCGGGGCAGGTCACCCCGAAGATTATGGCTGCCAAGAGACCCCACATCCAAAGGGTGCTAGGCTTCTTTATACCGTACAGCTTCTGGACGATCGCTGGCTGGCCGACTAGCCCAAAAGACGAGATTAAGAAGAACCAGCTTACCCAGAAGAGCCAGGCGTAGCCACCGAGTGCCTCACTGTTGTTTAGCCATGCCGTGCCGCCCGTGGACGCTGTAATTGTGGCGAGCATTTCGCCGTAACCGCCGGTCCATGAATAGCCAAGACCGACTGCCAGAATAGAGGCGATGATCATCATCGAGACGTTCAGTGAGTTGATGATTGCACCGGCAATGAATCCGCCGAGAAGCACGTAGATTACGGAGACCGCGATGCCGAGCATTGCCGCCGGCTCGTACGGGATGTTCAGCAGTGCACCGAATAGTACGCCGATAGCCTTGAACTGTGCTGTTGCATAGAAGACGCATGCGATTACGATACCGATTGCAGCAAAGATCCTGATCAACTTACCCCCGTACACCTCACCCAGGAAATCGGGCATCGTCATGAGGTTGTACTTCTTGGCAGATATCCTCATCCACCTTCCGAGGAAGAGAATTACGAGCGGGAAACCTGCCATCATGGGGATGCAGATGCCCCAGTGCTGCCATGCGCCTGCCGCGTATATGCCTCCAGGAAGGCCGAAGAAGGCCCAGGCGCTCACAGAGGCGCCAGCGCTCCACATCCCGAGCATCCAGACCGGTATCGCCCTGCCGCCGACCATAAAGTCGCCAGAGGCCTTGACTTTCTTCCTGGACCAAACGCCAACGCCGAGGATCAACGCAACCCAGATTATGACAATTATGCCTTCTATAAGTTTTCCTGTTGCTATGTCAACCATTCAGTTTGCCCCCTATATCTCCTCAGCAAGCTCAGGGTGTTTGTTAATCCAAGAACGCCACCAAAGCATCGAGATTATCGGAAATACGAACCAGCAGAGAATCTCCGTCGCATAGATAAGAAACCAAGTGCCTGTCCAATCAGCTGGGATGCCCCAGCCATATGTCCCGAACACACCGCGTAGCATGTCCACGAAGATCAATATCGAGTATTCGCTTGTCAGAAACAACTCAAACATATTTTTCCCACCATTGAGTTTTCTTGAATATTACTCAACCATGGTATTAATATAGGTTACGAAAATCCATGAAAAGATTTATATATAGATAACTCCCTTCCCCAAGGGAAATAAACATTATATTTTTTATCATAAATGCTATTGGTAATAATCTACAACTTTTCTTATTAGGTTTCATTCTCCTAAAAAGTAGAACGCCGTAATGGATAATAGAAAGTACGAGAATCCTGAGATGGGTAGAAAAATGGCAGAAGAGAGCGTTACGCCTCCTTTCAAGTACTGGCTGCTTATGTTAGTATTTCTAGTTACGGTCATATCCGTTGGGAGCGCGATAGGCTTTCATGCGTTTGGCCCGACGTTCATCGAGAACATGAACGCATACAACCTTTACGAGATGGGCAGAGAGGGAAGGCGACTCTACTATGAAACGCCAGAAGGGGAAAAGATGATCAAGGTAGATATCGGGTTCGATATGAACACCACGTACAATTCGACACACGGGGTGGCTTACTGGTTCATGGGCATAGAGCTCCCTTATGGATCCACCCTCATGGATGCAATAGAAAACATCCACAAAGCAGAGATAGCCGAGATGAGGGTTTATGACCTGGACGACACAGCAGTCTTTGAGAGAGTCATAGAAGACCCGCAGAGCATCAACCTTGAGATTAAATTCAGTGAGATACTGAGCATAAAGTATTTGGATGAGATCAATGGAACCAGAAGCGATCCTGTCACGATGGCGCAATGGATGACGTACTTCTGGAATGCGAAAGCTCAGAGCTTCGCTTACATAACAGTGTCGTCTACCAATTTTGAATTGGCACATAAGGACACCGTAGTGATAATTTATGACATATTCGGAGGGTGGCCAGCAGACTGCTGCAGTGGCGGTGCCTGGGAGTACGATGAGTATACAGGTCCAACATAATGACGATTCGTTTTAAATTTCTTGTAGCGGCGGTACCAGGGAGTACGAGTGGCGCTTACCAAGTGAGCAAAATCATGTCATTTTGCTCTGCTTAATCAGTCCTCTTCCCGATCGCAGCGGCACCTGAAAGATCCGAGCATCTTCAGCGCGGTCTCTTCGAATTCGTTTTTGTTCTCGTAGTACTCGTTGAACAGGAGGTACCTTCTGCTGCAGACTTCGCAGAAAGCGAGGAGGCCTATCATGCAGTGGTGCAGCTCCTTTGTGAGCCTCTTCTTTGTGGAGTATGCTATCTTGTGGAAGTGGGCAGGGTGATTCGCATCCGCGCCGGCCCAACTGAAGACCTCGGTCTTTATCCCGACTAGGTCCCTGTCATTCTCAATCGCCCCCACCTTATCCTTGAAGAATTCCTCGGGCGCAGAGTATACCTTCTTGAATTCATCGAGGTCGTCCCAGAAGACTTGGACGATGTGCTTGGAATGATCAGAAACCTCGAGATCCCCCTTGAAGTAGAGGGAGCCCTTTGTGATGGAAACAAAATACTCCTTTGGCATATCAAGCTCCATGCCGTATATTGACAGCAGCATAAAAATTACCGGTGAAAAAAAGAGGGGGGTAGTTTTATACTTTACCTTCTTATGATGAGCACGTCGCAGTGGGCGTTCTTTGATACATACTCGGCAACGCTGCCAAGCAGGGTTCTCCTTAGCCCCGTTATGCCCCTCGATCCTATCACTGTGAGTGCGCATCCCTGTCTCTCGGCTTCGGCTACGAATCCAGCACCGACTGTATTCCAGACCGGCACAATTTTGGACTCGACGACATTTACCCCTTCTTTCTTCGCCCTTTCTTCGTACCCCTTGAGGAGCGGTTCCAGTTTTTCTGCAACTTCTTTTGGCACCGCAGGCGGGTACGGTGGGATGTCGCCTAAGATACCAATTGCAGGGGGGGCATAGATAGTCACTATCAAGAGCCTCGCGTCATACCTCTTTGCTATGTCCATTGCTGTCTCAAATGCTGCCTCGGCAGGTTTGGATCCGTCCACACCAACCATTATTGTCCTGTACATTTTTCATCACTTTTTAATAATATTTAGCAGAAATGGGTTATTATAGTTTGGCATTCTGTTCGTTGATCTTGTTTTCCTAGCGCAGGGGGCGCGTGTGCTAATGATTTATACCACCGATGATCAAACATTTTATTGGTGCAGCATATGGAGATCAAGATAGTCAGTGTGAGCGTGCCGCAGGGATCGAACGTGGTGATAGGCCAGACTCACTTCATAAAGAGCGCCGAGGACCTTTACGAGGTGATGGCGACGCATGCCCAAGGTGCAGAGTTCGGGATCGCCTTTTCGGAGGCTTCAGGGCCCTGTCTGATAAGGCGCGAAGGGAACTGTGATGAGCTGGAGAAGGCCGCGGCAGATGCCTGCATGGCAATAGGGGCAGGCCACATATTCGTATTGATCATGAGAAAAGCATACCCGATAAGCGTGCTGAATGCCATAAAAGTAGTGCAAGAGGTCTGCAACGTCTTCTGCGCCACAGCAAACCCGCTAGGAGTGGTCGTGGCTGAGGCGGATGGCAGAAGGGGAGTGCTCGGCGTGATAGACGGCGATGCACCCAAGGGCGTGGAGTCGGACGCGGACAGGGAAAGCAGAAAGGCGTTCCTCAGGAAGATAGGCTACAAGCGGTGAATGTAAGCGACCTGGACTTACTTACCGGAAGGATGCATGAACTGCTACCAAAGTTGGATGGCACTCCCGCATGATCAGCAGCAGGCTATCCGTAGGAGTTTGCAAGTTCACAGCTGCCCCTGCCTTTGGGTAGCCCAAAGGTGCGTTTCATTATGTTCTTCTCCCCGTTGTAGTCGGCTTTAAGCAAGTTCTGCCCCGCAGGAGCTCTTACAGGCAGCCGTGCAACACCTCCTTCGCCACAGATGGAACAGGTCTGGGGTCGGGGGCAACTCAGGTTCCTCTCCCATTCCCCTTGCTGGAATCCCTGCTCAACAATCAGCAATTTGGCGCAGCCCATGCATTTTTATTTACATCCCCTGCCAGGAAGCGGGCAAGCTCTGCCGGGCCCTGCAACAGTAGCTTGCCAGCGGGTAAAAACCCAGGTTGGCAGCGCAGGGGATGTTGGTTGGGGAAAGGCTGCCGCACCTCCTTCCCTCTTCAAGCTGCACTGGCAAAGAAAGCGCACAGTTTTGGCATAGTCAGTGCATCCATGAGGGCAGAGCCGAGGATCAAGCATGCAGGAGGGGTGCGCTTACTTTGACCAGCCCGTCAGCACTGCCTAGCTAGCTACCTACCTGATTGCTTGATTGATTGCAGGACGAATCGATAAAATCATACAACCTCAGGCTTGAGCGGTTCTGACATTCGGTCCGTCTATGATCTCAATCGTATCAGATCATATCATGCCTTATACGATTCCCAAAAATTGTTACATTTTTATCCTAAATCGCATCAGATACTTGCTTACCTGGTCGGCATTTGGTATTGCTTGAAGTAGCCTCTCTGCATCCTCTCCGCGTGGATCTTCATTGAGACATCGCCTGTGGCAACCCATAAATTGAACTGCATGTATCCTGCAAAGAATTCACAAATCATGGGGCGAGTCTCCTGCTTTCCCGATCCGTCCCTATTTCAGAAGGGATTTCTATGGCTCCATTATGATCACGCCGTTCCAAGCAATGATGCAAATCCTTGAGGCATGATGCCTTACTGGCAAACTATATTAATGATTCTGCTTCATTTTCAGATATGGATGGTCGGATCTGCGATTTCCATATGCACTCACTCTACAGCGACGGCGATCTGCTCCCATCCGAGATTGTGCGGCGTACCCGCGTTCTGGGAAACAGGCTTGTAGCGATCACAGACCATGCTGATGCGTCCAATATAGAGTGGCTGGTCTCTGCGTTGCAGCGGGCATCTGATGAAATCTCAAGGCATGTTGATGACTTCCAGCTGGTTCCCGGCGTAGAGCTCACGCATATTCCGCCAGCAAACATACCTGAGCTGGCGAGGAGGGCGAAGGGGCTGGGGGCGAAGGTAGTGGTTGTCCACGGGGAGACTCCAGTAGAACCGGTGGAGCCTGGGACCAACCATGCGGCGTGCTGCTGCAGTGATGTCGACATCCTGGCGCACCCCGGGCTCGTGGCTGAGGACGACGTCCTTGCGGCAAAGGAAAACGGCGTCTTCTTGGAACTCTCCTACAGGGGAGGGCACTGCCTTGGCAACGGTCACGTGGCAAGGCTTGCGCTTAAGGCAAAGGCGATGCTGCTCGTAAGCTCAGACGCCCATACGGTTGGAGACCACCTGACACCAGAAATGTCGCTCGTGGTCGCACGCGGCGCAGGTCTCTCAATGGAGGAAGCGGAACACGCCGTCTTCAAGAACCCCGCCGAGCTGGTAAAGAGGTTTTAGCTTTCAGGGTCATTTTATTTCCAGCCCGTACTTCTCCGCAATCTCATGGAAAGCTCCTGCCACATACTTTACCTGGTTCCAGGCGAGCCCGTACGTGTTGAGCTTAAAGTGCTTGGTCAATCCTGGCTGTATGCCTACGATCTTCCTCGATCTCAGCTCGTCGTAGAGGAAGTACCCCTTGCGCTTGTGGCTCTGGGAGACCCTGAAGAATGGGTCTGTCTCGAAGTGCATGAGCGTGTGCCTCTTCGGGCGCTCCCCGATCTGCCTCACTCCCTGGATGCGCTCAAGCTCTCCGACGAGGAACCTAGCCTTCTGGACCTCCTCGCCCCACCTCTCTACCCTCTCGACGACCTCAGGAAAAGAGGCGATTAGGGTCAACAGCGGAGCCCCCATCACGGTGCACCCGAGTAAGGCGAGCTCCTTCGACACGAAGTTCCTGTTAGTCAGATCGCCCTGGATCGAGGCTCTCTTGAGGACCTTCTCTTCGAGGCTCTTCCTCAATGCAAGGATCCCTGTGGGGGCGCTCGCGGCCCAGCTCTTGTGCCCGCTCCCAGTTATCACGTCAGCAGACACCCCCCTCCCGTCCACTGGCATCACCCCGGCGCTGTATGCGCAGTTGAGTATAAAGGGCACGCCATAGTCCTGGGCGATCTTCCCGACGACCTTTGCGTCGCTGACGTTGCCGTACTGATAGTCGACGTGTGTGAGGAGCGCCGCAGCCGGCAGCCTTCCGGTCTCAGCCTTTACCTCCTCGATCTTCGCTGCGTAAGCTTCAAGATCGACCCTGTGCTCGGGGGGGCATCCGACAGGCACCTCCTTCACCCGCAGCCCTGCCAGCTCCGCGGCGATGTACGACGAGTAGTGTGCCAGCCCGTCGATCACGACATAGTCCCCTGGGGCGCCGAGCATCCTGAACGCAATGAACATAGCCTCCCTGCACCGAGTGACTACCCTTGCAGTATCCATGCCGAGAAACTCTGCGAGGTCATTGTAAAAGTCTTTGATAGGCGGATTCTCGATCATGTCCAGCCGGGCAGACTTGGGCGGGCACCAGTCGCACGTCGAGTAGCCGTCCCCAAACTCGATTATTGCCTTCATTGCCTCCTCGGTGAGTGCGCCACCCCTCTGTATCGGTTGCAGGTTCACATAATCCTCCTCGGAGAAGTCCCTCCTCAGGTTCCGGTACTTGTTCAGCCGTTCTTGCGGTATCTTCAAGGCTAGATTACACCGGCCTCTTCTTTCATTCTCCTCAGCAGTGCCTCGCTCCTCGCGACTGCCTCCTCAAACTTCTTCCGATCGATTTCGGAGAGCCTGTGCTCCGGGGCGGTCTTCCTAAGGATCTGCTTGACCGCGATCATCTCGCCGATTATCCCGTCGACGCTCTCAGAGAGTCCCATCGAGAATCACCATGGAGCTAGGGTAGGGATTCGAACCCCAGTGAAACGGGTCTGCAGCCCGTCGCCTAAACCGCTCAGCCACCCTAGCACGGAATCAGATCCTCTGGCATAACTATTTATTTTTTCTCATACATGCAACCCGCCTCGGAATGGCATATTTAGGGAATCGCACAGAAGTGTATCGGGTAACCTAGATGGGCCTAAAAGAAAGCGAAAAGATCCGTTACAACAGGCAGATGATGATCAAAGGGTGGGGCGAGGGGGCACAACTGAAGATCAAGGCTGCCAAGGTCGCCGTAGTTGGGTTGGGCGGTCTCGGGAGCCCCGCCTCTCTCTACCTCGCCGCGGCAGGGGTGGGGCACCTCCGCCTCATCGACTGTGACACGGTGGACTTATCTAACCTTAACAGGCAGGTTCTCCACTGGAGCAGCGACCTTGGGAGGGCCAAGGTAGAGTCGGCAGCGATGAAGCTGACGCAGCTCAACCCCGACATAGTCGTCGACCCTGTCAACGAGGCGCTCACGGTGGATAATGTTGCCCAGCTGCTGACAGGGATCGACGTGGTCGTCGACGGGCTCGACAACCTGCAGTCGCGTCTCCTTGTCAATGAAGCCTGTGTCTGCCTGGGGATCCCATACATTTACGGAGCCGTATACGGGATGGAAGGGTTCTTGACTACGATAGTCCCTGGGAAAGGGCCGTGCCTCAGGTGCATATACCCTTCAGCATCCGCCCCATCCGAAACATTCCCTGTCCTCGGCGCCACCCCTGGTGTCGTAGCATCCCTGGAGGCTGCCGAGGCACTGAAGCTGATAACAGGTCTGGGGAGGCCCGCGATCGGGCGCCTGGTTGTGTGCGACGTCGAGCTGATGCGTTTCGACGAGGTCACCATAAAAAAGGATGAAGGGTGCCCTGTCTGCGCAAGGCAGAAGCCTATTCGATGAATTCCCGGCCGGTCTTCTTCAGCAGCCGCTCCCTGGCAACCCTGAGTGCCTCCTCCTCCCTCCTGGCCTCTTCCTCAATGCTCCTCGTCGGCCTGGCGCTTTTCTCCTCCTGCAGTCCGCAGGTGCCGTTGGGGAGGAGTGCTCTCTTCTCACAGAAGGCGTAGTTGCATCTTGCTACGACGCAGATGTCCCCCACCCAGTTGCAGAAGGGGACCCCTTCCCTGTTCCCTCTTTGTTCCCACGGGTTGCTTCGGAACCCTCTCGACTGGGGACCGCCCGACTTTATGTAGAGTGCCCTTTGTCCACATCTGAAATACTGGCAGGTTGCTTTGCATTGTGGCAGGTTTCTCAATTCCAAGACCTCTCATTCGGAAATCCAGCTGTTTGCATCCTGCTTTAGAAAACTACAGTAGAAAATAACCTTCAGCGAATAAATAAAGTTTACCGGTGTTTAGCAAGAACTGCCATACAGGCAAGCAAGCAGGGTGCGTCAGGCTTAAGGGTCTTGCTCACCCGTTTTCATGTGCCAGGCGTACTCGAGAGGGCGAGCAGATCGAGACTGGATGGGGGCAGCTCCCGTGTATGACATCGCTTGGAGCGCCGTGGTCTTGAAGGTGTTTATTGGTTTGGTTGGGTTGCTGGTTTGTTTATTTATTTATTTATTTATTTGCTTGTTTGCTTGCTTGCAGGCAGGCGGACCGCTGGTAAAAACATCCATGGTGCGCAACCCCTCAGGAGCCCCCATGAATAGCACCGCTCTGACGTCAGGCTGAACGTACGTATGTACGTACATATGTACAAAGCTAGACACCAGACTTGCATGGTGACGGGAGCAGAAGGAAAGATCTTGCGTGGCGTATGGTTTTTCGATTCGACTAGGCACTCCTGTTACGAGCATGGACCGTGATTTTAGCAACGCCTCGGCGTTCTGAAAGACCAAACAATATAAATGACCTCGATACGGCTATGAGAGGTGGGCAGGGACTGGGACAGATGGAGAGGGTGGATCCGGTTGTAACCCCTTGGGAAGTGAGGGGCGAGGTCGACTACAAGGAGCTCATCGAGAAGTTTGGGGTCGAGCCGATTACTGAAGAGATCGTCAAAAGGCTGAGAAAGCATTCCAGCGGACTACATGTGCTGCTCAGGAGGGGCGTGTTCTTCTCCCACAGGGAATTCGACGAGTGGATCGACTCCTACGAGAAGGGTGTCAAGGTCATATTGTATACAGGCAGGGGGCCCTCAGGAAACACCCACTTGGGGCACATGATACCATGGATGTTCACAAAGTATCTGCAGGACACCTTTAAGTGTGATCTCTACTTCCAGATAACCGATGACGAGAAGTTCCTCTTCAACCCAGAATTGTCGACTGACCAAGTAGCCGAGTATACGAAGGGGAATCTGCTCGACATAATCGCCGTCGGTTTCGACCCTGAGAGGACCAAGATCTTCACCGACCTCACATATTCCAAGCCGCTTTACAACATGGCGGTCAGGATCGCAAAACATGTAACCTTCTCAACCGCGAAGGCGACTTTCGGATTCTCGGATAGCTCGAACATAGGCATGGTATTCTTCCCAGCCATGCAGGCTGCACCATGCTTTCTCCACCAGTATCTGACATCAGAGGATGCCCATGTGCTCATACCCTGCGCGATAGACCAAGAGCCCTACTGGAGGGTCTCTAGGGATGTGGCGCCGAAGATGGGCTACAGAAAGCCTGCAGGGGTATACAGCAAGTTCATACCAGGACTCGGCAGTGGGGGCAAGATGAGCGCAAGTCTTCCGGATACTGCGATCTTTCTCTCAGACACGAATGAAGAGGCCGTCAGGAAGGTGAAGAATGCCTTCACGGGCGGACAGCCGACGATAAGGGAACAGAAGGAGAGAGGGGGGAATCCGGACATCTGTGTCGTGTACAGCTACCTCTACAGCCTCTTCGATGAGGACGACAGAGCTGTCGCCGAGACATACTCCTCCTGTAAGGGGGGAGGGCTGATCTGCGGGGAGTGCAAGGAGAGGCTAGCTAGGAAGGTGGTTGCATTCCTCGAGGACCACAGAGCGCGCAGGGAGAAAGCCAAGGATTCCGTAGGCAAGTTCCTCATCAAGGAGTAGGGAAATTGAAAAAGGCTCTGGCAACCATTTTGGTACTCGCGGCGCTGGCATCGTCTCTTGCGGCAGCTGCGTTGGTATTCTCGGCGCCAAGGCCAGGCTTCCCTGGGAATGAGGCGATACTCGACCACCCCCAGCTGAACGCCTCGGTATCCAGCGGGAAGGGGACGGTTGTGTACTTCTCTGCACCCGACTGCCCCACCTGCATGCTCCAGGACAGGGACATGGACGCCGTGTACTCCGAGTACGCCCAGCATGTCAACTTCGTCTACCTCAAGCACTCGCAGGAGCTTGCAAGGGTATTCGAAGAGTGGTCGGTGATAAAAGTGCCCACTTCGGTTTTTATAGACAAGGATGGAATCGTGGTTAGCAGGTACGATGGGACATATTTAGATATCGAGGAGATCAGGAAGGAGATCGAGAGGATAAAGTGATGGATCTCTTCCAAATTGCCTTTGCTTTCTCCCTCGGTTTCGCAAGCGCGGCGACCCCATGCGTCCTGCCGATCGTCCCTGGCTACCTTGCATTCGTCTTCGGTTCAGAGAGATTCGAGTTGTTGAGGGGGTCTCTTGTCGTCTACCTCGGCGTCATGACAGGCGGGATAGCCCTAGCGGCGCTGATCGGGCTGGCGGGCGGGGCGCTTGGAGGGAAGTGGTTCTACGGGGCGTCAGCAGTGATCCTTTCGCTGATACTCATAGACTCGCTTTTCACGCACAGGATCAGGCCAGCACCAGTCGGAATTCTCAAAGGTAAGAGGGGGGCTGTGGCAGGCTTTTTGTTCGGAATGCTGATAATATTCATCGCTTGCCCGTGCATCCTCCCCCTGCTCGCGGCACTCTCGATATATGCCATCACCGTCGAGGAACTTGCCGCCAGGTTTTTGCTTTTGGTGGCTTATGCTGCCGGCCTGGGCCTTCCGTTCTTCATAATCGGGGCATGCGCAAGCGCTGGGAAAAAATTGATCAGAGTCTCGAGGTGGTCAAAGGCGGTAGAGGTGCCTGTGCTTCTGGCAACCCTGACATGGATCATTTGGTCCCTCATTGCTACCTAGGGCGACCCGACCAAAGTCGTGGACTGTATGGATCCAGGGATCCGCCTTATCTGCGTGACTATCTCGTCGAGCGCATTAAGGTCATCCACCTCGAGCCTGACGAAGACATCAAACTCGCCATAGACAGCCCTGCACTCTGTCACGCCCTTAAGCCTCTTGATCTCCTTCATTATCTCGTGCTCCTTCCCAGTGTCCGTCACAAGGAGCATATACGCAATTATGCCTACCATTGAATTGAAACACCCTTCAGAATAAGGGTTTGTTGGCTTTTTTAACCCTTCCGGCGAGGTGAGACGCGGGATTGCCTTGAAGCTGCCAAATGCATTCCCTCGATCCGCGTAGGGAAATGGCAAGCAATATCAAAAGGCATGCCCTAGACTATAACAGGGAGAAGGATGAAAGTAATTGTTGGAATCACGGGTGCGACAGGGACTGTCTACGGGTATAGGCTACTCCAGAGGCTCAGGGAATGTGGTGTTGAAACCACAATAATCATCTCAGATTATGCGATGAGGATACTCGAGATGGAGGACTCGAAGTCTATGGAGGACCTCATGAAGTTCGGTGAGGTGTATAGGAATTCTGACATGATGGCCCCGACCGCGAGCGGCAGCTGCAGGTTCGACGCAATGGTCATAGCGCCTTGCACAATGAAGACGCTGGCGGAGGTTGCGAATGGGTTGTCTTCCAACCTCGTCTCAAGGACGGCCGATGTGGCTCTCAAGGAGAGGAGAAAGCTAGTACTCGTTACGAGGGAGACGCCTCTCAGCCTGGTGCACATAAGGAACATGCTTAAGGCGACTTTAGCAGGCGCAGTTGTGCTCCCTGCTTCTCCCGGATTCTACCACAAGCCGAAAACGGTCGACGATCTCGTTGACTACCTCATAGGGAAGGTGCTCGACCAGCTTGGCATTGAGAACAGCCTGTTCAGGAGGTGGGGGGCTGGGAGGCATGATCCTACAGGCAATGCTCCCTAATCTGCTCGATGAGGAGATCGGCGCATGCCAAGGCGTTCCTCACGAGGATTGAGATCTCTTCCTTAGTGGCATTTTCAACGTGTATCCCAACAACAGCGAGGCACCTTCTCCCTGTTGCCCTGCTGATCTTCTCCGAAACTTGGTGCGATACCACAAAGTCCTTGTGGAAAGGGATGGATAGCGAGACGGCGGAGGCGGACGGATCAGACAGCGAGAGCCCACCGATGTGGGGTTTCTCTCCTCCTCCGACAAAAACGAGGAGGTCGCCCCCCGCCTTTAAAGCCTCGGCGACGATCTGGTAGCGCCCCTCTCCGAACTTGACGCTTATCCCCATTTCGCACCACTCAGATTATCCAGTCTTTGCTCGCCAGCTTCTCTGGGAGGTAGACGTCCGAGAGGAACCTGAAGCCCTTGGACGACTTGGCCTCGATCTCAGCCTTCACGCGCCTGTCAAGGAATAGGTTGATCTCCTGGCGCCAGCGTTTCGAGTTGTAGAACCATGGGTACCTCGGCTTCTTTGTCTTCGAATCCCTCACGAGGAGCTCCTTCGCCCGCTTAATGTCCATGTCGTTTGCCTTTATGAGGTGGTCCTTCGGGATCTCATACTTGTCAAGGTCAGTCATGGTGAGGCCCAAGAACTTCGCATCTGGGCAAGCTAGCCTGAAGGATTCGTAGGAGAGGCTTATGCTGCCTGCCCTGTAGGTCGAGTATATGTACCACCCGAACGGGTCAGCATCAGTCAGGACATACACAGGGAGGCCCCACTCCTCGTTGAGACGCCTAACCATCCTCCGGGTTGCCCTGTCCGCCTGTCCTTTTCCAGTGATAAGAACGCACTTGTTCTTCCTCCAGAATTCATAGTCGTTGAGCCGCTGGAATATTGCGTCCTTCTCGACGACCAGGACGTATCCCGCGTCGACGCTCACGATCTGGATCTGGTCGCAGAGCGACGGTATGTTGAAGGCACCGATCCCGAATCTGGAGCAGTCGATCTTGTTCCCCTTTGACTCGAGGATCACTTCGCCCACGAGAGCGCCCCTTGACTCGGCCACGACCCCCATCTGCTCGCGCAGAAGACCGGTCATGACCTCTATGTCTTGGAAGATGTTGTTGGACTCGTCTTGGCTGTTGAATGTCTCGATGTTTGTGCCTTCGATCGTGTGGAGGGTGTAGTAGTAGAGGTCCCTTATCGTGGGGTGATCATCATGCTGCAGTGCCTCGTATATGCCCCTCGCGAGGAGGAGCGTCTGCATGAACGACCTCACTTCACTGATGTCGTTGAAGCACCGCTCGCTAGTTCTCTCTCCGAGCGTAAGGATCTGGCGCCGCTCGTCGTACAGGGTGTTGGAGGCTGCCCTTACAGGTATCCTGAGCACGGGCGGCTTCGATTCAGCTAGGTCGAAGGCGAGGTTCATGAAGATCTGCCGGAGTTTTTTGGCCGAGTCGTCGAAGCTCTCCAGCGGTCGTATCTTCTGATCGGGCTTCTTGGCCTTGACCATGCTATCACCTCAGGTACTCCTCGAGGGTGAACTGCTGCTTTTTTGGTTTCTGGACAGGAATCTCTACGGGAATCTCGGCTGGATCCCCCGCAAGGGATCGGATGGCATCAGTGGCTGGCGTCTGTGTTGAGGGGGTTCCTGACCCATGCGCGCGGATCGCCCTGGCTTTCTGCTTCTTTGTCTTTACAGACGCCATCAACCTGTTGTATATCAGCTCCTGGTCCTGCCCAGTCAGGACGGACATGTCTCTGGCGATCTCCCTCGCGTAGATCTGGAAGATGCTCTGTCTGTGCTGCTCGTGCTCCTGCCTCTGTCGGTGGGAGATGTATCCTTGGATCAGCCTCCCTAGGCTCTGCAGGGCGAGCCTGAGCTGTTCCCGGATCTCCTCGTGGTAGGCCACAGCAAACTTCCCAGGGACGGAGTATGGCACCTTGGTGGAGACCAGCGAGATGATGATCACGATCGGAGCCATGGGGAGATTCCCCTCGTCCTGGGGCAGCTTGTAATTCTTCCAGTTAATCTCCTTGACCACTTTGTAGAGAAGGCAGTCCCTCGAGTCGTAGATGAGCGGGCACTTGTTTGCAAGCCGGATCACCCTCGATTTAAAGACACCCTCCTTTACCCTCTCGCAGTCCCCGATCACGGACTTTCCCCCGTACGCAGCCCCGACCTCGATCTGGAACGGGACGCCGCGGTACGACCATGGTTCCCTGGAAGCGGTGCAGATAAACTCCGCGTCAGAGTAGATCCGCCTGATAGACTGCCGGAGGGCATCCTCGCCTATCGGGCTGAGAACATCCAAGGGCGGGCGCATCAGGTCGCCTTCCCTCGCAGCCTTCAGCAGTGCCTCGACGTCGATTTCCTTCGGGGAAGAAGTTGGACTGAGCCCCGCAGCCTTCAGAAGATCCTCGGCTTTCGCGTCGGAGATCCTCACGAAGTGTCTGACCAGGAACTGCTTGGCTGTGGCGCAGCAGGCATCGTTGGATTTCATCTCCAGGAGTGCCCCAGGCTCCATGGACAGGAGGTGCGGCTTGATCTCCTTGGGAGGCGGAGGGAGAATCTCGTTGGCCCTCTTAAAGTGGAGCTCCTTGGGTTCCTGCCCTGCCTGGGCGACCACGGTGAACTTTAGGTCTGCGTGGGGGTTTGCGAGTGAGAGCTCCTTTATGAAAGACTCGACTTTCTGTGTGTAGTCCCCAGCGATCATGAGCTCAACCCGGGTGCCGTGGGATCTGGGGAAGTCTACCTCCTCAGAGGAGACTACGACCGGCGAGTTCCTCTCGGTGTCTATCTTCAGGACCACGCGGTATGCTTTCGGGTCGGACTCGATCTTTGTCGTTATGACTGCGGGCTCGAGGGAGGTGAGCTGGGCATATATTATGGCTGCGTGGACGCCCAGCCCCTGCTGCCCGCGGGACTGCTTGAAGGAGAAGAACTTCGATCCGTAAAGGACGCTCCCGAAGCACTTCGCCACCTTCCCCTTGAGGACGCCGCAGCCGTTGTCCTCGACTGCGAGTCTAAAGACGGGGAAGGCCCTGACGCCCCCATCCTTGGTCTTGTTTGTGACCACTTCGTACTTCTTTGCTGTGGCCGTCAGCTCAACAGTGACCTCTGGAAGGACTCCCATCGCCTCGCAGGCGTCCAGCGAGTTGTCCATCAGCTCCTTTATGGTCTGGACGAGCGCGTGTTCTGGGTCTCCAAAACCGAGCTGGCCCAGGTTCTGGCGGTAGTACTGGGCAGGGTTTACCGCCCGCATCTTTCTGGCCTCAGCCTCTGCGACTGTCAGGAGTTCCCTATGGACGGGCTTGGCGTGCTTCTGCTTCTTGGGGCTAGTCTTCCCACTAGAGGAGACCCTTTTGTGCGCCTTGCCCTGCGGTCCAACCTCTGGAGCCACATCTACCAAACAGCAGACCCTCACTTGGCAGATTGCCAAAATTTTTCGTTTACCACTAAATCGGGAAACGTATTTATCGTTTCCCTGGAGTACGGGCGGGCAGGCTTGCTTGCTTGCTTAGATCAGAATCCTGGCAGCTCCTCCAGCAGCATCCCCTCGATCATGAATGGCGGTTCGCGCATTGCCAAACTGATCGCATCCCTTAGTTTCGAGGGTCTGTTTGCATAGATCTCGATGACAGGGTCCCCTTTCTTTACAGAGTATCCCATCTTAGCGTACAGCTTAACCCCGGCCCCTTTGTCGATCGGGGCTCCGACTGCCCTTGCTATGGCGTTGATGGACCGGTTGCTTATGCTACTGACGTAACCATCGACAGGGGCGCTTATCACGTAGCGCTCGGATCCGAGGGGTATCTCGTCTGGCTTTATCTCTGGGTTGCCCCCCTGGTGGGCGATGATCTCGCGCATCTTCTGGTAGGCCTTTCCGCTCCTCAGGATCTCCTTCGCCAGATCCTGACCGTTTCCCCTAGAGGCGATCCCGTTCATCTCGAATAGCATCCCTGCCAAGGATGTTGACTTCTCTATGAGGCTGTTCGGCCCTCCCCCCATCAGCGTCTCAAGAGCCTCCTTGGCTTCAAGCGCAGGGCCGACGGTGTGACCAACAGGCTGCCCCCCATAGGTGATCCCGCACCTGACCTGGATGCCAAGCCTGTTGCCGAGCTCGATGAAGTCGCTTCCCAGCTTCCTGGCAGTCTCGAAGTCCTCTACCTTGGCGCCCTTACCAGTGGGTATGTCCAATACCAGCGTGCTGACGCCCACTGCGAGCTTCTTGGACATTATTGAGGCCATCATCTGGGAGCGTGGGTCAATAGAGAGCGGGTGCTCGACCCTTATGAAGAGGTCGTCCGCAGGGGCTAGGTTGAGCGAACCCCCCCAGGCAATGTACCCCCCGACGTCATGCAGGAGCCTCTTCAGCTCCTCCTCAGTAAACTCCACAGGCGCCAGGATCTCCATCGTGTCGGCGGTACCCGAGGGGCTGGTTATGGCACGGCTGCTCGTCTTTGGGATCTTCAGGCCCGCGGCAGCTACTATTGGGACTATGAGCAGAGTGACCTTGTTCCCAGGCACCCCGCCTATTGAGTGCTTGTCCACGACATGCTCCCCGAAGTCTATCGTCTTCCCGGTCTCCACCATCGCTTTGGTGAGGCTCTCGATCTCGTCCATGTCCATACCGACGTACTCCTCTGCCATGAGAAAGGCGGCTACCTCGAGCTTGCTCAGGTTGTGGAAGACGATGTCCTTCACGATCGAGTAGATCTCGCTCTTCGTCAGGGGCTTGCCCTTCATCTTCTTCCTTATGAACTCGACTGAAGTCGGGGTCGGGGCTACGGATAGCTCAACAAGATCGCCATCATTCACTGAGAACTCGAAGTCCTCATAGAAACCGATCTCACCCTTTTCGACTACAGTCTCAGAGACGTCGAGCATCGCAACGGTCCGCTGGAAGTCCTTGGTTATGACCACCCGGTCGTGGATCCGGAGCATCATCTCCTCAGCATCGGACTCGTTCATTATTACGTTCTTTTCACCTGTCTTGATCTTGATCAGCCTTGCTCTGAACCTCTGCGGCGCAGGCTGCAGGTCATTTCTCGGTTGTCCAGTAGACATCTCTGCATCAGTCCTCCGAGAGCCGCATTTCGCCCCACCGCTCGATCGCGATGCGGAGCTCTTCATGGTTTTTGGCGTATTCGTCTAGGGGCACCCCCGCCACACATGCATCGATTGCCTGTCGCATTGCGGCAGCACCGGCACGGGTTCCCATTGGGTGGCCGTGGATGCCTCCGCCAGCATTGATGACGAAATCGTTTCCAAAGACGCGGTAGTTTGCGGGCACAAAGCCAGGATGGATCCCGCCCGACGCGACTGGGAAGACTTTCCTCTTCCCGTGCCAATCCGACCTTAGGAAACCGATTATCTCACTGAGCTCGGCCTTCCTCCCCTCCTCTCCGCCCATCTTGCCCGCGCCAGATCCTACGTGGAGTTGGTCACCGCCCAAGAGCCTCGCCACCTTAGCGAGGACGAGCATCGATATCCCGTGCCTCGGGTTCCTGGTGAATGCGGCATGCATTGCCCTGTGCATGTGGATGGGGACATGGAAGTCGTGCGACTTGATGAACCACTCGACCGTGGGGAGACCGAGTATCACAATGTCCAGCATGAGCGTATTTGCGCCGTTGTCTATTGCAGTCTCTGCGTGCTTGATCATATTTTCCGGATCGGCGGTCACGTTAACCGCAAACAGGACGTTCCGGCCAGTCTCGGACTTTACCTGGTCGAGCGCTTCCATGACTCGGACGACCCTGTCCTCGAGTGGGCAGAATTTCTGGTTCACCAGCGTCTCGTCGTCCTTGATGAAATCAACGCCGCCAATCGCCGCATCGTAGCAGATCCTTGCGGTCTGGTCAGGGCTCAGCCCGACCTTGGGCTTGACTATCGTACCCAAGTGAGGGCGGCGGGCAGTCTCGGTCCCAACGAACCTCCTGACGCCCTCAATTCCTATCCTTGGACCCGGATACATCTCAGCAACTTCCTTAGGGAAGTCGACGTCGACCAGCCTCACATTCTTGAGCGCGGAGAGGCCGAAAAGGTTTCCTGCCACCATACTCAGTATATTCGCAATGCCGCTGGTCTCGAGGTCAAACAGGTCGATTGGATAAGCGACCCATACGAACCCGGTTCCTCCCGATCCCTCGGTCCTGAAGACCTTTGCAGGCAGCTTTGTCCTGATCCACTCGTTTGTGGTTGTGATCTCAGTCCAGGTGCCTATCGACTCTTCAGTGGCGATCGCCATCCCAGCGGCTTTCAGGTCTAGTTCGCTCTCAACGTAGTACTTCGCCACGATGTGCCTTTCCGGGTCTATCGACTCCGGATCGGCGTAGAATATCTTATCCAAGTAGATACCTTTTCCGTCACTCCCTTGGGACATATATGATCACTGCTCCTCCTCTTCGACAAAAACCCTACCCAAGTGCTCCTCGCCTATCCTATATCCGAACTCCTCCATTAATATCAATATTGCAGCCTGGGGAGGGATGACGCCGCGCTCAGTTATTATGGCATCTATCATCTCTGCGGGGGTTATGTCAAAGGCTGGGTTGGCAATCTTCACTCTGCCCAGTGACGCGATCTCCTCATCCGGGAGAACCTCTGTCGCGGGCCGCTCCTCTATCTCCACCAGCTCCCCAAGCATGGTCGAGGGGCTGAACTTGTAAGTCTCCGCACATACGTACACCCTGACCCTCGCCTCCTTGGCTGCAAGCGCTATCTGGGAGGTGCCGATCTTGTTCACAACTGCGCCGTTGGAAGTCACTACATCCGAGCCTACCACCACCTTGTCTACCTTTGGCATGAAGTACCTTGCTGCTGAGTCGACGATGAGCGTGACAGGTATATCCTCCTCTGCCAGGGTTCTCGCAGTGATCCGGCCCTGGAAGCGCGGGCGTGTCTCGGTCGCGATCACCGAGAAGTCCTTACCCTGGCGCTTAGCCTCCACGAGGGTCGAGATCACCACAGAGCTATTGCAGTGGGTCATTATGAGGTCACCGTTCCTTATCCGCTTGGCTCCGAATTCGCTTATCCGCTTCACGGCCTGCAATGAGGACTTCAGGAAGGCATCGCTGGCATCTATCGCCGCCTGCCTCAGGAGGTCTGGTGTGGCCCCCTCTTTGTACGCCCTGAATACCCGGTGTCTTATGTAGTTTAGGGCGTTGGCCAAGGAGACCGCGGTAGGCCGCGTGTTCAGGAGTGTCCGGTAGGCTTCATTGAAGCCTTCGATGAATGACGGGGCATCAGAGGCTCTGCTGTTCAGCGCATAAGTTTTGAGCCCACTGGCAGCCGCCCGCCCAATCTCGGCAGCCCCCCTGATCCTCATCGTTCTGATGTCCTCTGCGATCCGGAGTATGTCATCATTTGCCAATGGAAAACAGCCTTCCAAGTGATAGATACCTTCTGGAGGTTAAATTATAAAAAGGTTGGCGGGCAGGGTTTGCCCGCTGCATCCAGCATCAGGGCGTCAGCTAACAGGGGTGCGATAGAGACCGAGGCGTACTCGTTTGCGATTGTGTCGGTGGTTATCAGCGAGTTCAGCCCAGCCTCCTTGAGCCTGGAATATGCCCCTTCGACGAGGATGACATGCGTCACCAATGCATCGACCCTTTCCACGCCAGAAGCCTTCAGTTTCCCCAACACTTCCAAGATGGTCTTGCCAGTGCTTATCATGTCGTCGACGATAAGGGCTGTACTGCACATGCTGTCCGAAATCTCCGATATGCGCACCTCCCGGTCCCCAAGGCGCTCCTTCTCCAGAACGGCGCAACTCGAGGGGATCACGTCGGCGACCGCCTTCACCCACTGGGACGACTCGCGGTCAGGCCCCACGACCAGAATGCGCCCTGGGGGGAGATGCCTCGAATATTCCTCTGCGAGAAGCCGCATCGCAGAGAGGTTTGTTGCGGGAATGCGGAATATCTCGCTTATGTCCCGGAATCTGTGCAGGTGCATGTCCACAGTGTAAACGGCGTCGGTGCCCGACGCCTCTATTAGAGTTGCGAAGACCTTGGCGCTCAGCGCCTCGCCCTCTGAGAACCGCTCGTCCTGCCTTGCGTAGGCAATGTAGGGGAAGGCGCCGATCACCCGCCTGCACCCCATTCCGCTCACAGCGTCCGCAATGAGCGCGTATTCGACCAACAGCCGATCGGGCGATAAGGCAAAAGACTGGAGGATCGCCACATCCTTCCCACATACATCTCCGCAGACCCGCACGTACTGCTCCCCATCAGGGAAGATCCGCCTATCCACCTCAGCTAGGCGCGCCCCAGAGATCTGCGCCACCTTCCTCGCAAGCCCCTCGGCTCCAGATCCATAAGTCACAACGAGATCATTCATTAATTACAGACCCTCGTGCATGTCCATGTATAGATCGAGGAGCTCTTCCCTCGAGGGCTTCCTCGGGTTCTTTGTGACGAACCTGTAGTGATTTCTAAGGAGGTCCTCGACCATTGACTCGAGTTCAGACTCGTCTATCCCCAGATCCTCGAGCGTCTGAGGTAGGGCGAGCGTTTCCGTCATATCGAATATCTTCGAGGCGACCTCGAACCCGACCTCCGTTGGAGAGAGCCCTGATGCATCGACCCCAATTGCTGAGGCGATCATCCTTATCTTCCCCGGGATTGCCGGGGCATTGAATGCCACAACGTATGGTTCTGCGAGCGAGACAGAGGACCCGTGCGGCATGGAGCACCGGGTAGCATATGTATAGGCGATCCCGTGCGGCAGGCACAGCCCTGTAGCCTGGAATGCCATCCCAGCCAGCACTGATGCTGCTGACACCCCGGTCCGCGCTTCAAGGTCGCTACCGTTGCAGTATGCCCTCTCCAGGTAACTGCAGACCAGCCCCAGGGCAGTTAAAGAGAGCGAGTCGCTAACTGGGTTAGAATCGACTGACATTATCGACTCGAGCGCATGGCATAGGGCATCGATCCCTGCCGAGGCAGTTGCCGCAGGGCTGGCGCCGCAGGAGATGGAGGGATCCACGATGGTGACCGAAGGATAGAGGGCGTGGTTGGCGAGTGCTAGCTTCACCCCGTTATCGACGACTACGGAGATTGGGGTTACCTCGGATCCCGTACCCGCCAGAGTCGGGATCGTGACTATAGGAGGGCCTTTTTTGGAGACCGGCTCCCCTCTGAAGTAGCTCGCAGGCTCCTTCTCATTCACGGAGAGGACAGAGGCGAGCTTTGAAAAGTCCATCGAGCTCCCGCCACCGATCCCTATGACGATCTCTGGCTGCAGCCTCCTCACGAAACCTGCAAGCGGGTTCAGAACCGAGATCTCTGGCTCTGACTCGACCATGGTGAACTCTGACACGTTAGCGCCAGTTGAAGAGACGCGGTCCCTCACCAGCAGATACTCCTTGGTCTTGCTCACCTTAGGGCCGGAGACCAAGAGCGCCCTTTCGAATTTGAACTTATTCAGCTCATCAGGCAGACGGGATATCGAGTTAATCCCAAAGACGGTGCGGGGTGGGCAGTAATACGTGAAAGCCCTGTTCAGGATATCAAAACTGATGCTCATAATGGATTCCTCTGGTTCACAGAAGGATGGTCATTTTAATAAGGATTAATCCCGAGCGGCAGCATGCCCAAGGCGAGGCTGCACTCAGGCAGCCCCTTCCATGATCAGTTGGCATGGTTACTGATCCGCTAACGGAAAGGCAACCCTGACAAATTCATGCTTCGCCTCCCAGGGATCAGTGCCGATGCAATACCCTGTAGGCAATGGCAACGATGGCGCCCACGACGAAGCCGCCTATGTGCGCCCAGTAGGCTATGCCGCTACCGGAGCCACCAAAGAGGCTTGAGGTGCCGAAGAAGAGCTGGAGCACGAACCAGAGCCCAAGCATGGCGAAGGCAGGGAGGGTGGTCATGTAGTACCCGAGGATGGTGTGGACCTTGGCTCTGGGGAATAGGACGACATATGCCCCCATCACCCCGGAGATAGCTCCCGAGGCTCCGATAGTTGGGATCTGAGAGTTTGGGTCTATGAGATAGTTCACGTAGGTCGCGGCGAATCCCGTGGCAAGGTAGAAGAGGAGGAACTTTATGTGACCAAACCTGTCCTCGACATTGTCGCCAAATGTGAGGAGAAACCACATGTTACCAAAGATGTGGTCTATACCAGCATGGAGGAACATGCATGTGAAGGCGGTCAAGAGTGACGCCTTGGCGGGTATGAACCCGTAGGTGTATATGATTTCCTCGAAGTCGAGGAGGCTCACCGCAAAGGCGGCTACGTTGGCGCATATGAGCAGCAGCGTTACATAGGGAAAAGTTCTCCTCTCGACGATGTCTTTTACAGGGAACAGCAAACTCCCCCCGAACGGTTTGGGCTTCTTGTCAAAAGGGTTAAAATACACTCCACGAGCTATAAATAAATCCTTTTGGCTGAAGCTTGACTCAATCTCGTCTGTATGATAGCAACAGGTTGAGGCTCCGCACGATTGAAACCGCACGATTGAAACCGCGGGATCCCTCCATCATCATCGGACTCGGTCCGTAGGGGAAGTTATGGGCTGTGCCAACCGAAACAGCAGTTACGCCAGCCAAACAAAACAAAAACCGAACAAATTCCCTGAAAAAGATACGCATGGGGATCCCAGTTCAACTAGGCTGTATTATAAGGAAGCGCGCAGACTGGCTTCCAAAACTCGCGATTTGGACGCATAGCCTGACCAATATAAATGGCTGAAAATGAAAAAAGAATATTCGGGCACCACTCCAACCAAAGGGCGCTGGCTTTCTGTGTCATGCGAAGCTGACGGAATGAATACTTATTTTAAGAGCCAGTCAGGTTAAGAGAATCGGTGTTACCCTTGATAACAAGGGAAGAAGTCTGGGAACTTGTCGACAAGTATGATCTGCGCGCCGAGAGCCTCACTGTTGGGACGCTCGGGAGCCACTCAGCTCTTGACATTGCTGACGGAGCCAAGGAGCAAGGCTTCAGGACAGCAGTTGTTTGCCAGAAGGGCAGGGAGCTCCCGTACAAGACGTATCGGCGCATAGTGGATGAGGCGATCGTGCTCGAGAAATTTTCAGAAATAGCCTCACAGGGCATGCAGGAAGAGCTCAGGCGGAAGGATACGGTATTCGTCCCTCATAGGGCATTCTCCACTTACGTGCCCTACGACGTCATTGAGGGGCAGTTCCTGCTTCCACTTTTTGGAAACAGGATGATGCTGAGGTCAGAGGAGAGGTGGGCCCCCAAGAACCAGTACTATCTCCTCGAGAAGGCGGGCATAAGGCAGCCCAAGAAGATCAAATCCCCCTCCGAGATCGACACGCTGGCGATCGTCAAGGTCCAGGAGGCAAAGAGGAAGATTGAGAGGGCATTCTTTACGGTGACGGACGAGAGGGACTTCTGGAAGAAGGTCGAAGAGAGGGTCGCGAATGGTATCATCACGAAGGAAGACGCCGAAAGATCAGTTATCGAGGAGTATGTTGTTGGGACGTACTTCAACTTCAATTACTTCTATTCACCGCTGAGCGGAGAAGTGGAGTTCATGGGCATAGACAGGAGGCTGCAGACGAACTTGCACGACTTTGTCTCACTCCCTGCGAGGCAGCAGCTCGACATAGATTTGGTGCTGCAGAACATAGAGATCGGGCACATGGGGGCCACAATAAGGGAGTCGATGCTCGAGAAGGTGCTCGAGAACGGGATCAGGTTTGCAAGGGCAGCAAAGGAAGAGTACCCGCCAGGCATTATCGGCCCATTCGCGCTGCAGGGGGCGGTGAACAAGGACCAAGAGATAGTCATATTCGATGTCTCCCCTAGGGTGCCAGGCAGCCCGGTCATCGGAACCACAAGCCCGTATACAAGGTACCTCTACGGCAGACCCATGAGCGTTGGCCAGAGGATCGCCCTCGAGATAAGGGAGGCATTGGAGACGGGAAGGCTCAAGGAGATCGTAACATGAAAGCCACAATAGCTGTGATCGGATCCCATTCCGCGCTCCAGATACTGAAGGGTGCCAAGCAGGAAGGGCTCAGAACCCTGCTGATGTGCCTCAGAGGGAGGGAAAGCCTGTACGGGCGCTTCGGGCTGGCGGACAGGACGGTCTCGATCGAGAGCGTGGAGTCGATCCTCGAGGAGGATGTCCAGAGTCTGCTCGAGGATGAAGGGGCGATTTTCATACCCCACGGCACCCTGATATCGGGTGCACGCCTCGAGGACCTGGAAAGGCGGTTCAGGCCCAAGATCTTCGGAAACAGATTCATATTCAAGTGGGAGTACGACAGGGAACTCAAGGACAGGCTCCTGAGTGAGGCAGGGATCAGGACGCCGAAGAGGCTATCATCATACTCTGAGATAGACGGACCAGTGATAGTCAAACTCCCTGGGGCAGAGGGGGGGCGGGGGTACTTCATCGCGAAGAGCCCCAGGGACTTTGAGTCAAAGATCAGGCAGCTCTCTGAGAAGGGGCTGATCAAGAAAGGTGAAGAAGAAAAGGTCTTCCTCCAGGAATACATAATAGGTGTCCCAGTCTATCCACACTACTTCCGGTCGGTAATTGAGGACAGGCTTGAATTGATGGGGTGCGACAGGAGGTACGAGACGAGCATAGACTCGATCGGCAGGATCTGCGCAAAAGACCAGCTTGAGCTCGGGATCACCCCGACATTCAGGGTGATAGGCAATATCCCATTGGTGCTCAGGGAGTCTCTGCTCGTGGATATCTTCGAAGAAGGGGAGAAGTTCGTCTCTGCCGCAGGGAGGTTAGTCCCGCCAGGGATGATAGGGCCATTTTGCCTCGAGATGATCTGCGACGAGGAGGGGAAGCTTCACACATTCGAGTTCTCAGGCAGGATAGTCGCAGGCACCAACCTCTTCGTCAACGGATCTCCGTACAGCGACCTGCTCTTCGACGATCCCATGAGCATGGGGAGGAGGATCGCCAGGGAGATAAAGACAGCCGCAGAGCAGGGCATGCTAGAGAGCGTGACCACATAATGGTTCAAACGTACCACTTGAAGTGTGTTAAGGGGGATGTTGCTGAGAGGGTGGTCGTTTTCGGTGATCCTTGCAGGACGAAGGCATCTGCCTCCCTTCTGGAGCGCTCAAGGCTGGTTAGTAAGGAGAGGTGCCTCTTGACCTACACAGGAGAGTATATGGGCACAAAATTGACTCTATCCACAACCGGGATGGGCACGCCGTCTGCAGCGATCGTCTGCGAGGAGCTTGCAGCCTTAGGTGCCAGGTGCATCATCAGGTCAGGCACAATGGGGAGCATCTCCAGCGTTGCTGCCGGTGACGCTGTCGTCCCGACTGAGGCCATACCGCTAGACGGCACAGCGAGGGCTTACATGGAAAAGTTCAGACTAAACAGCATGCCGAGCGCATCCCGCCGCATCGCAGAGATGCTCAGATCAACCGCACTCTCGAAAGGGGTAAGAACACACGTTGGTCCGATCTGCACGAGCGATGTATTTTACCTTGAGGGCGGAATCGAAACAGCCCATTGGCAGGAAAAGGGGGTGCTGGGGTTCGAGATGGAATGCTCGGCAATCTTTGCCATAGGAGCGGCCAGGGGCTATGAGGGAGGGGCGATATTGGCAGTTACAGGCTCAGTCAGTGGGGAAGAAAGGGTCCTTGGAGGGAGTGAGGTCAAGAATGCCATCGAGAGGTGCACGTTGTCGGCCCTCGAAACCGCCACCTCGGTTGAGTTGCCTCAAATAAAATAGCCCAAGACGCTTCAGCAGAACATTTCCAATTATAGAATGGATTTGCATATCCATCACTGATGATGAAAATTGACTTGCCCATTTAAAAATAAAGGTCGACTCAAGAGCGTGGTTTACTTGGGCGGTAGATCCTTTTTTAAATAAATATATCAACTTACTATACCATAGAAAAGATAAGAATTTGCCTTGAACGTTATAAGTATACCATAAGTTCTGCGGTGCAGAAGATATTTATGCCGCAGTTGAGAACGGAAAGGGCCTGTAACGGCGCCCAACAGTAACGGAAGGGAAAGGCGAACCCGAAAGGGGGAGCAAGAACGGAAGGGTCTGAAGGGTGCAACGGGCAGGATGCACGATAGGACGAATCCAGGGCGTCTGGATAAAATCGGACGCCACGACCGCGGAAAGTTGTTGCATGGGAGGTCTGGGGGGAGAACGCCGGCCATGGAGGTGCTTCAAACCCCGAACCTCTCCCTGAAGTCGTTCTCAACTGCGGTCTTTATTTTTAGGTTCATTAATTAATTAATTTCAATTAATTATATTTGTCAGGTGCGTTACTTGAGGCGCAAAAAAGGACCAAAGCACTTCTACGAGGTAAAGCAGAGAATAAGCGAAGTTATCCAGAAGATTAATGAAAACGCATCGCTCGTGCTCGTCGAGGGCAAGAACGACGAACGCGCCCTCAGAAGAGCCAGGCTAAAAACGCCGATCATCACATTCTGTGACTCCAATATGCCAAGGTTTGAGTTTGTGGAGAGGATCGCGGGCAACTATGGCGGACAGAGGGTGGTCGTACTCTTCGATTATGATAAGGAGGGATCCGTTGCAGCCAAGAGGATGACCGTCGATCTCGAGGAAAAGGGTGTGAGGGTGGAGGGGAAGGTCAGGGAGGAGCTCGGGGAGATCTTGGTCTGGGAAGGCATAAGGAGGGTAGAGGAGATGATGTCCGTCCTGTCGAAGGCGGATTTGTGACGGCCTCCTGACGGCTAAAGCCGTCGGTCTTCCATGCACGGTGGTTCAGGCTCTTCGAGTTCACCCAATTCATCCCCGGTTCTGGGTCATGTAAACTGCAGCCCAGCCCGCCATTTTTAGATCTGCCTGGCTCGCAACGGGCTTCCTCAGATGGGGGCTGCCCTTCTGAAGGATTTTTCATGCAAGTCGGCGTCGCACCGGTGCCTGTTTTTGCAGGCTATCCTGTTTCATTCGCTTATTCGCAGAACCATACAGCACAGCAGTCTCTCCAGTTCGCCTTGTATGTATTGTTTGGGTTTCCAAAAGCCAAGAGATCAGCTTTTGGTTGAATATTCTCCCCGGAAGGACACATTTCGGCAGACCATCTAGAAGCGCATTGAAGCAAACTAATCCATCTGCTGTTTGAAAACGGTGGTCTTTTTGAGGTGGTTCTTATAAAATAATATGGGGACAGCCAATGCAGATAGGTTTTGAGCCCAAAATCGTGTTCCTCTGCCCCCTCTGCCAAAGGGAGGTCGAGATGGTCTACAGCAGGTCGGAGGGATGGACTGCCGACCACGGGGGGTGCCTGAATTTCTCGGTGATAAGGAAGGCGCCGACGATATCAGGGAAGGAGTTTAGGACTCCGCTGGTGTTCATAGACCTCGAATCGGATTTTGCTGTAAAAGAGGCGATAGAAGGGCTCAGACCATTGACCTCAGAGCAAGGCGACCCCTCGAAGAGGGGGAAGATTGAGGTAGGGATCAGGAGGCTGGAGTCCAAGATAGGGTTTGCTGAGAAAAAGGCTGGGGAGCTGTTCGAGACAATCAAGGGCGGAACTTACGGGCTCAGGATAATCTCAGGAAGGTCCACAGGCGTACTTGTATGGAGGGGCACAGAGAAGTTCATTGGAATATCCTACGGGGATACCCAAGATGAGGAAGACTCCCTGCTGTTCACTTCAGACGGTGCGGAGGCAAAGGGCTTCATTCTTAAATGGATCCACTACTGGGACGATCCTAAACTCCTCGGGAAAAAGATGCTGCCTTAAGACAAAGGCCACCACGCAAATAGAAAAATAAAAAAACAACTCCGACCGAACTTGAGAAATAAAAATAAAAAAGAAGGGCTGTTGGATGGAGAAGGTCATCATCAGGGGGTTTTGTCCAGAAGACCTCGAAACCGTGATTATGATTAACAAGGTCTGTCTGCCTGAGAATTACTCGCCGGACTTTTTCATGGAACACCACTGGGAAAACCCAAGAATCTTCCTTGTGGCCCAGGTGGGAGAGAAGGTCGTTGGCTACAACATGTGCAGGATTGAATTTGGCATCTCCAACATAAAGAGGGAGTTTGCAAAGAAGGGACATGTGATTTCGATTGCAGTGCTCGAGAGCTACAGGGGGGCAGGGATCGGTCGGAAACTAATGGAAGAAGGCATGAAGAACGTAAGAGAATCCGGTGCGTCAGAGATGTACCTAGAGGTGAGACAGAGCAACCTCCCGGCGATCCAGCTCTACAGAAAGCTCGGGTTCAGGGCTGTTAGAGTCCTAGAAGGATACTACAGGGACGGTGAGGACGCCTACCTTATGGTAGCCAATTTGGAAGAGGGTCGGTTTCAGAACGGATCAATCATCATGCCTGACGCTTGAGCAGCCTCTGGTAAGCAGCGTATCCGATCAGAATTGCAGTCGGGAGGTAGAAAAGGCAAGATTCGAAGAAGGTATCAAAGACAGGCGTGCCAATGATACGCAAATAGGCAAGATATAAAGAGGCGATGAGCATTGGCACGGATGCAATGACTGCGCTTTTGAACTCATTGATTTCCATATGTTTGTGAGAACCTCCGTGATATAAAAAGTTGAGGGCAGGACAGGGACCGGGGCAAGGACGAACGAAATTTATATATAGAAGTGCTTGCTGTTTTTTCAGACGTAACAATTTTGTAGGCTAGGTGTATGAACTATGGCAGCAACTCAGAGTTTACCGGTATTAGTTTTGAAAGAGGGGACGTCTAGGACAACTGGAAGGGACGCCCAGAGAGCCAACATAATGGCAGCGGTGGCACTCGCAGAGTCCATAAGGTCTTCCCTTGGCCCAAAGGGCATGGACAAGATGCTGGTGAGCAGCTTCGGCGATGTCACGATCAGCAACGACGGTGCGACCATAGTGAAGGAAATGGATGTGCAGCACCCCGCTGCGAAGATGTTAGTAGAGGTTGCAAAGACCCAAGATATCGAAGTCGGTGACGGTACCACATCAGCGGTGATCCTTTCGGGAGCGCTCTTGAAGAAGGCACAGGAGCTGCTGGACCAAGAAGTTCACCCGACCGTAATAATAGAGGGTTACAAGAAGGCAATGGAGAAGGCCCTTGCAACCATAGACGAGGTTGCGTTCAAAGTCGATCCGACAGACAAGGACATGCTCAAGGAGGCTGCGATCACCACCCTGAGCGGAAAGAACGTGGTTGCAGGGCACTTCGAGAAGCTCGCAGAGATGATCGTGGAGGCAGTCACCCAGGTAGCAGAGAAGCAAGGCGACAAGTACAAGGTTGATCTGGATAACATAAGGCTCGAAAAGAAGAAGGGTGAGTCCCTTGACGAGACCCAGCTTGTGAAAGGTGTTGTGCTCGACAAGGAAGTAGTCCACCCAGGGATGCCCAAGAGGGTCGAGAATGCAAAGATAGCGATACTAGACTGCCCGCTCGAGATAGAAAAAACAGAGATAACTGCAAAGATCAATATCACCTCGCCAGATCAGATGAAAGCATTCCTAGACGAAGAGACCGAGATGCTCAAGGAGCTGGTTGAGAAGGTTGCGAGATCTGGAGCTAATGTTGTTGTGGTCCAAAAGGGTATCGATGATGTTGCTCAGCACTATCTGGCAAAGAAGGGCATACTTGCAGTCAGGAGGGCTAAGAGGTCAGACGTTGAGGCGCTTGCGAAAGCATCAGGAGCCAAGATTGTCACTTCAGTCGATGACATGACCCCGAACGACCTTGGATTCGCAGCCCTGGTCGAGGAAAGGCGTGTAGGCAAGGACAAGATGGTATTCGTAGAAGGCTGCAAGAACCCGAAGGCGGTCACAATCCTAGTCAGGGGCGGCTCAGACAGGATGGTCGACGAGGTAGAGAGGTCGCTCCATGATGCGAAGTGTGTCGTGAGGAACATCATACAGGAGCCAGTTCTCGTCGCTGGTGGCGGAGCCTCAGAGGAGGAAGTCGCCATAAAGCTCAGGGAATACGGCAGATCCCTCAGTGGTAGGGAGCAGCTTGCAGTCCTCAAGTTCGCAGATGCCATGGAGGAGATACCGCTGACGCTGGCGGAAAACTCTGGTCTTGACCCAGTAGACATCCTAGTTGAGCTGAGGGCTGCACATGCAAAAGGCCAGAAGAACTATGGGGTCGATGTCATGACTGGAAAGGTTGATGACATGACTAAGACCAAGGTCTTAGAACCAGCGAGCGTCAAGAAACAGGCAATCAAGTCTGCGACCGAAGCAGCTATAACGCTGCTCAAAATAGATGATATCATTGCAGCCAGCGCGCCAAAGAAGGAAAAGGAAGGCAAGGGATCGCCCGAAGAGGGCATGGGCGGCATGGGCGGCATGGGCGGCATGGGCGGCATGATGTGATGGATCAAGAAACAAGACAGATACTCGGTCCAGCGACACTGACTAGATTCGAGAAGGCCCGGATACTAGGAGCCCGGGCCCTACAGCTTTCAATGGGAGCACCACCGCTGATAGCCTCAAACGCTACGACTCCAATAGACATAGCTGAGGAGGAACTGAAGGAAGGGGTCCTCCCCATCACGATAAGGAGAAGGCTACCGGATGGACGCCACCAGGACATCCCACTGAAGTGGCTGGTCAAGAAGACCCAGTAACTATTTTCTTTTCTTTTTTCCTATGGCGCTTGATTTCTAGATTTCTTACTTCGCATCTTGGAGATTAACGCAGCGGCGACGGCAGCCCCGACTCCATTGTCAATGTTGACCACCACGAGCCCAGGACTACAGCTCTGCAGCATCGTCATGAGCGCGCCCACGCCTTGACCCCCATATCCATAGCCCGAGGACGTGGGCACCCCGATGACAGGCACAGGCACCAGGCTACTGATTACGGATGCGAGTGCCCCCTCCATCCCAGCAAACACAATGATCGCATCAACGTCCTTATCCATCGAGTCTATTACTACGGGGAATACCCTGTGGAGACCCGCTATCCCGACGTCATAGTATGAATGGGTCGCACACCCAAGCTCCTCCAGCACGAACCGGGCTTCCTCAGCAACGCGTATGTCGACCGTTCCGGCTGTGATCAGCGAGACTGCGCCGAGTTTCTCTGGATTTTCCCTCCCACGCCTGATCACGGCTACTCTACCATTTGGGCTGTATTTGATTTCCGGTACTCCCTCCAGACTTGACTTCAGTTCATCAAACCTGTCCTCGGCGATGCGCGTGATTATGACCCTTCCCGACTCTTCTAGGAAAGCCCTAACGATCTTTCTCAGGGAAACATCGTCTTTTCCCTCTGCAAAAACAATCTCTGGGACGTCCTTCCTTGCCTCTCTTGATACATCAAGACAGGCAATTTCCATATCCTTGAGTGCCAGCAACCGTATTCTTCTCTCTGCCTCTTCAATGCTGATCTTGCCAGAGCTGAGTTCAGAGAGGACCATTCGAAGTTCCAATTCTTAGCACCCATTTTAATATAGGCAGAGTCAGATCTTATGAGGGTGGAGTATTTGAACATAGTGCTCATCGATACCTCTCTTGCAGGGGCCTCAGGAGACAAGATGGTCTCGGCATTCGCGTCTGCATCGGGAAAGAGCGAAGACCTTAAGGTTTCAATCAATAGCGCCTTGAAGGCGATCGGAAGGCCTGATGTGGAGATATCTTTCGAACACGCAACGAGTGGAGAGATTGGCGGGCTACAGCTGAAGGTCAGGGATGCAGAAGGTGCCAAGGACGAAGGGGGGATCGAAGCTAGGACGGCAGAGGACTCTTTGAAGACCTTGGGTGCGGCGGCAGAGTCGATAGGGCTCAGACCAGCCGGAAAAGCAATGGCGCGGAGGACTATGGATCTGCTCATCGAAGCCGAGAGAGCAGTCCATGGAACAGATGTGCTTCACGAGCTGGGCAGCATAGACACCATTATAGACATTATCGGAACTTTCAAGGCCATTGAGCTCCTGGGCGTTGGTGACTGCGTCTTTTACACGACGCCAGTTGCAGTCGGTTGCGGGGCAGCTACATCTTCCCACGGGACTTTTCCTGTCCCTGCGCCAGCAACCCTCTCGATAATCAGGCGCGCCGGGCTGCCCGTAACTAGGACTGATGTTCCGCATGAGCTCACAACCCCCACTGGCGCGGCATTGCTAGCGACTCTGACCTGTGGCAGAACAGACACGCCGCCCTTTAGGCTCTCCCGAGGCACTGTGGGGAACGGGATAGGCAGGAGAGAACTTGGCTTCCCAAACATAACAAGGGTCATAACTGGAGAGGCCATTTTGGGCACCGCTGATGAAGAGATCTTCATTGTCGAGACCAATGTCGATGATGTGGACGGGGAGGGGCTTGGCTGGTTGTTTGAGAGGCTTAATGGGGTGGCTGAGGATGTCTGCGTTGTACCGATGCTGACGAAAAAGAACAGACCAGGGCATATAGTAATGGCCGTTGCAACATCAGCCTCAGTCGGGAGGGTCATAGACGCCATTCTGGATGAAACTGGGACGCTCGGTGTGAAAGTTTCGACCTGTAGGAGACTGAAGGTTAACAGGGACGAAAGAGCGGTGGAGGTCAAGATAAGCGGCAAGTCATACAGCGTTGGTGTGAAAACAAACCTCAGGACAGGGTGCTACAAGCCCTCTTATGAGGACTGTAGGAGAATAGCCTTAGAAGAGGGGATTCCGCTAAAGAGGGTTGTGGATCTAGTAAGGAGGCAGCTCCCACCTAAGGCGTAGTGCAACGCCGAAAACGGCAGGCAAGTCAACTATTCAACTTGACGGTGACCCATTCTCCCCGCTTCACTAGCCGTACCGATTCTGGAGGGGAAACAAGCTTCCCTATGATGTTGACTGGGCTGTATGGCTGAGAATTCCCAAAGAATATGCAAAATGCCTCTGAGGGGGGCCAATAAGCGATCGTGCCTTGGCTTACCGTCGGCTTGGGCTTCTCCGGTCCGACTGATACAGGGGTCTCAAAGTAGACCTCCTCCTTCCAGAGAAAGGTCCTTGAGGTGAAAGGTAGTGCCTCCACTATCGCTTCAACTGTTCGTGGCGAGAGTATGCGGGAGAGAATGCCTTCAACCTCTCCACTTTCGAAAACTATCAAAATAGGTATATCTGATTCCTTTAAAGATGGCAAAAAACCACCTTATGATGCTGGGACGTAAATGCTTACACGACGCGTCTTCTTTGCTTTCCTGAGCATCCCTTCGCTGACCATGTTATCAAGAAGATCCTTGGCGACGCTGTACTTTAGGTTATACTTGGAGTAGATCTGGTATGGGGTAACACATGTCATCTTCGGAACTTCATGCCTGATCTGGTCCAAAACTTTTGGATCTACCACTGATGTAGCTACGGACTTTTGGATCTCCTTCTTTGCAGCCTCCTTCTCTGAAGCAGCACCCTTCGCTGGCTTGGCAACAGTCTTCTTGGCACCACCCATAAGATACACCTGACACGAAAAAAGGTGGTGTTAGTAATAAAAATGTTTTGGTTATGGCGTTTTGATAAAGCCGCTTTCGAACCGCTGTCTGTGGATCGAGTTCATTGTGCAGAAAGGTATAATCCTGCCGTCGGGAAGCGCATAGTGTATAGTGCACCTCCTTACCCTTTCCAAGTCGAAGTTGTATGGGTCCATAAAATGCATGCAGCCAATAAGCACAACTTTGCGCATGAATTTCCCGAGAGAATCATAGTCACCATGGAGCAGCACCGACGAAAGGATGTCCCCCAAGAGGGTCTTGTTAACATGCCTGACCGCGCCTAGGAGATGTACCCTAGCCTTCAGCTTGGATCCGTCGATCGCGTCTGCATACACATTCTCCAAGGATCCCATGAACTTGTCGATGTCCGCATAATCTGTGATTGGGACAAGCCTCTCGCCTTGGGGCAGTGCAATCGTCGCCATTCCGCAGTGCTGGTGGTTTGTAAAGGTCTGGTAGCGTTTCCCCTTGAGTGCGCCTACTGCATTTGAGACAGGGACGACCACTGGTATCGGGTAGAAGTCTGATGTCTTTATTTCACCATTAGTCTGCGCCTCGACGAGCTTCAGGAAGTCCGGAATCGTTATCCGCATCTCCCTTAGCCGGTTCTTGTCGATCCTACCTGCCATAGAAACGGGCTGGAAGTTCACGCCCCGGACCACGTCGTGGTTCTTGGCAGCGAACCTGAGTATCTCTCCGACTTGGTCATCGTTAACCCCCCTGACGAGCGTCGGGACTAGGACGAGGCTGTGCAAGCCGACTGATCTGCTGTTCTCGATCACCTTTAGCTTGGTTTGGAAGAGGTCAACCCCCCTCGCGGCGATGTATGGGCCAGGCGTCATGCCGTCGAACTGCAGGTAGAGAGTGCTCAGACCAGCCTCGATGAGGTGCTTCAGAAAAGATGCATCGTTGGATATCCGGATGCCATTTGTGTTGACCTCAACATGGTCGAATCCGGCTTCTTTGGCCATCCGAATTATGTCGGGCAGGTCGTCCCTCAGGGTCGGCTCGCCGCCCGAGAGCTGTATTGCGTTAGGAGCCACTGGGCGGTTACTTCTTAAGTTTTTAAGCATCTCCGCGATCTGGTCCCTGGTCGGCTCATAGGTGTACCCTGCGGCCGCAGCATTCGCGAAGCAAATGGGGCACCTCAGGTTACACCTGTTGGTCACATCAATTATCGCCAGCACTGTGTGCGATCCATGGGACGGGCATATCCCGCAATCATACGGGCAACCAGCTTCAGACTTCGTCTGGGGGTTTTCTAGCCCATCGCCGAGTCGCTCATAGCGTTCCGCTCTCTTGTAAAGATCGTAATCGCTCCAGTAAACGTCCTCAAAGCGGCCGTGATCTGAGCAGGTCTTTCCGATATAAACTACGCCCTTGTCCTCGTAAATCTCTGCTTCAATGACCTTCATGCACTCTGGGCATAAGCTCTTCGTCTTCTTGAGTACCTGCATATGCGACCATCCACGATACCAACGTCCGCTTTATATTTGAAATTTTTTATACTATTTATACGGTGAATCGTATGAGTGATGATGGAAGACTGATAGGCAAGCTGTCCCAGATAGGGCTCACCGAGGGGGAGGCCAGAGCTTACTTGTCGCTCCTCAAGAGCGGGGGGGAGATGGATGCCAAGGCGGTGAGTGAGTCGTCGAGCATACCCTACTCGAAGGTCTACACGGTCCTGGAAAAGCTTGCCTCAAAGTCGCTGATAGTCGTGAGGAGGGGGAGACCGACAGTCTACAGTGTGAAAATGCCCTCAGAGGGACTCTCTGAGTACAAGCGGATCATGGTGAGGGATCTCGACAGTAAGTTCGGGGATCTAGAGGATGCCTTGCGGGACATTCGGACGAGAGCCGAAGCCGAAAGGCAGGACATATGGATAATCAAAAGCACCGAGGACATTACCAAGAAGGCTTACTCGACCATATGGAACGCGAGAGATGAAGCGGACGTGGCGCTCCCTTCCATACCAACATGGACAGCCGAAGAGTTATACCCGATATTTCTACGGCTTAAGGCGGGGAAGATCAGGGCGAGGTTGTTGTTCTCCTCAGATGCACCAAAGGAGAAGGTTGAGGCGATCTCGAGGGTGACCAATGTCAGGATGAGAGACAAGATGTTTGGCGGAGGGATAATAGCTGACGGAAACGAGGCAATACTCTTCATAGCAAGCGAGGGTTCCAACCCCAGCGTGGCGATATGGTCAAACCATGTGGGGCTTGTGCAGATCGCAAAGACTTACTTCGAGAACCTGTGGGCTTCTTCGACCCCAATTTCTGGATGAGCACCGCCGCCATGCCCACTCGAGGCTAAGCTAAGGGTAGAAGATAGCATATGCTTATCTGGGCTCTGTTCTGATGTCATACTTCATCCTGCACATCCGTAATACCAGCATTCATCATAGCCCAATATCATATTCTACCAGGTTTTTATAAATATGACTGATTATTAAGTTCGGATTGGCTCGCCCCAAAAGAGGTGCTCGCCGAAGAACGTAGGACATTCATCTGTTGTGCGGAAGGTGCAAGCGCAAGCAAGGCTCGTTTGACGTGCAGAATAATGCTTATTAATAGCCTGAAAATATTCAGCACTGTAACCTTTATGGTCACAAAATAATTGCGATCGCAGAGGCATGTTGGAGCGCCGAGAGCGGGTTGAGAACATGACGATCAAGGTGGCAATAATTGGAGTCGGCAACTGCGCCAGTGCACTGATCCAGGGCACTTATTACTACAGGGATGCGAAAGATGACGAATTCGTACCTGGACTGATCCATGTGAACATGGGCGGATACCACGTTAAGGATTTAGAGTTCGTTGCAGCTTTTGATGTGGACTCCAGGAAGGTCGGGAAGGACCTATCACAGGCGATATTCTCCAAGCCGAACAACACAAGGAAGTTCGCGGAAGTGCCCGATTTGGGCGTCGAGGTTAAGAGGGGGCCTGTCATGGACGGCCTGGGTAAGTACCTCAAAGGGTATGTTGAGGTGAACGAAGACGAGAGGGCGGTTGACGTGGCTGCCGAGCTCAAGGACTCGGGGGCAGAGATTGTAGTGAACTACCTCCCCGTTGGGTCTGAGCAGGCTGTAAGGTGGTATGCGGATAATGCGCTGAAGGCGGGCTGTGCATTCGTCAACTGCATGCCCGTGTTCATTGCGTCTGATGACGCATGGGCAAAGAGGTTTGAAGAAAAGGGGCTGCCTGTTGCTGGGGATGACGTGATGAGCCAAATCGGGGCAACCGTCCTCCACAAGACGCTGGCAAAGCTGCTTGTGGACCGCGGAGTTAAGGTGACAGAAAGCTACCAGCTCAACATAGGCGGAGACACGGACTTTCTGAACATGCTTGAGGAGGAGAGGCTTATCTCGAAGAGGATAAGCAAGACCTCGGCTGTGGCAGCAATGATACCGTACAGTATACCCCTTAGGATCGGTCCCTCGGACTATGTCCCGTTCCTGGACAACAAGAAGATCTGCTATGTGTACATGAAAGGCGAATACTTCGGCGGAACCCCTGTTCAGATAGATGTCAAGCTCGATGTGTGGGACGCACCCAACAGCGGTGGAGTTGTGATAGACGTGATCAGGGCTGCCCGGATTGCGCTCGACAGGGGCGTCGCTGGAAGGCTCATAGGACCCTCTGCGTTTGCGTTCAAGCATCCCCCAATTCAGATGCCGTACGAGGTAGCCAAGCAGAGATTTGAAGATTTCATAGAGGGCAAGGCAGAGAGGTAGGTAGGTATGCAGTCAGTCAGGCAGGCACCCTGAATCCGCTTATACTCGTCTGGAAAGAACCTAGGCGGCACGGGTAAGATTTGCCAGCCATGCTGTCCTGCAGCTCCTAGAAGAGCCTCCGCGATAGGCATTGCCCTTCTCAGAACCACATCAGCGATCTTGCGTTGGAGTAGGTCACTAGTTGTATATCCCTGCCGCTTATCCCGGACCTATCGAGGTACTTCGCGGTTCTCAGGACTGCCAGAGGATCAGAAGGCTCGTACCCAAGATTACTGTTGACGATTACTCCTTCTGGTCCGTAACTCTCTAGGACTTCCTTTACGTCGCTGGGGGTAAGCATCCCCTGCTGAACTGTGAGCCCGACATTGAACCCTAGCTCTCTCACCTTCGGAACTAGCATTGGTGTAAGGTGGTCGACAACAATTCGTGAAGGATCTGTGTACTCCTCCTTTAGAATCCCCAGAAGCTTATCGACTACCATCTCCTTATTCTTCTGGGGGGTGTAGACTATGACCGGGCGATCGTACTCGTTGGCTATTCGAAGCTGCTTTATTAGAACATCAACCTCGCCTTCGCCCCCCGTCTCGAGACCGACCTCGCCGAGAGCGTTGGCCAAGGCATTGTCAAATATGGCCAAGATCCGCTCTATAGCGAGGTCAAGCTCGTATTTCGGGATGGACCTAGGGTGTATGCCCACGGTCAGCCTGAAGTCTATGCCGTACGAGGCTAGCCTCGCGCACTCCTCATCCGACAGGAACTTGAAGAAGTCGTAAACTGTCGATGCCCCAGTCGGCTGCACGGGGAAGTAAGAACAGAGGACCACGCCCTCAACCCCTGAGACTGACATCAGCTCCAGATCATCGGAACTCCTGAAATATGTGTGGGTGTGGGAATCGATGCACTTCATATCAAGACACCTAGGTACAGAGTATTCAACTGACTAAAGAGCATTCTGGATCAAAGGTAAGCATCGGTCACGTATCTGTGCATCATCCTGTGGCTGTTGAAGTAAGAAGCCAAAATGCTGATAGTGTTCTGCATCATCATCGCCCAAGAGTCCACTCGGTCATAATAGGTAGGGGAGATTACGTAGTTTAGCTTGTTGTACAGGTCCTCTATTTCCTGCGGCTTCCTCTCCTCGGGGGTGATGTTCTCGTGCGGGTGCGGCCCTATCGACCACCCCGTGATGCCTTCTATCCACCCTTCAACCCACCATCCGTCCAGGACGCTGAAGTTCAGGACCCCATTGTGGGCGGCCTTCATACCGCTCGTCCCCGAGGCCTCCATCGGTGGCAGAGGCGTGTTCAGCCAGACATCCACTCCTGATACCACTAGCTTAGATAGTGCCAGGTCGTAGTTCTCGAGGTATACCATCTTTATGTCGTCCTTCAAGCCATTTATGAGCTGGAATATCCGCCTGATAATCATCTTCCCAGTCTCGTCCTTTGGGTGGGACTTGCCTGCGAAGATGATCTGAAGACCCCAGCGGCGTGCGATCTTGCGGAGGCGTTCCACATCAGAGAAGATAAAGTCCAGCCGCTTATACCCAGTTGCCCGCCTTGCTAATCCAACCGTGAGCACTCGCGGGTCCATCACCACACCGGTCATTGTCTTCACGCATGTAAGAAGATCCTCCTTCGCCTCCCTGTGTGCCTCGAGTATCTGCTCGTCAGGGATTATCCCTACCCTTGTCAGGAGACTCGGCTCATCAGCCCAGCCAGGGAGGTACTTGTCGTATAGCCTCCGGAAGTGGGCGCAGGTCCAAGTGTAGGAGTGGACGCCGTTTGTTATGGCATGGACCTTGTATCCCGGGAAGAGGCTCTTTGAGTACTCCCCGTACCTCTTGGAGACGCCGTTGATATAGTCGCTTAGGTTCAAGGCCAAGAGCGTCATATTCAGCCTGTCCACTCCTCCATACTGCCTTACGGTTTCACTCGGAACCAGGTCGCCTAGAATCCTATTGACCATTGGGTAGTCGAACTTGTCAAAAGCTGCCTCCACAGGGGTGTGGGTGGTGAAGATACACATCTCCTTCACCCGCTGCGCATCGAACTGATTCTTCCTGAGGAGTTCGAGTGCCAGGAGGGCGGAGTGCCCCTCGTTCATGTGGTAACGCCTGATCCTGAAACCTAGTGTGTCGAGAATCCGGACGCCCCCCACGCCCAATATAACCTCCTGCTTCAGGCGGTATTCAAGGTCTCCTCCGTAAAGGTAATCGGTTATTGCACGGTCATGGGGCAGGTTTGTCTCGATATCTGTGTCCAACAGTAGGACCGGCACCACCCCTCCCTTGGGGCTTGAGACTGAATAGTGGAAGGCCCTGACCTGGACATCCCTGCCCTCGATCTTGACAGTCGCCCGCACTGGCAGTTCCTCGGTGAATTTGGAAGGTTCCCAGTCCGATGGGAACTCCACCTGATCCCCGTTCTGGTTGAGCTTCTGTTTGAAGTAGCCCTTCCTGCTGACAAGCGAAACTGCGACCAGAGGCACATTTAGGTCAGCAGAAGACCTGACGGTATCCCCTGCAAGCACACCGAGACCGCCAGAATAGGTGGGCATGTCGCTCTCAAGGGCGATCTCCATCGAAAAGTAAGCAATGCCTGTACGGTTCCTGTCAAAGCTGTTAACGAGCGTCATAGCATCGTCACCCCAGACCCCAAAGACGAAACCTGTAAACAGAACCTGACGATCACTCAAAGTCCACAGATCATATTAAGATATCCAATCCACGCGTTCATTAGCTGCCAAATTTTTAGTGCAAAAGGACGGAGATGCATTTAGAGATACCTCTTTATCGCCGCTTCTAGGTCAGCCTCGCCCATTGCTCCGATCTTCCTGTCAATCTCTTTCCCGTTCTTGAAGAAGACGAATGTTGGGATCCCGTAGATTCCCAGCTTTCCGGGCACGATCGGGTTCTCATCGACATTCATTCTGCCGAAAATTGCCTTCCCGGCGTACTTCTTGGCCAGCTTTTCGAAGATCGGGACCATGTACATGCATGGGCCGCACCAAGTCGCCCAGAAGTCTATAACTACCAGCGAGTTCGTATTTGTTATTATGCTCTCGAAGTTGCCGTCGGTGACTGTAATCTCTATCTCATTTGACAATTTGTTTTCATCTCCTTTCTTTGAAGTGATCTCCTGCAGTTTCCTTTCTTTTATCTTTTTGAGCTCCTCGTCCCAGTTGAAACTCATGAGACCACCCTGAAGAGTTCACATCTTTTAGAAATATATTTGTTTTTTGGATTTAGTTGTGGAGAGCGAGCCATAATCTTTTTGGATCAAAGGCGGAGAGCCAAATACGAAGTCAGAGGCGCTTGAGGACGTCTTCTTTGAGCGGGATACAGCCTATCAGGGCGAGCAGCACGCGGATGTCATCGGTGTTGATCAAGGCAGGAGCCTTCTCTCTGACTACAAGCTTGGCCTTGAATCCGACGCCGAGCCCCACGTTCTCTATCATGAACAGGTCATTCGCGCCGTCTCCAACTGCGACACATGACTCTAACCCGACTCCAAGATCACTGGCAATCTTCCTTATCGCATTAAGCTTTGCCTCCGGTCCAGTCATCTCGCCCACGACTTCGCCTGTAAGGACCCCGTTCCTGCTGATGAGCCTGTTGCTGAAGACGTAGTCCGCTCCGATCATGCGTCCTACATGCTCCGCCACGAAATCGAAGCCGCCTGTCACTATGCCGACGACGAAGCCGCACGATTTCAGTTGCATTATCAGGTCCATTACGCCGGGGGTTATGGCGATCGATGCCTTGATCTCCTCTAGCTTTGAGACTGGGAGCCCTCGGAGGAGGCGAACACGCTCCCTGAGTGCCTGAAGAAAGTCAATCTTCCCCTCCATGGCGAGCTTGGTTATGCGCTTGACCTCTTCCCCGACACCGGCAGCCTTCGCCAGTTCCTCGATCACCTCTTGGTCAATGAGAGTACCGTCGAGATCGAAGACGATCACCCGCTTGCCGCACTTGTAGCTCTCACAGCTCTCGGCAGCCAGCGCAAGACCGATGCCATCGCAGCTCCTCTTGAGTATGTTTATGAGCTCGGCGTTGCCGATCGTGGCATAGCGCGTATCCACGACCATTATCATGACAAAAAGGTCGTTGAATACCGTCGCAGCCCTTGTCTTCAATATGTGTGCATGGAAGCGCGCGAGGACCCCCGACACGGCAGCGACAATTCCGGGCCTGTCTTTCCCGACCACTGTAAGCACAATCTTACTTCGCGCCAGCGTAATAGAACGCCACCTCCAGGCCCAGCTCGTGGCACCTGCTGGATAGCTTTCTCCGCAGCTCATCGAGCGCTTTCAAATTCCTCGAGATGTTGATCAGTAACGACAGGATAAAGATCTCTTTCATAACAACCTGATCCATCTCTTCAATGTTGTACTCGAAATCAGCTATAACAGAGGTTATCTCGGAGATAAGCCCTGGTCTATCAGGTCCCACCGCGATTGCCACTAGGTATTTGCTTTCCATACGGTACACCAGGATGAACATTGGTTGAATGCAAAGAAAATCTATTTAACTTTTTGTTGGATAAGGATAAGAGGTCTGTAATGGAAAGGGTTGGATGGAGGGGGAAGAGTGTCCGAGGATCTTCTGTCAAGGCTAAAGAATGCCGTGGTCAATCAAGACTCGAAGCTTGTGCTGGAGCTGACAAAGCGGCTCTTGGACAAGGGGGAAGACCCGGTCAGGATTACGGACCTGATTGCAGACGGGCTGAAAGAGGTCGGAGACATGTACGAGCGTCAGGAATTGTTCCTGCCTGAGGTCATGAGAGCGGCGAACGCCGCGAAGGTAGCACTGAACATGGTCATTCCGGCGATACAGAGCAAGAGCGGGGGCAGCGCTCCAGGCGGCAACAAGGAAAGGATCGCAATAGGATCGCTTGGTCCGCACGACATCGGTAAGACGCTTGTTGCAGCGATGCTTGTCTCGGACGGATTTGAAGTGATGGATCTTGGGACGATGATCACGCCCGAAAAGGTTTTCGGGATAGCGGATAGGATCAGTATCCTCGGCCTCTCGGTCTTGCTCACTTCAGACGTGAGAAAGGCTGCCGAGATAATAAAGAGGGCCAAGGCAGCCAATGCCGCGATCAAGGTCATGGTCGGCGGGGTAGCCATGAATGAAAAGGTCGCAGTTGAGATAGGGGCCGACGCCTACGGCAAGGATGCCAAGGAGGCGGTCAGGATTGCGAGGGAGATTTTCCGAGCGAGTAAGTGAAAAGAAAGAAGATCAAAAACGAAGGTGAAGAAGGGAGTGAGAATTAAGACGACGGTCATAGGCAGCCACCCCGTTACGGGTTCTGGGATAGATGCCATCGAGTGCGCAGTAAGGGATCAGATCGGGGCAGGGATCGATATCATAAGCGACGGGCAGACTAGGAAGGATATGGTCGCCTACTTTGCTGACCACATACCAGGGTTCAAAGTTGAGGAAGGAAGAACAACCATTACCGGGAAGATCTCCCCACCTGAAGAGACTCCGATAGTGCGCGACCTGATCCATGCAAAGCGACTTTCCGCAGGGGTCTGCGAGGTTAAGGCAATAATCACGGGTCCAGTGACGATGGCATTCTTTTCGGAGCTCGCCCCCAGTGTGCCGTACAGCGGCTTCCGGGACGAGAAGCTGTACAACGACATCGCCGAAGCCCTTGCAGTCGAGGCTGAGATGATAAACAGATCAGGATTTACAATATTCCAATTTGATGAGCCCAGCTTCTCGATTGGTGCTCCCATGAACCTCGCCAAGAAAGCTCTGGAAACAGCCGCTGCAAGTGTAAAGGGAACCAAGGCGCTACACGTCTGTGGCAACCTGAAGCGGGCGTTCTCGGAGATTGTCAGAATCGAGGGGATCGACATTTTAAGCTTTGCATTCAAAGATAACCCAGGCAATTTTGACGCGGTGGAAAAGAGGGCGCTTGAGGAATATGGAAAGAAGCTGGGTGCAGGGTGCGTGAGCTCGACGGAGAACGAGGTCGAGGAAAAAGACGCGATAAGGCAGCTGTTGGATAAGATACTAACCGCTTACGATCCTGAAAATGTAGGATGGATACATCCCGACTGTGGTCTTCGGGCCCTCGACAGGGAAGTTGCAACAGGGAAGCTGAGGCAGATGGTAAGAACCATCAGGGAGCTGGAGGCAGAGTGGAGATGAGACCGCCACCTTACGCTTTGGGGAGCGTTCTATTTGGAGCGACCGGAAAGCCAGTACTCATAGGGAGCCTATTCTACAAGGGCGACAGGAAGGTCTCAGATCATCAATCTGGTGATGTCGACAGAAAGAAGGTCGAAGACGAGTTGGAGGCTGCTGAGAGGATTGCGAGACGCGTGGGGTTGCCCCATGCCATTGATGTGATTGCAGAGACGCCAGAGGCGATGAGCAGATATATCAGCATGCTCGCAGATATGACCGATGGCTCCATTCTGATCGGCGGCCTCAACGAGGAGACTAGGGTCTCAGGATACACGATGGCCTCGGAGATAGGAATCGGCGAGAGGTGCGGGGTAAACTCCGTATCGACCTGCACCAGCGAGGCGGAGTTTTCTGAGATCAGATCCAACAAGATCAGGTTTGCGATAATCCAGACAATGGATCCCTCTTCAGTGTACCCTGAAGAAAAGTTGGCGCTTCTGAAGAATGGCATTCTGAGTAAGTGCGAGGAGGCTGGCATAGAGGGGGGCGCTGTTGACGTTGGGATCATCGACTTCACAAGCACACATCTCGCAGTCGAGTCCATGAAAGCCATACGGAAGGAGCTCGGGCTCCCATGCGGGTGCGCGCCCTCGAATGCGGCTTACCAGCCCATGCTCAAGAAGAAGATCACTAGGAAGAGCGCAAGAGCGATCAATGTGGCACTCAACACGATGGTGCAGCTCGGCGGTGCAGATTTCATAATCTATGGACCTCTAAAGGCATCGACGTACATCTTCGAGGCGGTTGCCATTGTCGAGGCGATAAAAGCCTACGGTGCCAGGCTTTCAGGAGATAGGACTATTGGAAAAGACCATCCGCTCTTCAAGTTCCTGCCAAGGCTGGGATGACCGCCTTGAACCAGAGAAGCATAAATATATCATGAGGGTGATTATCAGGCAGGAGAAGACCAAAATGCCTCTCGCCTGTATATTGGTCCACTGCAAGCCAGGAAAGGATCCATACGCCCTGGAGAAGATAAAGGAGATGAAAGATGTGAAGAGAGCTTTCGAGACGCTTGGCGCTTTTGATATAGTCGCCGAGTTTGAGTTCAAAAACTTGGAGAAGCTGGGAGTTGCAGTCTATGAGGTTGCCAAGATAGATGGCGTTCTATCAACGGAGACGCTCATCGAAACGCTCCTGTGAGGTTGGCAAGATGATCCAAGTCTGCATACTGATAAACGCAGAGAAAGTCTCAATTTTGGACGTAGTGAAGAAGCTTGAAAAGATCCAAGGGGTCGTAGAAACGTTCCCTACTTTTGGTAGGTTCGACATAGTCGCATTCTGCGAAGTCGAGAAGAGGGAGGACGTCACCCCCCTCATCAGGAAGATAAATGGGATTGAGGGCGTATACAAGACGGAGACGCTCATCGAGCTCTGAAGACCCTGAGCCCCAGTATTTTCCATTTTTGGTGCCTCAAAAATGGAGGGGCACCTCACATGGATCCTGCTGGCGGTTGAGCTGTGGTAGATCCTCGAAGATCCGGATCTAGATCAGATCCCTCACGAAGTTTACCATCATTTACCAGAAACTGGCTACGACTGGAGTCTCAGTATCGGCATGATTTCGAATACTGATGAGTACAGGCGCACATTCCGCGTTGTGTGGATTGCCAATGGCTGGCTCTGGCTGTGGATGAAGGATACGACGCCAGGAGCTCTTGAATGGGTCTGTCGCCAGGTGGACAATGAGAACGGGCAGCAACACCCTGTCCAGCGGCGTCGGACTTTTGCTGACCATGCGGAGGTCCAAGGTTCCGACTGGTTGAAGGGCAGGATCGGGATTTTTTAGACTAATGCGGCCAAATCCTTTAGCTTCTTAATGTTTCCCCTGTCATCTCGCCTTTGATCCACTGGGGTTTCCATGATCAGGGGCAGACCCCATACCCTGCTGTCCGAGAGGATGTTGATGAAGCCAGACTCCCCGATCTTCCCGAGCCCGATGTGCTCATGTCGATCGAGATGGGATCCGAGATCCCCAACAGAATCGTTCATATGGATGACCTTGAGCTTCTCCACCCCGATCGCCTGATCCAGCTCGTCCAACACAGACCTGAAGTTGAGGCGCACGTCGTAGCCCGCCGCAAATGCATGGCAGGTGTCGAGGCAGACCCCGACCTTCTCTGGCAAGCTCGTCTTTTCTATGATTGCGCAGATATCCTCGAACCTAGTCCCGAGGCTGTTCTTCTGACCTGCGGTGTTCTCAAGAAGGATCATGCATCGGTTACCCTTGGCGAGAACAACATCAAGAGCCCCAACTATCCTCCTTCGGCCATTCTCCTCGCCGCTGGACATGTGGCTCCCCAGGTGCGTCACCAGGTAGGGTATCCCGAGCCTGTCACAGCGATCGACCTCTGCCTCAAGCGCCATTAATGATTTTTGGTACATCTCCTGAGATGGGGACGCCAGGTTTGGCAAGTATGGCATATGCGCCACGATGGGGGATAGCCCTGAGGATCTCACTTTAATTATGAATGAGGCTCTAGTCTCCTCAGTTATTTCCGAGAATGCCCACCCCCTTGGGTTCCTAGTGAAGATCTGGAACGTATCGCATCCAGCATCAACCGCTCTGTCGACAGCCAAGGCGATTGAACCAGAAATCGAGACATGTACACCGGCGCAGACTTTTACCATGGTTGCCCCAACTCTTGACTAGAACTATTTGTTTCTGTTTCGGGCATATACCCTAGAGATGGGAGCATAAGGTCTCCTCCGGGGTTCGTCGATCCCCCGTTGGACTCAGGCGAGTTGCCCTTGACGATCATCTGGCTGAGGCAACACATGACCCGCTCTAGAATGCACCAATGGAAGCCACCCTGATCGAGCCCTCTCATTAGGTCGGAAAGAGATGCGACGCCTCTTTTTGCCGTTGCCCTGACCTCCTCGAATAGGTGCTCGTTGATGACCAGCATTTCCCCGATGATTGAGAATATCTTTTTAATCGACGCAGCATCCTCCTCGGAGGAGCCCCCAAAAGACGCTGCTGCGAGGCATTTATCGACGTCGCAGTCCAGCGCCAGATCGCACCTGCAGACTTTCGATAGAGTATAGAGGTCTCGCAATGTCGAAAGGTCAACCCCAGGAGGCGCTGATGTAACGATCTTCCTCCTGAGCGGGTGCCAAAGCTCGTCAGCGATTGTCCTGTTCATTTTCTGGTCAGCACTGACAATAACCACATCACTGATCTTTGCCAGCTCGTGCAGATCCTCAGTCAGGTGGTTTTGTTTGCATATAATTATTAGATAGCCGCCGTAAGCGAGCCTCCTGAAAGGCCTCCCCAGATCATCCCCCCTTATCAAAAAAACCTGTTCCATTATCGACTCCTCATCTCTCAATCAGCAGTTGTCTTTTTTATCGGTTTTCAATGCAGTACCCAATTCCGCAGAGTTAGCGATCTCCTCAAACAGCCTGAAGGCGGGGCTTCCTTTTTTGTCTCCTTCTTTTTGTTTGATCCCCCTTACCGACCGCCCCTGCTCTGGGAACTTTGGGATCCAGGAGGGGCCGCTTCATCAACCGATCGATCCCTCGCCTTCATGCCCGAAGGGTCGTGTTGTGGAGACCCAGCCTCCATAGGATTATTCAAGGTAAGCCACACTCTCTGCTTATTAGAACTTTTCTTTCTTACGATTCAACATAATATTTTCGTATTTCCCATACCACCGTGAACGGTTGGAGCCTCCTGCCGATGTATTAAATATTTCCTGAACATACAATAATGACAAGAGAGACGGGAGCGTCCGCCTGATGTCGTTCGAGCATGATAGGATAGTAGGAGTCGTCAGAAGTTCCACACAGAGACTTATCGGAAATTTTGGGGCGAAGATCGAATCATTGAAGCGGTCATCTGAGTTCATCAGTAGCCTCATAAGAGGCGGGTACAGCGCTGAGAGGGCGCTCTCTGCTGCAAGATCGCTTTTCGGTAAGGATGAGATCGGGTTCGTAGCCGTGGACGGTACGATGGCACAGGACAGGAGGCTCGACATGATAATCTTCTATGCTGGAGCCTATGCCTATCGAGGGGGAATCTGCCTAGATCGATCTGGATGCAAGTTGACTGAACTCATAGAGGAAACGACCTCGGCGAGCGTCTCATCCGCAATCCCAATATATGAGGAACAAGAATCGTCAGTGGCGGGGGAGATCACTGAAGGGGGAACAGAGATAGATCCGGATCGCCTTCCCAGCTCGCTGATGCGCCTCTCTGAGTACTACCTGGCGCTCAAAACGCTTGAGGACGATCCCGAGATCAGGTTGGCAATCTTAGACAGGACTCTTGCGGGCGACTTCGGGCACCTCGTCTGGAGTGCGCGCGAGTGGCTTGAGAGCGGGCATTCAGTCTTGGGCGGAGTCGACACGCCATTCGGCCGCGTCTCTGAGTTCGACTTGGAGATGGCGAGGATGCTCATCCCAAACGAAGGACTCGCATTGCCCCCTTCGAGGAGCCAGTTCATCAGGTATGCCATAGTTGAATATCTGCTCAGGGCGGGGAGGAGCGTCAGCAAGGATGAGCTAATCAATGCGATCTCGAAGACAGGGGAGAAGGCAGTTAGGATAAGGAGGGAGCTCGACAGGCTTCGGTCCGAGTATGGTATGTTGGAGCCGGGCGAGGAATGCAGACTCAAGCCCGGAGCTGGATCATACTGGAGCAGGGTTTTCTTTGCAGCCAAGAAGGTAGCCGAGCATGTCTTCAATCCCCCTCAAGGGGAGCATCCGCTTATCCTGAGTGGCGAGGGCGAAGATCGCTGGATATGCTCTAACGATCTCGATCTGGTCAGCCTTTTCATCACCCAGGGACTGCTCAGGAATGCCTGGGGCAGAGGCGTACTCTTGGTCGGGCTTGTCAAGGACACCATGGCCTATGAGCTGATCCGTTCAGTATCCAATGTCCTGTCCAAGACAGGTAAGCTTGGATCGATGGGCAGCGTGCCTGACTTCAATAGCGACAAGGCTGTGCTCCAGAATTACAGCGTGATAGAGGCGCAGAGGCTAAATGCCCCTTGGAGGACTATCGAGTATGACGCATGCTTCAGGACAGTCATCCCAGAGGACGGGAAGTCAAATGCAGGACGGGGAGTGAGGGTCAAGGGTGCGCATAAGAACGTGATCTCGAACGAGAGGACCTTCGTCAAGGCATACCTGCAGCTCTGGCAAAGCAGCAATGATCCGGCAGTAAGGAGTCACGTATTTGCATATGACAGACCGTGCTACCCGGGGCTAGACAGCTACGGGGAGTTCGTCCTTCTGCACCAGGATGGAGATGCGGAAGAGACAATCGAGCCGGTATTGGAATTCGATAGTGGGAGCCCGGTTGCGGACCTGGTCATGGCAATACTCTATTCGATGGCAGGCGAGGTCATACCTGAGGCGCTGGGCTACAACTTTCCCCTGTTTCTGGCCGACAAGAAGGCAAAATTTGTTTTGGAGGGGGCCAGACAGACTTACCTTTCGACGGTTGCGTACGAACTGGCCAGGAGTAGGCTCGACCAGCAAATCTTATTCAACACCAGGTTCAGAGATTTCAGATCTGAGATTGAGGCGATGAGGAGGGGATGAGCTTGGATTTCTTCGATGACCTGGATGGGAAGTTCGTGGCAAGGCTACGAGAGATCCATTCCGCCACTAGGACCACCTCGGATGGCAAGGCTATGATAACATTCCGCACCGCGAGGGTGGAGGCGGAGTACAACCCGGAGGTCATGAGGAAGATAGAGGCTGGCAGGCTGGTGGCGATACCGAACATAATGGGCGTCGGCACGAATGACTCTTTCTCGATCTATGAGATCGCAGATCTCTATCCCATGCACTACAGTATGCTGACGCTCGACAGGAGCCAGCCGAGCATGATAAGGAAGGAGTTCATGAGCCTCATAGAGGCGGAGTGGCAGAAGGGATCCAAGAGCACATGGATCGAGATAGCGGCGGCACCTACGGGGCATGTCATGAAGATCGAAGGAGATGCCCCGAGCTTCCTTAGGAAGAACATCGCGCCCCTCCCTGGATCAAAGGTTTCGCTGCTCAGCAAGGAACTGATAAAGAAGTTCATCTGTTATTCTCCTGGCGATGGAAGCGAGGACAGGTATGTGGTTGGAAAGCTTCTCGGAGTTGCCGACGATGAGATGCCATTCACGGTAAACATCGAGAAGCTCCTCCACTACCACGTCGGCGTCTTCGCTTTCACTGGATCAGGGAAGAGCAACCTCACCTCGCTAGTGATTAGGAAGGCGGTAAGGGCATATCCTGACTTAAAGGTGGTTATTTTTGATGTCTCGTCAGAGTATGGGGTAAGCATACTAGACCTCCTGTGCGATGTCCAGAGTAGGATCCTCTTCACCGAGGAGATCTCCGAGGCTGACACCATGGAGGCGGCAGAGGAGTACTACAGAAGGCACGTGGTCCCCGAATCGCTTTCAGGAAGGAAGGATGAGCTGATCGTTCGCATCAGGGACCTTTTCAAAGAGAGAAGGGTGCTGAGGATATCCCTGCCTTCGATGGAAGCCCGGAGGATGGGCATATACAGGACATATGGCGGGCTTCTCGATATCATCTCAGGCCTGCTGGAGGAGAAGTATGGGGCATCGGCGCAGAAGGTTATTGTGCCGGCAGTGATGGAGAAGATCAACGATTTCTTGGAGAGAAATGGAATTGATCAAGAGGCGCGGATCGGGGAAGAGGCTGAACCGCTGATCTGTGATGTAGAACAGTTGTTCGGGAAGGCGAAGCTCAGGGAGGATGCGGCAATCAAGACTATCTTCCACAACCTCAAGGTGGTGATAAGCGAGTCCAAAGAGGGGGCGAAGGAGGGATATACCATCCGCAGCCTCACCTCTGAGATCATGGACATGAAGGAGAAAGCTCCGAGAGTTTTCGTGATAAACCTCCCAGACGTCGAGAATGCACGGAGCCTCTGCGCCGACCTGATACGTGAAGTTTTCAGGGCAAAGAAGAAGAGCTTTTCACTTGATCCGAGGGTAGTCTTCGTTTTCGACGAGGCACAGGAGTTCATACCGTATGAGAAGAAGAAGGAGGATGGGACGGAATACTCAAGCCTTGCGGTTGAACGGCTCCTCCGGCACGGCCGCAAGTACCACCTCCACGGCTGGATAAGCACCCAAAGGATAGCGCACCTCAACACGAACGTACTGCAGCAGCTGCACAGCTACTTCGTGAGCACGATGCCTAGACCATACGACAGGCAACTCATCTCAGACACATTCGCCATAGACGACGCTTTCATGGAAAGGACCCTGCTCTTCCAGAACGGGGACTGGCTGATGGCGAGCTTCAAGGCCACCAACACCCAGAACGTGCCGGTGTTCTTCCATGCATTCAACAACGAGGACTTTATTAGCACCTGAGAAACGACAGGCATCGATGGGGGCGGATCCCTACCTATACTGGCTGAACGGGGCTGGACTAGACTGGAATGAAGTGGGCTAGACTAGGCTGGACCCATTGTCCTCAAGATTGATAATGCTTATCAGATGAAACATCAGAGTGATAAGCAGTTTGGGTGTGCACGATGTCTTTCAGTAACTTGAAGGCTATCGGACTCAGCGATCCCGAGATCAGGATTTACGAGTACTTGGTTGAGAACGGAGAGGTGCACCTCTCCGCCATCCCGGAAAAGCTGGGGGTTGAGGCGGGGGAAGCGAGGTCTGCAGTGGAAGGGCTCGCAGGGATCGGAGCGGTAGAGGTCAAGTCCGGCAGGCTGGCGCCTGTCGCCCCCAAGACCTTCTTGCAGAGGTACCTGAAGAAGCAGGAGTTGGAGTGCGACATCAGGATCTCCGAGCTCAGGGCAGCGATCGGCAAGCTGCAGTCAGACCTTGAGCCGCTGTACATGGAGAAGAGGCTCGGGATGAGGATGGAGGAGCTCCTGCAGGCAATTGATGGACTTCCAGCAATGGAGCTAGAGACGGTAAAAATGATCTCGAGGGCAAATACGGAGATATGCATACTCGCTGAGGAGTTTAGCTGGTACGACAAGGTGAGGGAAGAGCTCCTGTCTGCACTTGAGAGGAAAGTTGCGGTCAGGGTGATCATATTAGCCAAAGACGGGAAGGTCAGCCATAGGGTCGAGGAGATGAAGCAACATGGAATCAAAGTCAGGCACTCCAGTCGGGAGTGGAGGAGCACCCGGTTCACGATCGTTGACTCGAAGGAGCTGGTCTTCCTGATATGGGCCGTAAAGAGCGATAGCAGCAGGATCCACTACAGACCGAACTACACCAAGAACCCAGGGCTTGTGTCAGTCTTCAACGACTCCTTTAACCTCCTCTGGGAGAGAGCAGATCGACTGTAGGGGACATGCTGGTGTCCACACATGATCGAGAGTGTGAGGGTATCTTACGGATCAGCGTTGGAGCTAGGTCTATTGAAGGGCATGGCCGGCGCCCGCTCGACAACACTCTACCTGTTCGTTTCGGACGCGGGGTGCAGGGGATCCTGCGCCTTCTGCCCGCAGTCCTACGGCGAAAGCAGCAAGATATCCAGGATAGACTGGCCAAGGTTCAGGGTCGAGGAAGTGGCGAGGGCATTGAGGGGATCTGGCACCCTAAAGAGGATCTGTGTACAGTGCTCCGATGAGCCTAGGATCGCGTATAAGGCAGAGGAGATCGTGAGGCGCCTGGCATCCGCTGGGCTACCATTCTCGGTTTCAGCGCCTCCCCTGTCAGTGGAAGAGGTAGGGATGCTCAAGAGCGCGGGGGTGGAGATCCTCACCATCCCAGTCGACTGCGCAGACAAGAAGGGCTACAAGTCGGTGAAAGGCAGGGACTTGGAGGAGACACTCGGATCCCTGAAGGAAGTCGTGAAAGTTTTCGGCCGAGGGAGGACAGGGACACACATAATCGTCGGGCTCGGGGAGTCTGAAAGGGAGGCGGCAGAGATGCTCGATTCAGTCTTCAGGATGGGTATCGTCCCGTCCCTATTCGCGTTCACACCCGTAAAGGGGACAAAGCTGGAGAACGCAGGCAGACCCACGCTGGGGGCTTACAGAAGGATCCAGGTCGCCCGGCACCTGATAGTCAAGGCAGGAATGAAGGCATCAGACTTTGAGTACAGCCAGGATGGCAGGATCACGTGGTTTGGGTGCCCAGACGAGACCCTCGATGAGGTATTGAGGCGGGGAGAGCCGTTCATGGTGCGCGGTTGCCCAGGCTGCAACAGACCTTACTTCAACGAGAAAGCCTCAGGACCATTCTACAACTACCCATTCAGACCAGATCCGAAGAGACTCGCAGAGGAGCTGTGGTCCAATTGAACAGGCTCAGGGTGATCGGGTTCGAGTACGGGGACGCCGCATTCAACATGGCACTGGACGAGACCATAATGAAGTCAGTCGGGTCAGGGCGTGCCCCCCCTACACTCAGGCTCTACGGGTGGGATCCTCCAGCGGTCTCGATTGGCTACTTCCAAGAGATAAGGGAAGAGGTCGACCTAGAGTTCTGTCACGAGGAGGGCATCCAAGTGGTGAGGAGACTTTCAGGAGGCGGTGCCGTTCTCCACACATCGAAGGAGTTAACGTACAGCTTCGCAGTAGAGATTAGCGACCCGTCCGTCCCGCAGGACGTTCAGGGAAGCTACATTAAGATATGCGCGCCCATAGTCTCGGCGCTGAGGGAGATCGGTGTCCCAGCATCTTTTCGGCCCATAAATGACATAGAAGTGAAAAAGAGGAAGATCTCCGGGAACGCGCAGACCAGGAGGTTTGGGGCGATCCTCCAGCACGGCACGGTACTTCTCGGCATGGACTACTCCCTGCTCCCCGCCCTGAAGGTGAGGGCTGAGAAGTTTGCAGGGAAAGGTGTGGGGGACGTTGCAAGGAGGATAACAACTGTTGCAGAAATACTGGGAAGGGAGGTCGCCCACGGGGAGTTCTCAGAGATCCTCGTTAGGAAGTTCGCGGACCAATTTGGCGCCGACGCCCATTATTCGACCCTCTCAGAGGAGGAGCGCATAGCCCCCACGCTGGAGGAGAGGTACAGGTCGATCGACTGGACATTCAGGAGGTAATCCCTTGGAAAGGGAGTGTGTAAGGAAGCTCAAGGACGGGAAGATGGCGAAAGTCAGGTTAATTATCGAGGACGGGGTGATCAAGGATGTAAAAATAACTGGGGACTTCTTTGCACACCCAGAAGATGGGATAGAGATCATAGAGAAGGAGCTCATAGGCAAGGAACTGTACAGCGCGAGGCAGGCGATTGAGAGCGCCTCCGGGGGGATCGCGCTGGTAGGGCTGCACGTGGAAGACCTGATCGCAATGGTGCAAGAATGCCTGGACGGCAGCATGGGATAAAAGCTCTTTCGTTCAGAAAGGGCGGTAATGGCGGGATAATGCTGAGGAGGATATGATGATGACAGGGAGGATCATTTTCTACAGGCCGAGTCCTGCAGTCGTCCCTGTCTCGATAACTGGCGCTAGGTGCGAACTCGACTGCCCACATTGCAGGGGGAGGTACCTCTCAGGAATGGTCAAGGCTTCGATGCCAACGGATCTGATTAGGGCATTCATCGCCGCGGGGAGAAGGGGCGCGAGGAGGGTGCTCATAACGGGCGGGTTCACGAGGTCCGGCAGGCTTCCCGTAGAGAGCATGATCTCTGCGATCGAGGAAGGGAAGAGGAGGACCGGGATGATGGTGAGCATGCATGGAGGTCTTCTCGATGCAAGGGTCATGGAGAGGGCTGCGAAAGCAGGCGTCGACACCATGCTACTGGACGTCATCGGGAGCCAGCACACCGTGACTTGCTATCTCGGTGGCGACTGGAGCCTGAAGGACTATGAAGCCGCACTCTCAAATGCAGGATCTCGCTTCCAGCTCCTCGCCCCGCATGTGCTGATAGGGATAGAACATGGCAAGGTGTTCGGGGAATACAGTGCCGTCGACATGATCTCAGAGTCAAATCCTGGCGCCTGTGCCATACTTGTCATCACCAACGGAGAGACCCCAGACTCCGCAGACGTGAGCAGGGTCATGAAATACGCGCGGGAGAGGCTGAAGTCGCATTTGACCCTTGGATGCATGAGGGGGAGGGGGAATGCCAGACTGATGTACGAGAAGATGGCTGTCGACCTCGGATTCAATGGAATCGCAAACCCTTCGCAAGAGACGCTGGGATACGCGAGGGGCGCAGGGCTGGAATTTGTGTGTGTAGACGATTGCTGTGTCCACATGCCGACCATCTAAGCAGACATAGCGACTGAGGGCGAGCATATCGCTGATCTTGCCTCAAACTCTCGAGGCTGTACCGCCTCACTGAACAATGGTAAATCGCAGGATCCAACCCTTGCAGCCGTTAATCAGCAAATGTGCTTTGATCTGGTAGAGGCCACCTGATGAGGCGGCAGCCTGAACCCGTGACCTCCAGTCCGTCCGCGTATCCTTGTCGATTTCAGATCATAAACGTATCCAAACCTCTGAGACCAGCCTGGTGGCATATTCCATGATACTGTTCCAGACTCGGACCATTCGAGCGCGAGCGCCGGATGGGCGGGCGCTGGGAGCTTGACCTCCTCTGACTGGAGAGACCTTTCAGAGGGAGGGGACTCAGTCCACCATCCCGCCACAATGGAGGCGTTGTAATTTGTTTCATGCCGAAACAGGTTCTACCGTTCCATATATCTGCCATCAATTCTCTATCAAACACTACTCTGGCTTGATCCTGAACTCCCACCTGCACCAGATCCCTTCAGGGTGTGGGTCGGGTGGTGCGATGGAACATTCTGTCTCGAACTTCGGGTTGATCGTCTTTGCAAATGTCGACAGATGCGCAAGGCCGACGGGCTTGCATGCAAATTCTCCTCTCCCGTCCCTCGTCCTTGCGTGCTGGGGGCGGCACTTTGTCACAGTCATAATCAGGCGCCCGTCCAGCACCTCAGTCCTGACGCCGGAAGACGGGGAGAAGCAGATCAGGTGCAGGGCCCGCTCGAGGTCGGAGATTGTCCCTTCGGTTATCCCCAGCAACTCCTTGATCCTTTTTGCTTCAGAGATCGCATAGCTTTCCCAAGCATCCCTGTCGAGTTCAATTGCAGTCTCAATACCGAATTTCCTCTCCACCCCCAAGAACCAGTACCCATCAAGGGTAAGGAAGTTTTTGGAGAGGATCTCTATGTATCGGATGAGATCCTCCCGCGTCATCGATTCCAGAACATTCGACACCGAGAAGGACACCAAGAGAAAATAGGCCGCACTGCCCCAAAAGCATTTCTAACAATGTCAAAGCAGGTTATCACCCCTGATTCTAGAAATGGTTCGGCGGAAGGATCTGATCAGCAGCCAAAGTGCCAACCCTATTGATATGTAGACCAGAGAGATTGTGAAAGAGGCGAAGAATGCTATAGGGCTGGAGCTGAAGGGGATCAGGTATGCCAAGAAAGAGATCACGAAGGCGGTGGTGATAGTCGCCTTTACGACGTCCCTGAGGCTCTTTAAGAGGAACGCCGAGGCTATTCCGAAGAGGATCCCCATTCCAAATATGTGAAACGGATAGACATACTGGTTTATAATGAAATAGAGTGCCCCGGCAGCGGTGGAGAAGACTGCCCAGAGATAGCTCTGCCCTCTCACCTCCGACCTGTCTGTGGCTGGGGGCGGTGCTCCAGTATCTGGGGCGCCCTCTAGGTACTGTATGGAAAGAGGCGTTGCATGGTAGTAGTAGACCCTGTCGCGCATCTCCCGGGAGATCAGCCCGAGCCTGAGCAGCATCGAGAGGTGGGACTCGACCGTGCTCCTGGATCGGCCCACTGCTGCCGCGATCTCATCCCCGGTAAGCTCCTTCTTGATGAGTGCGACCACTATGTCATACCTTGTCCTCTCGCCCAGTGCGTCCATCACTTCGCGCCGATGATCATCGTCCATAATCGGAACTGCGTGCACACCACTTATTTATCTAACTTTCTAAGGTCAGGATTCTAAGTTTCTAGAAAAGCCGAATCGAGAGAGGACGAAAGATCGCTTAAATCGGGCGGCTAGCGAGTTTTGCTTGAAGGGCTCGAAGATGGCCTTGTGGTCTTCGCTGCTGAAGTGGATGATAGTCGGTGCAGTATTCGTCATGTTCCCATGGACTATGCTGGTAGCAGTGCTCTACTTGGCAGTCAAATCAGGAGTCCTCACAAGAACCCTGAACCTCATGCGCGGTCTCTGGAAGAGGGGGATGGTCTTGGACCGGATGAACGACTGGAGGGTCCGCCGGTGCAAGTCCCTCGATAAAGAGAGCTTCGAGTTGGATTACTACCTCCCAAGCGGTGCTTCTCCATACATAATCATGTTAAATGGGGCAGGATTCCTCTGCATTTCGTCTTTCAGTATAGTAGAGAGATCGAAGTCACCTGAGACATACAGGAAGGCTGTGAGCGAGATCCTTAAGACGTTCGGAGGGGGCGCCAGGACCATATCATTCGTCGGGACCGCGACTGATAACGGGGATTTCCTCAACAGCCTTCAGATCGTCTCGAGGCACGGACCAGCGATAGATGCCAAGTTCGAGAGGGCTGGGATCAAGCAGATGGAACTACTTGAAATTGCCAGGGAGGTGGTCAATGCGATCTCACCAACAGCGAGCATCAGGATCCACAGGGGGAAGGAGATAATACGGAATCCGATGGTGATCCAATGAGGCACACCGAAGCCGAGGGTGCTCTGGAAGGCCTGTTCTCTGATGGGGCATGCACATGGTGCGGTCGTGCTGGAGAACGCCTCTCTGGAGAGTTCGGCCTAGAAAGGGATGAGCTGAAGAGATGTTGCATCACGGGCATCGGCCCTGAGAGGGCGGATGCCGCAATGGAGCTAGTGCTCAGGTGCTCTGAGGCAGGCGAGAGGCTCTTGATCATAGACATGACAGGAAATTACCTTGGGCTCGTGGGCTACATGCCGTCGCTGAGAGTCTACCGGGTCTGGAGGAATTTCCAGACAAACCCATTCAGCGCCTCCCGGAGGGGCTTCCCCGAGCTGGTCAGTGCGACCGTCCAAGCAGTGCTCAGGACGACGAGGAGCGAGAGGGTTTACCTAGAGAGGGCGCTGCAGCTGGCGCTCTCCCAGGGCAGAGAGAGCCCAAAGACATCAGATATCCTAGAAAAACTGCTCCAGATCGAGGCCGAAGTGCACCCCAGACAGGGTCAAATCATAGATGGTCTTAGGAATGCGCTGTGGGAGCTGCAGGCGTTTGATCGTCAGATCCCTCAGAAGGAAGTGCTGGCGCCGGCCCTGATTGATATCCCGAAGGCATGCTCGATCATGGTTTGCAGGCTTGCAGCAATGGATCTCTTCTTGAACTTACCGCACGATGCAACAGGGGTGGTGATCGACCCCGCTGACAGGATATTCCCCAGGGACGCACCCGAGGAGCTCTCCGAGGCCTTGGAGACCAGCGCTGACGAGCTGGCAAAGAAGGGGACCCTCCTAGTCATGGCAAATTCCACCACTTCATCACTCCCACGCTGGATAACCGACACACTCTCTTCGGAGATAAGGTGCGGAACCGTTTTGCGCGACCGAGACGGCAGTAAGGCCCGCGACTGCACAGATCCAAAGAAACAGGGGGGGAAGGCACCCAGTTTCGGCAGGTCATGGTCGTTCGGCGGCGGGGGAGATCCCCTGCTCATTGCCTCACGCTACTCCGAATCGGTGCATGCGGTCAGGATAAGGAGAACCGAATTCAAGCCCATCACGGACGAGGAGATCGAGCTACATATGAGAAGCCTGGGTGAGAGCTTTGAGGCGCATAAGGAGGGGGAGAAGAAGGCGACACTTCTTGAGAGGATCTTCGCAGACAGCTCGTTGCGCCGGAGCGCGCGGGATCTGATGGCGCTGATAAGGGGCGGGAGGGTCCCGGTCGACGCGGTGACGAAGCAAAGGAGTGGCGCCCTGAAGAGGGTGATCAGGACGCTCTCGAAATACTTCCTGGTAGTCGAGTTTGCTGACGGAAGCGGAACCAACTGGTATAAGCTGACAAAGGCCGGGGAGCGGGCCCTTGAGGAGGAGGAAGATGAAAATGAGGGTGAAGTACATATCTGAAAACAGGATCTACTGGAGCCTGGGCAGGGACCAAGGCGACCAAGTTCTCGGTGTCGAGGTCTTTGCAGTAGGAAAGGACAGAATAAGGAGAACCGTTTTTTCGAGAGGTAAGTTCGGGAAGGAGACGAGGATAGCTGAAGAGGAATACAACACCGAGGAGTTTTTGGAGATAATCGGGGCAGAGAGATCGGTTGCCCAAAGGCAAGGCAACGGCGAAAAGGAGGGCAATGGCAAGGAGCTCCTTCTGGACGCGATCGAGATCATAAGGAGGGTCTACAATGGGCTGTGAAGATGGCGAGGAAGGGCTTGAGCTGGAGGATCTTGAAGGGATAGGATCTGCGACTGCGGAGAAGCTTAGGAGAGCGGGCATAAACACGGTGAAGCAGCTGGCCTGCATCCCAGCAAGGGAACTCGAGGAGATAAGCGAGCTGGCAGAGGGGAAGGCAGGGGAGGCTGTAAGGAGCGCCAGGGAGGCGGTCTTCCCGAAGGTCATGACCGCGAGGGAGTACCTTGAGAAGAGGAAGGAGATCCGGTTCCTGACCACAGGCTCGAAGAACCTTGACAACCTGCTCTGCGGGGGGCTGGAGCCAGGGATCACAGAGCTCATTGGCGCGTATGGGACTGGGAAGACCCAGGTCTGCCTCCAGCTCTGCCTCACCGTGCAGCTAACCAGGAACAGAGGGGGGCTGGACGGGGCGGCATTCTACATCGACACCGAGGACACGTTCAAGCCAGAAAGGCTCTACCCAATGGCAAAGGCGCTTGGGCTCGAGGGCGACCAGATACTGGACCGCGTCCATGTCTTCAGGGCAATCAACTCGGACCATCAGTTCGAGGGGCTCAGGATCGCCCAAGAGTATGCGGCAGACAGAAAGGCAAATCTTATCATCGTGGATTCGCTCACAGCACACTTCCGCGCGGAGTACTCTGGGAGGGAGAACTTGGTTTCGAGGCAGCAGAGGCTGAACACGTTCATACACCAGCTGCAAAGGGTCTCGACGATGTACGATGCCATAATCGTCGTTACGAATCAGATCTTGGATATCCCCGAAGTCATACCAGGAGTGAAGCCTGCGAGGCCTGCTGGAGGGAACGTCGTGGCGCACGGGTGCACCTTCAGGCTTTGGCTTGAGAGGTCCAAGGGCATGACAAGGGTCAGCGTAATCGACTCCCCGAAACACCCGAAGAACACGGCCTGGGTCATGCTGACTGAGGCGGGAGTCTCTGACGTGGAAGCACCAAGGTGAGGGGGCATGACTGCTTGGGACCCACCTTCCCACATTACGGCCCCGCTGGCTGGCAGAACTTGCTACTTTATGGGGATAGGAATGTGGCGAGGGGGATCGCACTCAGGGCTTGCATCAAGGAGGGGCGCGCAGGGGGGAAGGCGTTGTACATGCAACAGAGGATGATTACTATTGACGATTCCGCGTTTCGCTCATCAGGAGGATCGGAAAATGTCGTCTTAGGGGTTTTCGATTCGCTGGGTGAGGTTGCAAACCTGATCTCCAATATAAGGCCCTCCGTCGCGGTCATAGACCCGGCGAACGGTGCCACCGGGAGGTGGGGTGCGCATAGGCGACTGGCCTTGGATCTCTTTGAAATAGCAACCGCGGCGGATAGGATCCATGTAAGGCTCATACTCCTCTGCGAGATGACGGAGTGGAACGGGACTTCGAGACTGAGGCATTATGCCACAATCAGGAAATTCTGTGATCAGGAGTTGGAAGTCTCAGCGGATCCATTGGCAAAGGGAGATAAATTAAATGGATAGCCAGGCTCCCGACTAAAAAAAGAATCGGTTGTTTAGGAAAAAGTGTTGGAGGTCACTCCAGAAGTTCGAATACATTGCTCTTGTTTGACTTTACCAGGCGCTCCATCAGCACCTTCCTCTCGACGCCGGCGACCACTTTCCTTGTCCAGACGACCATGTCTGGGTTCGCGCTTATGCTGTCGATGCCTGCCCTCACCAAGGTCTCTGTAAGGTCGGGGTATACGCTCGGTCCCTGCCCGCAGATGCTGACTGTCACCCCATGCGAGTGCGCCACCTTTATCAAGTGCGTGATTGCCCTGATTACTGCCGGATCCCTCTCGTCGAAGTACCTAGAGTCCTGCGCAGGGAGTATTGGTGAATCCCTGTCTACCCCGAGGATGAGCTGCGTCAGGTCGTTGCTGCCTACGCTGAACCCGTCGCAGATCTTCGAGAATTCGTCTGCCATGAAGATTATTGAAGGTATCTCTGCCATCAGCCACACCTTGAAGTCGCGATCCCTCTCGAGCCCCTCTTCCTTCATTATCCCCAAGCAGGACTCGACTTCCCAAGTCGTCCTTACGAAGGGGAGCATCACCCAAACGTTCTTCAGCCCCCACTCGTCCCTCACGCGCTTGATCGCCCTGCACTCAAGCCTGAATGCCGGGGAGTATACCTCCGAGATGTAGCGGCTAACCCCCCTCCACCCAATCATCGGGTTCGCCTCCTGCGGCTCGTACTTGTCTCCTCCGACGAGCTGGCGGTACTCGTTGGTCTTGAAGTCGCTGAACCTGACCACGAGCGGTCTCGGGTGTATCTCCCTTGCCACCTTTGAGATGCCGGTAGCGAGCCTGTCTATGAACTTCTCATCCTGTTTTGTTTCTATAAGATGGAGGGGGTGCTCCCCCACTACGTCCGCAATGATGAACTCGACCCGCATCAGCCCTATCCCATCGAACGGCAGATCCCGGTACTTTTCGATCATTCCTGGCTCTCCCAAGTTCATGTAGATCTTGGTCGCAGTCGGATAGTAGGACTCTGCGCTGACCGCAGACTTCGTGGGTACCACTGGCTTCTCCTCGGGCCCGATCAGGTCTCCTTCATAGACCACGCCGTGCGTCGCATCGACGGTGATCACTTGCCCTGTCTTGAGGACCTTAGTGGCCTCCTTAGTCCCCACTATGCATGGGATCCCCAACTCCCTGCTCACAATCGCGGCGTGGCACGTCTTGCCTCCGCTGTCGGTGATTATCGCGAGCGCCTTGCGCATGGCCGGCGCCCAGTCAGGAGAAGTCATCTCGGTGACGAGTATCTCGCCGGTCTGGAACTCCCTGATGTGCTTTGTGTCAATGATTACATGTGCCTTCCCAGAGACCAATCCCGGGGATGCTGGAACGCCCCTCAGGAGGCGCTTGACCCCGCTCTCCATCCGATCCACTTTTTTATCTTCGGGCGCAGCCTCCTGTTTCATCGACCATACCGTCTCGGGCCTGGCCTGGACTATGTACAGCTTGCCATCGGAGTCGAGCGCCCACTCGATGTCCATCGCCATGCCGTAATGCTTCTCTATCTCAACCGCGTACTTTGCGAGTGCCAAGACCTGGTCGTCGGAGATGCACGGTGCCTCGATCCTCTCTTTTGGGACTGGAATCTCCTTCAGGAAGCCCTCGCCGATGTCGGAAGGTGATCGGATTGCCATCGTCTCCTTCCTAGAAATGTTCCTTTCGATTATCCTCATGGTTTTCTTGTCGACAGTCCACTCGTCAGGACTCACCTTGCCCTGGACTATCATCTCCCCGATCCCCCATGTGCCCTCGATGAGCACTACATCGCGGTTCCCGGTGGTTGGGTCGATGGTGAACATGACTCCCGAGGACTCGCTGTTGACCATCTTCTGAACGGCGACGCTTAGGTAAACTTTCATGTCGTCGAAGCCCTTCTCCTTCCTGTATGCGATCGCCCTCGGAGTGAATAGGGACGAGAAGCACTTGACAACATATTTAAGGAGCGCGGTCTCACCAGATACGAAAAGGAAGGTGTCCTGCTGCCCTGCGAAGCTTGCTCCAGGGAGGTCTTCTGCGGTGGCACTGCTCCTGACAGCGACTGGGGGATGCCTGACATTTAGCATGTCTCCTAGCTTCCGGTAAGCCACGACGATCTCTTCCTCGAGATCCTTTGGCAAGGGGGCAGACTCGATTATCGACCGGATCTCGCGGGAGGAGGACTCCAAGGAGTCACTGTCCGTAACGTCCATTTTGGAGAGGACATCCTTGATCTTGTCCCAGAGGTTGTTTCTGTTTATGTGCAGCTTGTAAGCCTCAGCTGTTATGGCAAACCCTGGGGGGACGGGGATGCCAAAAGAGATCAGCTCCCCAAGGTTTGCGCATTTTCCTCCAACGAGCGGGATGTCTTCTTTTTTTAACGAGTCAAAAAACATTATGTACGACAATCTAGAACTGGCCATCGGCAGCACCTTAAATCCATTTAAGGTTGCGCATCACTTAATATTTTTGGTCAGATAGCAACAGAACTTTTTTGGTGCCGCTGATCTCGATCCCACGACCTGACTCGTAAATTTGGTTTGGTTTTTTCGCAATGTCTACTTCGACTAGAAGCTTCCCAATATGTTTATATTAATTAAGCACGATAGTTATAGTAATAAAACTTCAATATATTAAGTAGGTAGATTTCATGAAGTGGTTAGACGAATACGATCAGAGGATAATAGAGGCCCTGAGGAAAGACGGGAGGATCTCATACAGGAACCTAGCTGCCATGGTAGGAATGTCGAACGTTGCAGTGAGGGACAGGGTAAACAGGCTGGTGAAGAGGGGCTACATCAAGGGTTTCTTTGCGCTCGCCGACTCGAAGCTGATAGGGAAAGATGTCTCGATGATTTTCGAGGTGGAGACGAACATGAATGACCTTTCGGAGTTTGTCGAGAGGATTTCTGAGTGCGCAGAGGTTACCAAGGTCTACGAGAAGGTGGGCACCCCGATCCTCTTCGTGCATGCAAGTTTCCGGAACATCGACGAGATGCAGAATTTTTCAGAGAGCATACACAAAATGAGGGGCGTGGTCAGGGCGATCCCATCAATGATCTACAAGAGGCACAAGTTTGACCCTTCTTTGGACGTATGACGCTGCTATTGAGCGTGTAGTGCCAAGATGAAAAAGAAGATGAAAACTGCAAGAATGCATGAATGACTACTTCAGGATCTTGAAATCAGAGTATTCGTTATTGCCCTCCTGCCACTCGATAGAAAGGTTGTCTACCCTGGAGTTGGGCGGTCCAATCCTGAGTTCGGATATGAGATCCATTAGCTTGTGCTTCTCCCCCTCCGCCAAGACCTCGACACTCCCGTCCTCCTGGTTCTTGACATACCCCTTGAGCGCGAGCCCTCGAGCAATTCGGTAAGTGTAGTATCTATACCCCACCCCTTGCACCATACCCGTGACCTTAATCTTCACCCGTACCAACACGAGATGCACCTGTTGTTTCAAAGTATGACATAAATGCTATAAAAAACATACTTAAAATCACTAGATGGCGCCCCTGATGCACCAATCTGCGATGGGTGCCAAAGAGGAAAACTCAACATTAATATGAAGCGGAAGTTAGATGGGGATGGTTGAATTGAAGGATGGTCCAACATGACAATTGAAGAGGGGCATGAGATACTGCTTTACGTGAACGAGAAGAAGAGTTGGATTGTGACCGCAGAGCAGGGGAAAAAATTTCACACCCACAAGGGGATCGTCGATCTGGGGGAGATCGTTGGGAAACCGTATGGAACCGAGGTCAGAACCACGCTTGGGCTTTCGATGAAGGCGATACCGGTGGATTACCTGGATCATCTAGAGAGGGTCTCGAGGAGGACGCAGATAATATACCCCAAGGACATCGCAATTATCACACTCCTGGCCAACGTCAGACCGGGATCGAGGGTCGTCGAGTGCGGGACCGGCAGCGGATCGCTCACGAGCTACCTGGCAATGCATGCCCAGCCCGATGGAATAGTCTTTACCTATGAGATGAGAGAAGAGTTCCAGAGGGTGGCGCGCAGGAACCTCGAGAAGATGGGGGTAATTGAAAAAGTAGTGATGAAGCTCAGAGACATCAACGAAGGGATAGACGAGAAGGACGTCGACGCCGTCGTCCTGGACATGGCAACTCCCTGGCAAGTGGTTGGGCTAGCCAAAGATGCACTCAAGATGGGGGGGAGGCTCGTCAGCTTCAGCCCGACAATAAACCAGGTCGAGAAGACTGTCGAAGAGATGCGGGGCAAAGGATTTTTGGCAGTGAAGACATTAGAGCTACTAATGCGGACGTACAAGGTTAAAGTTAATGAGACAAGACCGGATATGATAATGGTTGGGCATACGGGGTATATAGTTTCAGGGAGGAAGGGCTGATGGAGAGGGTTCTGGCTGGATTGAAAAAGGCAGAGGTTGCTGCGGAGGAGATCGAGGGCGAGGCAAAAGCAAAGGCAGACGAACTCGTAAGGAGAGCCGAAGAAGAGAGCAAGAAGCTGGAGATCGAGTCCGAGAAGAAAGCAAAGGAGTTCGGAGAGAAGATATTTTCCGAGAAGATGTCCGAGGCAAGCAAGATAGCAGAGCAGATCAGAAAGGAGAGCGAGACCGCGTCTGCTCAGCTCAGGAAGAGGGCGGAAGACAAAATGAAGGCCTGCGTTGATGAAGTCGTAGAGGCTGTGCTCAAGGATCTCAACCAATCAGCGACGGAGAGTTAAGGATATTGAGTGATCCCGCATATACAGTCGTAAAGGCTTCCGCCAGGAAGGGAGGGCTCCTTACAAGGGAGCAGCTACTGGAGCTCTCCTACTCCAAGGATCTCAAGGAGCTGGCAGGCAGGCTCAAGGAGAGGATGCCCGAGTTCGAGGCTTCTGCACTGACCGCGAAAGTCTTCGAGGATGCGCTCTACGGTGCTTACATCGCTGAGGTCGAAGAGTTCATGAGGATCTCGGACAAGGTCTCAAAGACACTCGGTTTCTTTAAGAGAGAGGTCGAAGACACCAGTAAAGCCGAGTCCTTGAAGTCGATCCTGTCTGGCAACCTGCCGGAAAAGCAGAAGGAGGAACTACTCTCCAGGCTGAAGGCGGGGGGGCTCGGGCGGGAGATCGAGGAGGCATCTAATGCCTTCTCAAAGTATGGGATCCTAGGACTGGTTGACGTCATATTCGCAAAACACAGGCTTCTAGACTTGTGCGAGGATCTTGTCAGATCGGGCGGGGAGGCGATGTCTGGACTTGCGGACTTCCTGAAGATGAAGGTCGACTACTTCAATGTAATAACCATCATACGCGGGATCAAGAACGGGGTCCCGCAGGAGGCGCTTCAGGATCTGCTGATATACCAGTTTGGAAGCCTCTCTGAAGAGAGAATAAAAGAAGCGATAAAGCAGGGCGAGGCTGAAAAGGCAGCCAATTTCATAATGAGCTTCATGCCATCAAAAGGGGCTGGAGCAAGAGATCTCGAAAAGAGATACGAGGAGAGCCTAAGCAAAGTCGCTCAGAGGGCATATTACAGGAACTACTCTAACCTTGCTGCTGTCTTTGCATATCTTGAGCTCAAGCTTAGGGAGACAAAGAATCTTATCAGGCTTGCAAACATAATTGAGAGGGGCTTGGATCCAAAGAGATCACTTCAGGAGTTCATTTACTGACCTTAACTGGAACGCCGACCGCAAGCCTGAAGGGATTGAAGCGCACGCCCCCGTCGTTGTAGAACTTGCTGAACCATTCGTAGAAGTGAAGCCTCAGATCCTGCGCAAGTACCAGCACCCCCTCCAACAGAACCACGAATACGTTACCAACGACAATTATGAGAGGCGAAAGTACCATGCCTAGGACACCGCCCGATGTGATCTCAGCGAGGCTGTAGAAGACGGATGTGAGCATGATGTGCGCGATCACCATTGCAAAAATTCGCAGGTATGAAACGGTGTTTGAAATGAAGCTAATCATAGTCTCGAAGACGTCGAAGAACGTCTCTCCGAGTTTGCCTATGCCTTTCTTTCCATGCCTTGAGATCTCGTAAAAGGGCTCCCCGATTAGGAGGAAGATTATCGGCCCCAGTATGTATAGGATCGGTCCAGAGAACCAGCCCGTGATATTCAGCCCGACTGCAAAGACGAGGTATATGAAACCGATGTAAAGGGCGAGCTTTGGTAGGTTAACTAGAAATGCTGAAGAGTATCTCCTCTGGATGAGGCTGTTCGCGAATGAGAGAGATAGCCCAAGTAAGATGTGTGCAACGCCAACGAAGAGCGATATTTTCAACATCCTCATGAGCTCCTCAGCGGGGTGGATCGGAGCCTCGTAGCCTACAAGGTAGTAAAGAGACTGCCCGAAGAACTCCCCGTATAGGAGCGTGCCGATTATCGCCCCTGCTATGCCAGTGATGATCAGAACCACACCTATCTTCTTCATAGAGGCGAAAAACCTGTAGAATATGAGACCCACAATCGCGAGTGAGATCCCATGCCCGAGGTCACCGAACATCAACCCGAACAGGATGGGGAAGCTCAGGGCTAGGATGGGTGTTGGGTTAATCTCGTTGTACGATGGTGATCCGTAAAGGTTGGTTATCGAATCGAAGATCTTGAAGAATCGGGGGTACTTGAAGTGAACCGGCACGGACGCAGAGACATCCTCATCCCTAACGAAGGAGACCACGCGCCCGTTCAGCACCTGCTGTACCGAATTCATGAGCTCCTGGATCTGATCCTTGGGCACATAGCCTTCAAGAACGGCCCAATTTTTACTGTACGATGACTTGCCCTTTATGGAGAGTATCAAGCTTGCGTCGCTGACGGATTGCTCCAGGTAGAGCAGCCTTCCAAGATCCCTTTCCAAGAGGGAGACCTTTTCGGCCTTGGTTTTCTTGACATTCTCGAGTCTCTCTTCCAACATTCTGAGCTTCTCTGGGAAACGGGAGAGACCCCCCTGGAACTCCTCGGGCAGCTCGACGGACCTGAAGCCTACCGATTCGAGCTGCTGGATCACCCTAGTCTCTTGGCTTGGCAAGAAGACCACGAGCGCCATAGGGGGTTCCGGAGATGCATCAACAACCATGCAAGTCTCGGAGACCGCAGCCCTTAGTTCGGATATAGGAGACTTTTCTGAAGACACAAAAATGAAGCTGAACTTCTCAAGCTGGGAGATCAGTTCCAACGACTTCGGATCCAGATAGCCCGAAGCCACAACCTTCCACAGACGGAGGTCTCTCTCCAGCCTTTCCTCGGTCTTCGTGATTGCCTCCAGTTCCTGGATCAGCCTCTCGTATCCCGAGACTTGAGAATTTATCGATGAGATATAATCCTGCCAGTCCCTCGCAGAGACAGGGGCGTCGACAGCGATTGCTGCTCCTGCCGGAACATAGTTTTTCGTCTTTGAGAGCAGATCCCTTATCCTGCCCCTGAGGGATTCAATCTCGCTTTGATAGTCAGCCGCCCCGAACTCGCCCATCTCTCGTAGAGAGAGGTGCAGGTTTGCCTTTCGGTTGACTGTATCAATAACTTTCTCGGAGTCTGCTTTAAGAAAAATTAAGGAGGTATGACACATCCTGACTGGGCGTAGCATCAAGATGCACCTATTTCCCGGCTATCACATCGTCAGCCATAGCAGAATTGCAATGATGAGCCCGTAGATGGCTATTGCCTCGCAAAGTGTAACGACAAGGAAACCCTTGAAGAAGGTCTCCGGTTTCTCCACAAGCGCTGAGATTGCTGCAGATCCGCTCTTCGCCAGCGCATATCCTGCGGCAAGAGCGGGTATGCTTATAGCCAGCGCTATAGAGATCGTTACCATTGAAGTGTCCTCAGTCTGGGCGGGCTGCGCCATGGCTTCCGGCGGAATCGCAGCAGAGACTATGCCTAATCCAAGCATCAGAAGCCCAATTGGCATCAAAACAGCCAGGATTATGAAGAGACGCCGGGGCGGTATTGTTCTCAAAAAGTCGATTTTCAAGGTGCTACCTCCGATTTTGTTTCAGCTTCTTTATTTACCATGTTCCTCCTTAAATTTATTTTTGAGGCAATTTCTTCTTGGTACGATTGCGCCAGAGTTTTAAGCTCATTGATTTTCCTTTCGTAGACTTCATTTATCTCATTCAGGATCTCATCATGCATTTGTTTGAACCTCCGCACGCCTTTCGAGTATCCTCTTGACTTTCTTTACCCTGACGAACTCCTCCCTGTCCCTTTCCTCGAGTATATTGGATATCATAGCCACTGTGGCAGAGTATCGCGGGATCAGGAACTGCTCCAGCGCGTTTATCCTCCTCTGAGTCTTCTTAACTTCCTCGACTAGGTTGACCAGCGTGTTTTCGAGTTCGGCCACTCTGACTGCAAGCTGTAGCCCCAGCCTGAATTTTTCTGCGGCATCGTCTGTCAGGACCGTCGGTCTGCTCAGACCGTACGCGACTGAAGTCTTCACATTCTCCAAGTTCAGGGAAAGAACAGAGACGCCCATAACCTTTTTCTTTGAAGTCGAGAGCCCGAATGTGGTCGAAGGGAACCTTGCCGCAGACTCGATCTCCTTGGATCCCACCACTGCAGCGGCCTCGTCAAGGGTATCGTAGGCATCCCTTAAGGTTCTGTCGAGATCGCTCCTGAGCTTCGTAGCCTCGCCGATGCGCCTGTTCACCTCGAGGAGGAGGATGTCTCGCTTCTCCTCCAATAGATCGTGTGCCCTGCTCAAGAAAGAGAGCGTCCTCTTGAACCTGATCAGGTTCATCTTTGAGGGGGCGACCCTGAGAGACAAGCTCCAGACCTCACTTCGGCCTGTAGTACTGCTTGACGAACCTATCCGAGATCCTAGTCAGCTCTGACTCTGGGAGCAGAGACAGCATCTCCCATGCTAACGACAGAGTGGTCTCCAAGTCCCGGTTCTCATCGAACCTCTGGCTGAGGAAACGCTGCTCGAATGCATCCCCAAACCTCAGGTACGCCCTGTCCTTGTCAGTCAACCCCTCTTCGCCGATGATAGCACTGAGCTGCCGAAGATCCTGGGACCTGGCATAGGCGGAGTATAGCTGGCTAGCTACTGGCCCATGGTCTTCTCTCGTCTTGCCCTTCCCGATGCCGTCTTTCATCAGCCTTGAAAGGCTCGGGAGTATGTTTATTGGCGGGTAAATTCCTCTCCGGTGCAGGTCACTATCGATCACGATCTGCCCTTCGGTGATGTACCCTGTCAGATCAGGTATAGGGTGCGTTATGTCATCATTTGGCATCGTCAGCACAGGCATCTGGGTGATGCTTCCCTTCTTGCCCTTTATGCGGCCAGCACGCTCGTAGATCGAGGCAAAGTCGCTGTACATGTATCCCGGGTAGCCCTTCCTGCTCGGGACTTCCTCCCTGGCAGCGCTAGTCTCCCTGAGCGCCTCTGCGTAATTTGTCATGTCGGTCAGGATGACCAAGACATGTATGTCCCTCTCGAATGCAAGGTATTCGGCGAGGGTAAGCGCGCAGCGTGGGGTGAGAAGCCTCTCGACAGGCGGGTCGTCGGCAAGGTTCAGGAATAGTGAAGAGTTCTTCAGGGCACCAGACTCCTCGAAGCTCCTCTTAAAGAACGAGGCTTCGTCATGTTTTATACCCATAGCGACAAACACGACGGCAAAGCTAGTCTCCTCTCCAGGGATCGTGGCCTGTCTGGCTACCTGTGTGGCTATCAGGTTGTGGGGCAACCCGGACCCCGAGAAGAGCGGCAACTTCTGTCCCCTGACCAGAGTGTCCATCCCGTCTATTGCAGAGATCCCAGTCTGTATGAACTCATTAGGATAGTCCCTTGAGAATGGGTTCATGGGCAGCCCGTTTACGTCACGGTAGTCCTCTGTGAAAGGCGTTGGGCCGCCGTCGATAGGCTCGCCTGTTCCGTTGAAGACCCTCCCGAGCATGTCGTCTGAGACGGGGAGCATCAGGGGCTTGCCTAGGAACTTTATCGAGGTATCGGTCGTCGAGAGCCCTGTTGTCCCTTCGAAGACCTCGACTACGGCGATCCCCTTCGAGACCTCGAGCACCCTGCCCCTGCGCATATCCCCGTCGCTGGTCCTTATCTCAACCAGCTCATTATAGCCTACGTCTGAAATCCCCTCAACAAAGACGAGGGGGCCGCTGATCTTCGTTACTCCCCTGAATTCCATCTGGATTGCCATCAGAACTTGACCTCCGTGAGCTTTTTAACCTCGGCGGAAAGCGCCTCTGAGAACTTCTTGATCTCGTCTATGCGCTCATTCTCGATTGCCATCCTGAGCTTTGCGAGATCGGTTAACTGAGGCATGTCAACTATCTTCGAGGCAGGGACGCCTTTCGATATGGCTGCGCTGGCAGCATCATGGAAGTTGAGTATCGCGTCAAGGAGGACGAACTGCTTCTCAGGAGACGAGTATGTATCTATCGGGTCATATGCGTTCTGCTGCAGGAAGCCCTCCCTCAGGAGCCTTGCAGTCTCCAAAACAAGCTTCTCTTGCTCCGGAAGTGCCTCCGACCCGACGAGCCTGATCACTTCTTTCAACTCGTCCTCGCGCTTCAGGATCTCCATTGCTTTAAGCCGCTGGGACCTCCAACGGTTCGAGGTCAGCCTGTTCCACCAGCTCTCGACGTAGTCGATGTATTCGGAGTAGCTCGTGAGCCAGTTGATTGCAGGGTAGTGGCGCATGCTGGCGAGCGCGCTGTCTAGTGCCCAGAAGCACCTGACGAACCGCTTTGTGTGGACCGTCACTGGCTCGGAGAAGTCCCCTCCAGGAGGCGACACTGCACCAATGAGGGTCACCGAACCGACCCCGCCTCCCATAGTCTTCACCCTGCCAGCACGCTCGTAGAACTCTCCAAGCCTCGAGGACAGGTATGACGGGTATCCTTCCTCAGCAGGCATCTCCTCGAGCCGCCCAGAGATCTCTCTGAGCGCCTCGGCCCACCTGCTGGTCGAGTCTGCCATTATTGCCACATTGTAGCCCATGTCCCTGAAGTACTCCGCGATGGTTATACCAGTGTAGACGCTCGCCTCCCGGGCCGAGACTGGCATATTGCTCGTGTTTGCTATCAAGACGGTGCGCTCCATCAGGGGCCTGCCGCTCTTTGGATCCTTCCACTCCGGGAAGGTCAGGAGGACCTCGGTCATCTCGTTGCCCCTCTCGCCACATCCGATGTAGACGATCACTTCTGCATTGGACCAGGCAGCCAGCTGGTGTGAGGTGATCGTCTTGCCAGTGCCGAAACCTCCAGGTATGGCTACCGCTCCCCCCTTTGCCACGGGGAAGAAGGTGTCGATAATCCGTTGCCCTGTGATGAGGGGCTCAGAGGGCTCGAGCCGCTCCATGTATGGGCGCGGCTCCCTGACCGGCCACTTGTGGTACATCTTGAGCTCAAGCATCCCTTTCTCACTGGATACCTGACAGATAATATCCTCGACCGTATAATCCCCTTCTTTGGCAACAGACACGACCTTGCCCTTCACATCAGGCGGAACCAGACACCTGTGCTCGAAAATGGGCGTCTCTTGTACTGTGCCCATTATCTCCCCGCCAGAGACGACTTCGCCCTCCTTCAGCTTGGGAACGAAGTGCCACTCCTTTTCCCTTGGCAATGCAGGAGTCTTTATCCCACGCTTGATGAAATCGCCAGTAAGGCGCTGTATCACCTCAAGAGGCCTTTGAACTCCATCGAAGATACCCATGAGCAAACCAGGACCGAGCTCAACTGCCAAGGGCATCCCCGATCCTAGGACCTTCTCGCCTGGCTTCAGACCGACGGTGTCCTCGTAGACCTGAACCGTTGCAGAGTCCCCTTCCACCCTGACGACTTCGCCGATCAACTCGTCCTTTCCAACCATTACGAGCTCGTGCATCTCTAGACCCGAGACTTTTTCGGCTACGACCACTGGACCGCTAATCCTTCGGATTTTCCCTTTTATCCCCATCACCATCACCCAAACAATTTTTCGGCTATTCTGCCCCGCATCTCTTCTTTCTTGGACTTTAAGACAGAGTCGATCGTTCTGTCGATCGATACTTTTCCGTCCTTTGATATCAACATGAAGCCGCCCGTTCCGAGATCCTCTGCGGCTATCGCGCATTGTGAACCGATGATTTTCCTTAGCTCTTCTTCACCCAATGCTGCGAGATCCCTCCTGTTAAGGATTAGCCTGCCCACGGGTACCAAGGTGGAGAGAGTGACCAGCTGCTTCTTCATGATCTCTGCATATTCTCCATTTCCAGCAAATTCTGAGAGCGCCTCCCTCGCCTTGGCGAAGACAGCCTCGACGATCTCCTCCTTGATTCGGAGCGCCTGCATCCTTGCCTCGATCTCTGCCTTTGAAATCTCCTTCCTGTACTCCGTCTCAGAGGATTCGATGTATGAATCCAATATCTCCTGGCAACGCCTGATCGAGTATTTTTTCGACTCGGACATTATTGATTCAATGGTATTCAGGGCCTCTGTCATCAGCGCATTTACCCTAGAACCCGTCTCCTCGAAAAGGGCGTCTATCAGCCTATTGAAACCCTCGGCATCAGAGCCACTTTGGATAAAACTGAGCTTACCGCTCAAACATTTACCCCCATAATCCGGCTTATCATTGCCTTCAGATCCACCGCTGCTCCAGTCTTTCTTCCCGGGACTTCTATAAATACAGGCAGCTTGCTCCTTATTTTTAATTTTTCTACCTTGCCCTTCACGGCAGAAGCATAGTCGCTGTCCATCAGCACGATGCCTGCCTCTTCATTGGAGGCAAGAGACTGGAGCGCCTGGAGAAAATCGTCCTCGGTGGCCACAGCGATAGGGTCTACTCCTGCAATTTTATAGCCGTCTGCCAATTGAGGACTGCCGACGAAAAAAATCTTCATTACCTGATCCCAGGCTCGCTTTTTTGCGATATGCCGATTAGCGCTTTCACCTTATTTAGTTTATCTATCAGACGATCATGCTTTGATACTGGCTCAACTATTAGCCCGAGCGATTCTATTGCACGAATGCCCTCGATAGAGTATATCGGTGCTTCAATCTTTACGGGCTCATCAAATGGGTTACCCACCACATAGTCCCTGTAAGGCAGGTTTGCCCTGTGCTCGACTACCCAACCACCAAGAGTTATCACGTGCTTTCCGCGGATGGCTATCTTTGGCATGTCCCAACCTCCTTTATACACCTAGAGAGATGACAAGCGCGAGTATGCCGAAGGCTGAGAGCCCTATCGCTGCGGGGTAGATCTGCCTGAAAGTGAGGATCGGCGAGAATGCGACGAGTGTAGCAAGCATAACAGGCAGGATGAGGCTGAGCGCAATGTTTAGCAGCATCATGAGCGGCATGAACGGGTCGAACGGGATCCCTATGAAGAGCGTAACAAAGATGCTCGAAAGCGCAAACATCAGCATGTTCCTCATGAGGTAGTAGTATGCCCTCAGCTTGGAGGCATATTCCAGTACGCCGCCCTCGATGAGGTCGATCTTTGCCTTGAGTATGCTGAAAGGCTTCTCATTCAAGAGCATCACATACCCAACGAAGTAGACCAGTGCAGCTATGATGCCTGGCAGAGTGAATATCACTGGATTCGAAGGGAGTGGTACTGACCACCACTCGGATGTGAGCATATAGGCAGGGTTCTGCATGGCAACGACAGAGGATATCATACCGCTCTTCGCCATGGCAAATGGGACCAGCAATGCGATGTAGAACGGAAGGGATCCTATCGCCATCATCTTGAGGGCCCGTTCCGCAGAGTGCTGCTCAACAAACTCGCGGCGTATGCCGACATGCTTCGATCCCTTGGCCAGATCTGGGACAGGCATGCCCGCGGAGAGGAAGGACTGGGACTGCGATCCCATCAGCACGTATAGGACCTCCTCGAGTTTCAGCAGCCCAGCTATGCCCAGGACGCTCCCCCAACCCAAGACAGCCCACCAGTACGGGGTGGAGAAGAGGAAGATCAGGACTATGATGCCTACGCCGAAGTAGACGAGCGACTTGTACAGCCCGGGGATCTGTGCGGTCGGCTCGATCCTACGCTTGTACCCGAACTTCAGAACAGACCAGAAGCCTGGAGTCAGGATCGGCGGACCTATCCTCTGCTGTATCCTCGCCTGGACCTTCCGCTCGATTCCAGGCAGCACCAACGAGTAGAGAATTGCCACTGCAGCCGCAACAACAGAAGAGATTATCAGCAAAAGAGGGAAGAAAAGCAAATTGTCCATTCCCACTCACTTCCTCCAGCCATACTTCTGAACGATCTCGAAATCCGATAGGATCCTCGACCTGCCAGAGTCCACCACCTCGGCGCGGGTGCAGCACGTCAGGCACGGGTCGCAACTGGCTATCGTCAGTATCGCCTCGGTGACATGGTCTCCGACGCAGGCATGCTCCATTGCTGCCAAGTTGGTTGGCGTGGGGGTCCTTATTTTGTAATTCCTTATCCGCCCATGGCTGTCAAGGGCATATGAATGCATGAGCTCCCCTCTGTAGGCCTCGAGATATGCAGTGGTGAAGTCCATTTCCTCGGCCTTCCAAGACTGGTTCACTACCGGACCTTCAGGGAGGCTCTTCACCACCTGCCTTATGATCTTTAGGCTCTCGAAGATCTCGAGGGCCCTGACGACTATCCGGGCCTTTGTGTCACAGCTTTCGTCAGTGATGACGTTGAACTCGAATGGCTTGTACTCGTCCATCTTTGTCCTCACGTCGTAGTCCCAGCCCGAAGCCCTTCCGGTCGGGCCTGTTGCGTAGAACCGTACGGCATCCTCCTTCGTAAGGAACCCTATGCCAGTAAGCCTAGACATGACCAGCGGATCCTCAATTATGCGCGTGACATATCCCTTGTATTTCTCCTCGAACTCGTCGACCCGCTCGAGTATAACTCGCTTGAGGCTCTCCGTGAGGTCTGCTCGAGGGCGCACTCCGCCTATAATTGGCACCGAGGGCATGACCCTGTTCCCGCCGACGTAAGAGATGAGGTCCATGAAGCTCTCCCTGAGCAGGAAAGAACGCATTGCGAATGTCTCATGACCGACGACTTCGAAGGCGTGGCCGAAGAGGATCAGGTGGCTTGTGATACGCTGCATCTCATTCGTAAGCACGCGTATGTAGTTTGCACGGGGGGGTACCACTATACTGAGCCCCCCCTCAATGACTCTGACGGCATTCCACGCATGAACATGCGAGCATATGCCACAAACCCTCTCCGCGATCAGGAGTGCCCTCTCAACAGGTAGCCCGTCAAAGAGTTTCTCAATCCCCCTGTATGCCATGTTAATGTTAAGCTCACAGTCCTCGACTATCTCGTCATTGACGAACAGTCTTATCCTATATGGCTCTATCAGAGCTGGGTGGACAGGCCCGAATGAGAGCTCCTTCTCAATTTCCACGCGTTTTTCACCGCTTGCCATTTCATGGTGCCTCCAGTATCTTGGGTAGTGCCTTCACAACCCCGGTTATTACATCTTCAGGCCTTGGAGCGCAGCCAGGAACCTTCACGTCAACTGGTATCACAGTTTCGACAGGCGCCCAGATCTCCTCATTCTGACCGATGTCGCCAACGAGATTTTTGTACACGTTTCCGTTGACTGCGCAGGCCCCGACGGCAACAACTCCCTTCGGCTCTGGTATCGACTCGTATATCTTCTTCAATGGCTCGACCATCTGCCATGTAACAACCCCGGATACGATGAGGACATCAGCCTCCCTGGGGTTCCAGGTGAGGAGGACCCGGTACTGCTCGACGTCGTACCTTGGCGAAAGTACGGCATTGACAATCTCGATATCGCATCCGTTGCATCCGCCGGTGTATGCTACCATGATATGGATCGCATTCTTTCTGCTGGTTGCCTTAAGATTCATTACTCTTGCCTCCGTTGGTTATCAGTGAGAAGCTCGATGACGGGATCAGCTTCCTCAGCTCTTCTATCTTCTCGGGTGGAGCCCTTATCGGCTTCTTCAGGACCTCCTGCAGGGTCATCCTCGGAGTTCCGACGTCCCTCGCGTGAATAGGAGCAGCCTCACCGAAGACCGAGTAAATCGGACAAAAATCATGGCAGTTAAGGCAGAAGATACACCTTAGAAGGTCTATCCTCGGCACCTGGGTCTTTGTATACCCTTCAATGATCTCGACTGGCTTATCGAGCGGGACCATTGTAATCGCATGTGTGGGGCAGACATTGTAGCACCCGGCACACCCTATGCACATCTCGTCCAGGACAGTCTCCAAAGGAGGGACGCTCATGGTGAGTATCTTATCCCTCATCGCTATGCTTGTTGCCCGATCCGCCCTTGTCAATACCCTGAGCATATTTTTGTAAGCCCCTTGGAGCATGATCCTCAGGAAAGTGATCATGGGAACACCACCACCTCACCGGCGCTTCCAGAGACCATTTTCTTTTCATAAACTTTCACAAGCCGGATGCACTCAGCAGGGCAGGTTGTTGCGCATGCCCCGCAGCCGATGCACAGCTTTTCATCGATGTATGCGAGCCCGTCCTTGATGTATGGGGCATGGTTGCCCTCCAGCGCCACCTTGCAGGCATCCACGCAGAGGGAGCAGCCAATGCACATATCCCTGTTGACGTATATGTGGTGCTCCACCAGTCTCCGCTCAGGCAGGCTGCACCTGATCGGTATCGCGTTCGTCGGGCAGTCGGAAGCGCATATCTCGCAGAGTATGCACTTGGAAACGTTGACCAGCGGCTTCCTCTCGGTGATCGGGTTGAACGAGATAGCATCAGTCGGGCAGACCCTGCTGCAAGTCCCGCACCGGATGCAGTCGTCAGTGATCCTGCCGTCCCATGAGACGGACTTTATGGAAAGGGCACCCATAGGACATGACTTGACGCACCTGCCGCACATCACACAGCACCCACCAGGATACCTGTCCTTCAGGAACATCGTCTGCGGAGGGCAGACCCTGACGCATTCGCCGCAAAGGACGCAGAGTTCAGGGTTCAGCTTCACCCGGCCCAGCTGGAAAGTTAGCGCCTCGGTGGGGCAGGACTTGATGCAGAGCGAGCACAACGAGCAGTTTATGATCGATGGCCTGGCGTCGCCTTTTCTGATGAAGGGTTTCCCTTCCTGGATGAGTATCGCTTTTATGGGGCAGTTCTCGTAGCACCGCATGCAGTTGACGCAGTTCACCTTCACCTTCCGGTCAGAATAGGACTGGGTCTGGAGGTAGTATCTGCCTACCTCTTCAGGTTTTATCTTGCCCTCGAATGAGTCGATCGCCTTGACTGGGCACACCTCGGCGCAGAGGTTGCAGTTGGTGCACATGCCACTCTCCTCGACGACGAATTTGATCGCGCCAGTAGGGCAGAAGTTCCTGCACCTGCCGCAGAGCGAGCACTTTGACATGTCCCGGTATATCTTCCTCTTGGATACCTGCCTCTGCTCCTGTTTCGCAGCTTGCATGGTCATTTCTCGGCCTCCGCTTTTACCGCAACAGGCTTACCCTCAACCAACTCTTTGATCTTTTCTGGCACGGCAATCTCCATCAATACATGATAATCCACAGGCCCCTTGATCAGGCTAAGCGCATCTATCCTTGCGTTCTTCGGGCAGACCTTAACGCAGATGCCACACCTGACGCAAATGCCCTTGATATGCCTGCCCCTCACGCTATCCTCCACGAACTTTGCGAAATCAAACGGGCAGTGCTTGACGCAGAGACCACAGAGTGTGCATCTCGACCTGTCTACGTAATAGCCACCAAACTTGTTCTTCTTTATTGCGTCAGTAGGGCAGTTGGATGCACAAACTCCGCAGGTTGTGCAGCTGAATGGTATGCCGTCAGGGTGCTTTATACAGTCGGTAGGGCAGGCCTCCCAACACTTCCCGCATTTGTCACAATCAGTAGTAGTAAAATACATCTATCAGATACCCCCAGCTCTTCTGAACAAATTCCCGACAAGAAGGCCGACCGTTACAGAAATAAACTTAAATGATAAACTGACGTGTTCCGTAAAGACGCCGCCGAGGACGCTGTTATAGTGTATTGGGGCCTCAAATAGAAAAGCGGCAACCATGCTCATTATCAAGATCAGCAGCGTTGTCTGTCGCGAAAGCTGGGCCTGCAACTGCGTGCCTAAGACTATGCCCAGGAAGAAGCCCACAACAGCCAGAGTAACCTCACCTAGCGCGAGAGGGAATATCATCATTCTGAAGCACCATCCTCTGAATCAGTCCATCCGTAGATAAATACAAAGAAGATCAGGCAGATTGCGCCGATGACATTGAATGCCTCGCCGATGTTTATGATCGGGAGTATGCCTGAAGTAGCGTAATAAACGCCTTCTTCGAGCTGAAGCGCGAGCTTGAATGGCTCACCAAAGATTGTTCGGAGAGCATCAGGAACCGCACCTGGGAAAGAAGTCACCCACGACCAGAGGTCTGCACCGACATTGTATTGCCAATAACCAGTTGTCAGATATCCTGGAAGGCCCATAAGCACATAGAGCCCCCAGCCGAAGGCTCCGAACGCAACGAGTGTCTTCTTCTTGAGATTGAATGGTGACTTCTTTCCATATATTATGACAGACAGCAGATAAGCTGAGGAGATTATAACGCCGCATTGGAATCCCCCACCACCTGAGGTCGGAGCCTCAAGGACAACAAGCAGACCGTAAGCAATCAGAAGGATGACAACGGGTAGCGCGAAGTATTTGAGTAAGACCGGCATCGTCTCGGTTCTCAAGTCCATCCCTGACACTTTGACTATTTCATCCTCCTCAGGAGCCTTTAACCTCACAAGCCCCCTTCCGAGCACTAGAACCGAAACGACCGCTCCGACATAGATCACCCCTGTCTCTAGAAGCGTATCTACTCCCCTGTAGTCATAGACCCACGAGGCCAAGTTATTCGGCGCCATCCTGTATGCCAATTTGTTGTATTCTTCACTTATCCCCCGAGCCACATTACCTTCAAGCTGCAAAAACGACGAAAATACGCCGAAGAATATTATTAGCAGGGCCACTGCTGCGATTACGCCCCTTACTCCGCGAAGTTCCTTGATCTCCATCTCACTACTCCCCCCAAAGCGTCACTGCCAAGATTATCGAGAAGTATATGATAACCCAAAACATGACCCTGTTAAGATCATTCGAGTTCTCGCGATCCACAGTCTTTATGATCGGTGCGAAGTGCATCAACATGATTGCGGCACCAAGCAGCAGCACTATGCCAAGCGGGACCATGAATACTCTGAATGCTGCTGCCAAGACCATTATGAAGACGGCCATCTGCAGCTCTCCACTCGAATATCCGGTTATTGCATCTGTGGAGCCCTCACCCGTAAAGAACCCGGTGAGGTAACGCTTGATCTTATCATAAAGGCTGTCTATGGAACCCATGGCACAAACACCACCTTCAATGCTGATTCTGTCAGGAAATCTAATGCCAGCTGTGGATACACCCCAAGGACTAGAGTGATCGCTAGGAGCACTGCCAAGAATACGAAAACAGTCTTCGGCATCTCGAATTCATTCGCCTCAGACTGCATTACAGGGGAATTTCCGGCAGGTCTGAGGAATATGCAGTAAATTGCCCTAAAAAGGGCTATGAATGTCGAGACGCTGACCATTAGAACAACCGCAGCAATCTCAGGAAGGCCCTGCATAAGCGCGGCCTGTATGATAATCAGTTCGCTCTGGAAGCCGTTGAAGGGCGGGATGCCGGAGGCGGCAAAGGCACCCAGAATCACAAATGCTGCAAGCCAAGGCGATTTCTTCGCTATCCCGCCGCTGAATTTTATTGATGTGCTACCTTTACCAAAATACAACAGCATCTCGCAGCAGAGGAGGAGGATGCTCATGTAAACCACATCATTGACTGCCTGGAAGAGCCCCCCGACGATCCCCTGATAGGTTCCCAGCGAGAGTCCAACAGTAACGAGACCGCTGTGACTCACAATTAAGTATGCCAAGATCCAGCGGAAGTCGGTCTGGATCAGTGCCATCACTATGCCTACGATCATGGTCAGGACGCTGATCGAGAGCATCACTTCCCTCGCAAACGGGAGCAACCCGAACATTCTCAAGAGGACTAAACTTAGCGCAACAAGCATGAGCTTGGACTGCGCCTGGAGCAGGATGGTGGCGTGAGGGAATGCAGAACGATAAACATCGGACTTCAGCGGGTGTACCGGAATCAACCCGCCGGCGTATATCCAAGCCAGCGTCAGGAAGCCAAAGGCAACGTAAAGGACAGCATGCATACCCCCCAGGTCATTCGTCATCAGAGAATTAATGGCATCGGTAACATTCACATAGCCAGTCACCCCCAAGATCAGACCAAGAGAGATCGCCAAGCCCGATCCCGCCAAAGCCGAAAAGAAGGTGTACTTCAAGGCAGCCTTTTGGGCGAAGCTGGTGCCGGAGGAAGCCACGAGCCCTGCCACAAGCAGGCTGCCAAGCTCAACTGCTATCCATAGGTTGTAGAAGTCATTCGCCATCAATACGGCAGCGGCAGACACATAGGTCAAGAAGATTATCGCAATGTATGGACCATGGTTCTTGTCCAACGAACTAGTCGCAATCACAACGACAAATAAGAGCAGGAGGGACATCACGGCAATCAAGATCTGCTGGA
>JACIVP010000020.1 GCA_014361455.1 Candidatus Methanosuratincola sp.
CCGCTCTAATGGCAAAATCTATGAGGGTCCTCATGTATCAAATAATATAGTATTATTAGTATATAAAGTCTTCGATCGGTGGGTTTTTCGAAGCTCTCAATGGTGAACTCCTGAAGAATGGATAGCTTCTCTTTGCCATCTGACTTCATGAATTTCATCAGCCGATCCCCCAGGCCCTTCTTCCCGCCCAGAGAGTCCATAAAGTCCTTTGGCTGGGGCAGACCCAGCTGCTTGTAGAGCCCGAAGTTGGACTCGTCGGTGTCCACCACCAGCACTCTCTCTCCTCTTGATGCCATCTCTCGGGCGATGAGAGCGGAAACGGTGCTCTTTCCGCTTCCTCCTTTGCCACAGATCACAAGTTTCATCCCGTTTATCCTCCATAATTCCCTACTTCTTATCTATTCTTTTTTGCATTTAGCTCACAAGCATCTGATTATTCAATTCCAGAGGAACGACGTTGAAGGTATATCCCTCACATCATTGGCGGTGAACCTCTCGCCATCATGCCAGAAGACATCCTTTCGCAGCTTGAAGTTATAGAGGTCATTCCTCCTCCCAGCTCTCAGCCAGAGCTGGAACGATCCCCTTTTCGTCTTTCCATACCAGCGTATCGAAGATTAGGCTCATCCTCACTTATCCCGGGCCGCGTGATTAATGCCCGTAGGACTAGGGATAAGTCCTATCATCGGGAAGCATCTTATGAGAACGGATTGCCTGATTAACGATCCGATTAGCATTTGAATTTCACCATGACAAATGGATATCGCATTTTATTTTAAGAACCTTTCCACTAGTAGCATGAAATGATTTTGAATACATATCTAATAACACAAGAACTCAGGATGGGGGTTCAGGATGGTCCTCAGCAGTTGGCGAGGAAAGATATTAACGTCTATGATGATAATAGATAATTGAGATCTATGAGAGCTTCGATTTAGTTCATAACAATATGGATTTAAATTCCAGCGTTAATATTTTCAATCAATCCAATCCATATTCGTCATGATTTTGCTCCAATTTGTTTTTATGGCCTTAATTTATCTAATTTCTCCCAATATTTAGAGAGCCTCCGCTAGGTTAATCTTTTTTGCGCCAAATGTCTCAATTGTACCAGATTATACACGAATGCGCTCATCATGAATTTCATCCCTGCCCTGGCAACTGTGGTTACCTGGACATGTCCAGCCTTATGGGCTCGTTTCATAACCGCAAAGCACCTTTCGATTTGTGATCGCTTCTTGCTAATTCTCCTGTTTCTGAGAATGTCACTTATTCCCAATGCATGGCCTCTTGTAGCTTTTTTCATGGCTGCATCGTATCCTCGGGTTCCGGCACCATCATATCCCTTATCTGCATAGCGCGGTATCTCTTCAATCCCTAGGTCAACCTGGCTATCATGCACAGAAGCAGTTGTAGTCTCAACAGCTCGGATAAGATGGTCCCCAGTATCGATTAGAATGTGCCCTTTATAACCGAAAAAGCTCTTAACACCCTTTTTGGCCCAGCTTCCTTCATTCCTTGGCACCTTTTCAGATCTTAGTGATTTTTCCTGGCTATTAATAATATTATTTGAAATATCAAGTAAGCCTTTATCAAACTCTGGAATCTGGTTCGACTCGATGGCCTTTAAGGCTTTATTCTTCTTCTTGCATTCAGCCTCACGATCCTTCTTCTTCTTTCGACCGGGATCGGATGTTATAAAAGTTGCATCCTGGATTGAACCCTCTTTTACAATATACCCTTTCTCATCGATTTGCCTTTGAAGCTCCATCCATAGATCTTCCAATTTGCCGCTCTTGATCAGGCGCTCGCGAAACAGCCAAACAGTGCTGAAATCTGGAACCACCTCTGTAGTGCCAAGAAAGATGCGAAAAGAAATCCTATCGGCAACCTGCCGTTCCAGTTCGGGGTCTGATAGGCCAAACCAATGCTGAAGTACAAGCAGCTTAATCATGATCACAAAATCAATATTAGGGCGGCCTCCACGACTAGACTTGTTTTTATACATTAGCGGCTCTAAAAACCTGAATCGCTCCCAATCAATTTGTGATCCCATCTCGCATAGTTCGTCTCCAAGGGCTTTGATCCGAGCATATTCCGCTCTAATGGCAAAATCTATGAGGGTCCTCATGTATCAAATAATATAGTATTATTAGTATATAAAGTCTTCGATCGGTGGGTTTTTCGAAGCTCTCATCAGAACAGGCTTGCTTTTCAGAGCATCCAGCACCCAGTCAGGATGCTTGACCTCGACGCCTGCTCCTGTAGATTGATCGGGATATACCGTCCACCAGTCATCGTTCTCCGATCCCACAGAGTATTCAGCTCCCGCGGCATAAAAGCCCAAAGCGAGAAGAAATACTGCAATCAATGAGGTTATGCCAATTTTTCTCGATATTATCTCCATGAAGCATTCTCCTTTTCCCACTCATTCCCCTGTCTATCCAGCTCCCACTTATTCCCCTGTCTATCCAGCCATCAAATCGACATCTTGCCGTTGGTATGAGTAGCTAATTCTTGGCAGATCGACATTATTGGATATAAGACTTTCGTCAATTCGATCTATATAGACGCACTTGGAAAGGAACATTCTCTCTAATTCCATATCTATAATTTTATTTAAAATACATTATGCACTTTTGATAGACAAAACCAATTTGGTTTCGGTAAGACCACATATATCAATTTTAATATATATAATTATAGGCAGTTGTCGAAACCGTATTTCACCACCCGATCGGAAACTCTTATATATCGAAATGGATGGATATGGTCTTATATTGCAGATTGAGGTAGCTATGGAATGCGAAATGTGCAATAGAAGCGGAAGGTCCTTCTTCCTGGTTACACATAAAGAAAGGGGAAGAATAAGGATCTGTGGCGATTGCCTGCAGAAAGAGAGAGATTATCTCCTAGCTCAAAAAAGCTGCTCATGCTGCTGAGGTGCCAGGAAGCTCATGTCCAGCATATCCAAAGAGGCCGTCGACAGGATGACCAGGCTCATCGGCGATCGCGATAAGGCAGAATGCAAGGTGAACAGGCTGCGCTCTCTAACCGTAGACCTGGATGAGGAGGAGCTCAAGGCGGAATCCGAGATCTTCCAGGCAATGGCCGATCCCTGCCGGCTCAAGATACTCTCTCTCCTGCGAGATGGGGAGCTATGTGCCTGTGAGATCATGATCGGCGTTGACCGACCCCAATCCAGCACATCTCATCACCTCTCCATCCTCAAGAGTGCTGGTCTGATCAAAGAGCGCAAAGACGGGCGATGGTCCAAATACCGGCTCTCGGAGGGAGCAGTGATTGAGATGCTTAATCTGGCACAAATTATGAAGGACTCCAAAGACGAAAGAGGTAATTCCAATGACAAAATTGTCAAAGCATGATCTAACCATTCCTGCAATTTTCATGATTTCTTTGTTAACTTTATCTCCCCTGGCCAGTGCCGGTTGCTGCAGTGGAGGCACCTGGGATCCCAGCGGATTTCTGAACTCCGATTCCGGACAAGGCATGTCCAGTCAGCCCACTCAGCCGATCCAGCCAGCTCAAGGATCGCAAGACAGCGCTACGGCAGGCTCCAGCAACCCTCAAGGTGCGCCGGATAGGCTGGCATCTTACCCCAATGGCAGTATCATGAAGTCCATGAAGAGCGTCTCCAGCTCGGATGTGATAGTCGATGCATCTAACGGAGACAGCTATGCTGCATCCCACATTAAGAACGCCATTCACATACCAAGCAAGGACCTGCTGGACAATAATGGCAACATCAAGAGCGATGAGGAGCTGTCCAGGCTGCTGGGAGAGGCAGGCATATCCAGAGAGGACTCCGTAGTTGTATATGGCAGCACAGAAAGCTCCGGCGAGGCTGAGCTGGCCTTCATGATCCTGAGGCATCTGGGGCAAGAGGATGTGAAGCTATTGGACGGAAGCCTGGAGGAGTGGAAAGCTGCAGGACTGCCGGTTGAGGCCCAGGATACCGTAATTCCTGCTGCCGAATATAATCCCTCAGTTAAGCCGGGTGTGATAGCTGAATACGATTATGTCAAGTCCGGCCAGGCACAGATCGTAGATGTTCGGCCCTTTGTGGATTTTGGAAAAGGTCGCATACCTGGCTCAATTGCTCTGGACCCAGCCAATGTGATCAAAGAGGATAAAATCAAGAACGGGGACGATCTGGCAGCTGTCTTCAGCCGGTTGGAAAAGGATATGCCGATTGTGGTCTATTCCGATGACTACAGCCGGTCTGCTCTAGTGGCATATTCTCTGCAGCTCATGGGCTATGAGGCTGCCATCTACTCCTGGAAGGACTGGCAGGCGCATGAGGGCACGGCAGATGCTGCCGACTCCAAGTATGTAAAGCTTGGCAAGACATAATCAGGGGTGGTGGAACGAGATGTCAAATGGGGTGAGCAAGGGGCTGGATTTTCTATCCCGCTACCTCACCATCTGGATATTCGTGGCCATGATTCTGGGGATCGCCCTTGGCAATTATGCTCCCGGGATAATTCAGTTCATCCTCAGCCTGCAGATCGGCACGACATCAATTCCCATAGCTATCGGCTTGATCCTGATGATGTATCCTCCTTTAGCCAAGGTCAAGTACGAGGAGCTGGGGCAGGTCTTTACGGATCGAAAGGTCCTGGGCCTCTCCCTGGTTCAGAACTGGATCGTGGGCCCCATTCTGATGTTCGCCCTGGCGGTGATATTCCTGCGAGACTCGCCTCATCTCATGTATGGCATAATCCTAATAGGACTTGCCCGCTGCATCGCCATGGTCATCGTCTGGAACGAGCTGGCCTGCGGCTGCACCGAGTACTGCGCTGCCCTGGTGGGACTCAACTCCCTCTTTCAGGTCTTATTCTACTCCATCTATGCATACATCTTCATCACCATCCTGCCGGCAGCACTGGGAATAGCAGCGGGTATGGCCGTTGACGTGACCATATCCCAGATCGCTGAAAGCGTATTCATCTATCTGGGAATACCCTTCCTGGCAGGGATTATCACCAGATTCAGCCTTATCCGAGCGCGGGGAAAGAGCTGGTATGAGAGGGATTTTATACCCAGGATATCGCCCATAACCCTCATCGCCCTGCTCTTCACCATAGTTGTCATGTTCTCCCTTAAGGGAGACTACATCGTGCAGCTCCCCCTGGATGTGGTGCGGGTGGCCATACCTTTAACCATTTACTTCCTGCTGATGTTCTTCGTCAGCTTCTTTATGTCCTACAGGCTGGGGGTGAGCTACGAGAACACGGCTGCGCTCTCATTTACTGCTGCCAGCAATAACTTCGAGCTTGCCATTGCCGTTGCCGTGGGCGTCTTTGGCATTGCCTCCCAGGAGGCATTCGCTGCCGTCATCGGCCCCTTGATCGAGGTGCCAGTCCTGATTGCCCTGGTGAACGTGGCCTTGAAGCTGAGGGACAGGTACTATCCTTCCGCCCCGAAGAAGATATTCTGTGAAAGCCCTGTGAGGTCCGAAGACTGAAGATGCGATACATAGATGCGATATGAGATGTGATATAAAATGACTGGATCGCCTGCTGAGGTGAAGCTCGTGAGCAATGCCATGGCCAATGCTACGAGAAGGAAGATCATGGCCATGCTGGTGGAAAAAAAGAGGACAAAAGACGAGATCGAGCAGGCAGTAGGAGGGTCCATGCTTGACTACCACCTGCAGATGCTCCAGCAGGCTGGCCTGGCTGATATGAGCGAGGGCATGGTCATCCTCACGGATTTCGGAAAGAACTTCATGGAGACCAAATCCGAAAAGCCGGCAGAGGCTAAAGAAGAGCTGGCCGGCACCAGGCCTTTGCAGGTCGTCGAGCTTCGTCAGCTCCTGCCCTGCATCGCCGACAGCAGCAAGTTCAGGATAATCGCACGTATCGACCCGCCGCTGGGAGGATCCCTCAAGCTATTGGAACCTCTCTTTCCCCGGGCCAGGTACTCAGACCGGATCGGCGCTCTCATCATACAGAGGGGCAATATTCTGATCACCATCTACTCCACTGGCAACGTGACCATGACCATGATCAAGAGCGAGGAAGAGGCGCGAGAGGTTTTAGAGGAGCTGAAAGAGATAATCAATAAGGCCATAGCTATGGGGGTCACACCTGTTCCAAGAGAGAAGGTCAAGGTTGACCATGCCGAGATCTACCAGTATCTTCCTCGCACCGACTGCCAGGTCTGTGGTGAGCAGAGCTGCTATGCCTTCGCTATCAGGCTGGTGGGCAGAGAGACCGAGATTGGCAAATGCACGCCCCTCCTCGATCCCAGATATGCCACCAATCTCGAGCACATCAGGACTCTGCTGGAGTACCTCTAAACAAGCTCCAGGTGAGCTAGTTGAAGACCCTGACCATCATCATCACAGACGGTCCTTACATCTCCCAGTATGCAGATATGGCCTATGAGATCGCCTCTCGGGCGCTCAATTTATTCCAGGTGAACATATTCCTTTACCTGGATGCAGTTCATATACCAAAGAGCGGCCAGAATCCCTCTCATTTTAATAATGTCGGACGGCTCTTCCAGGAGTTGGCGGATAGAGGAGCTGTGGTCAGAGCATGCGCCAGATGCGCTGCTGCCAGAGGTTATCGGGCGGAGGAGGACGGTAACTGCCCGGATTACCTGGAGGGGATAAAGATCACCAGCCTCTATGACCTGGCAGAGATGCTGGAGAAGAGCGACCGGGTGATTGCGCTATGAGATCTATCTTCTTGGGATCATGAGTCGTGAGGTAGGCTATTCATGCAATCGGTCTTCTATCTCCTTGACAGCGCTCCCTACGGAAGCGAAAAGGCTTATGGCATATTGAATGCGGCTGCTGTAAGCATCAGAATGGATGCAACCGTAGGCCTATACGCCGATGGGGTTTATCTTGCCCTGGCAGGCCAGGACACCGGCCTTCTTGGTGTGCCTAACCTCTCCGATATCCTCTATGCCTATCCCGAGCTGCGGGTCCTGGCGCACGAGCCCTCCCTGGTGGAGAGGGGCTTGATGAACCGTGGGCTGGTGGAGAGGGTGGAGCTTGTGGATGAGGAGGATTTCGTTAAGCGGGCCCTGGCTGCCGACGGCCTGATTGCACTATAAAGGGTGGATTATGGCATTTAGAGATATCTTCCTTCTGACCAGGCCGCCTGGATGTGAAAGGACAGAGCTGTGCCTGCGCCTGATGGAGCACTGTGATCATCCCGTTCTCTATCTGGCGGGAGATGGGGTCTATAATCTTCTGGATGAGGCCCTCATAATAGAATCGCCTGGAAAGGTTATAGCCTGTAAAGAGGACCTGGAAGCGAGAGGGGTGCAGGCAGGAGAAGAGGTGATGGTGCCGGAGGATTTCTACCAGCTCCTGGTGGAGGAGATGTTCGCAGATGGTGGTCGGATTTATGCTTTCTAAGACTGCAAGGAATTCAGACGTGATTAGATATCAATGGATAGCGTTTTGGCTGGGAGGAGGGGCAAGGAGGATGAAGCGTTTGATAGCAGATGCAGCTTGCTTGACCATTGCTCCCCTTATTGAGCCATGAAGCCCAAGCCCGAGTTCAGGAGCATATCTCCTGACCGTCTGGTAGCGGTTACCGAGATTGACCTTGGCGCCCTATCGGAGATATACGATGAGACGGATATATATTTGTCAATTTATATGAGGAGCTCCAGCAGCTCTGATCTGGAGGCTAGCCGCTCCTTTGTGGCCTCCCGGTTCAGGGTCATGCAAAAGTCCCTTCCATCAGAGCTTCAAGAATCCTTCCGGAGAACAGCCTCCCTGGCTCAGGAGGCTATAGACTCCTCCTTCTGGAAGGGAGAGAGGTCAAGAGTGATCTTCGTCTCCAGCCCGGAGTCGTTTTTTCATTTCTATCGGATGAGCCTTGACTGTGAGCCTTTGGTAGTCCTGGACACCTCGCCCTTCCTCCTCCCCCTGGCCAGGCTCAGGGACGACCATGAGGACTATGGACTCCTGCTGCTTGACTCCCAGGATGCACGGCTGTTCATCATCCGCTCCCGCATTATGGAGGAGACAAACAGCTCTTCCATCGACCTCATGAAAAAGCATAAGAAAGGAGGCTGGAGCCAGATGCGCTACAACCGTCTGCGCAAGGGGGCGATAAAGTCCTTCCTCACCGAGGTGGCGGAGGATGTGACTGCCCTCGAGAGCCTGCAGAGCATGAGAGGCCTGGTCCTCGCCGGACCAGGGGATGCAAAAAACCAGCTCATGGAACTGCTTCCCCAGAAGGTCAGAGAGCAGGTGATAGGCCTGCTGGACATCCCCATGACCACCCGTCCCTCAGAGCTGGTGAAGTTAGGCGAGCAAGTGGCTCTGGATCGCGAGCGCACCCTCAGCATAAAGAGGGCAGAGGAGCTGAAGGCTAATGTGCTCAGAGGCCAGCTCTATGCTTACGGAACCGATTCGGTAAGAGATGCTCTGGCCCAGGGAAGGGTCAATACCCTGGTCCTGCTCTCAGACTATGTGGTCCCGGGATGGATCTGCGAGAGGTGCCAGCATTTCCAGGAGGGGGACCGGCCAGAGGTCTGCGCCCAGTGCGGCGGCAGGACCTCTCAGGTTAACGTCTTAGAGGAGCTTTATGAGCTGGCCCAGAGGACGGGAGCGGAGGTGGAGTTCGTGGAGGAGGACGAGTTCCTTCAGTCTATTGGCGGCGTGGGCGCCATTCTGCGCTATCTCAATCCAATAGACCGACAAAAGTCTTCATAGGCCCGCCCCTCAATGGCCAGGTACATACATGAATATACCTGACCATGCCCATATCGCCAGGGCGAAGACTATGGTGAAGATGAGAAAGAAGGTCAGCATGATCAGCAGGCCGAGAATGAAGAGCAAATTGGATATACCGACATATTTCAGGCGGGTGGTCTTATCCACCTTCTCATTCTTATTTATCGTCTCATGCATCTATTTTCCGTAAATGGAAGGTTGCCGTCTATCAACCTTGCGGAGCCTCTCCCCAGAGTACTAAGGCCCTTTGAGGGGAAAGGAGATTTAAGCCCTTGATACAAGGCCCTTGATCTATGGGATCGGGCTCAACAGAACTGAATGCACCATATCAGGATAAAGAGCAGGTATCGAGCAGCAAGAGCCGCTATATCGTCTTGCTCTTAGTTCTGACGGGCGTTCTGATGTCCGTTCTCGATGGCTCAGTGGTCAGCATTGCCCTTCCCACCATCACCGAGTACTTCCATGTGAGCATTGCTCAGTCCCAGATGATCATGACCGCCTATCTGGTGACGATCACCAGCCTCCTCCTGATCTTCGGCAGGGTGGCGGAATACGTGGGAAAGGCCAAGCTCTTCTTCCTTGGAATTGCTCTCTTCACCGCCAGCTCTCTGGCCTGCGGCATCTCCTCCAGCCTGGAGATGCTGGTCTTATGCCGGATTTTTCAAGCTACAGGAGGTGCGATGATGTTCTCCATTAGCGCGGCCATAATTTTTCTCGCTTTCCCGAAAAGCGAGCAGGGGCGGGCCATGGGCTACATCGGATCGACGGTGGCCATAGGCAGCATTCTGGGGCCGACCCTGGGAGGATTCATCGTGGACCTTCTGGGCTGGAGCTATGTATTTCTCATCAATGTGCCTATAGGCCTAGTCCAGATGCTCCTTTCCACCAGGTATCTGAGAATCGAGGAGAAGAGATCGAGCTGCCTGGAGGTGGACTGGATAGGCGCTATGACCCTGATCGCTCTAATCGTCTCCTTGATGGCACTTTTGGGCCAGCTCTCTTATGGCCTTGCCATTACTCCGGCTATCCTCATCCTGGCGATGATCTTTGTTCTCACTCTGGCCGGATTTATCATCAATGAGAGCAGACAGAAATCCCCTCTGCTGGACCTGTCCATCTTCCGCTACCGGATGTTTGTCCTGCCCAGCATCAGCCTGATCCTCTTCTTTGTGGCTAATCTGATGGTATCCGTCCTCGGGCCGTTCTATTTTGAGGGCGTAAGGGGTTATACTGCTTCGCAGGTGGGTTTGATTTATCTCATCATCCCAAGCATAATGGTCATTGGCGCTCCCCTCGGCGGGACGATCTACGATAAGCATCGGTTCAGGTACCTGGCAGCTTTCGGAATGTCCATCATGGCCTTCTCCATGATAATGCTGGGATATCTGGCGATGAACGTAACAACCGACATCAGAATGCTCCTTGTCTGCTTCTTTTTCATGGGAATAGGAGGAGCGTTCTTCCAGAGCCCCAACAACACCGAGCTGATGAGGGCCTTGCCCATATCCAAGATAAACATCGCCTCCAGCTTCACCGCCACCATCAGGAACCTGGGGATGGCGCTGGGAGTCTCCCTCTCTGGCCTTCTGGTCTCTTTGCAGATGGCTCAGGCCGGGCACTATGGCACAATATCGGAGGCTGAGCCCTTGCTCCTCGCGAGCAGCATAAGCCGTGTGATGCTGATCGCAGGAGGCCTATGCATCATAAGCGCCATGGTGGCCACATACAGAGGGATGTGCATGAAATAATTATTATCTATATGAGTTATAACAGCGTTCGTTTTCCTTGTGGTCGCCAAAGCAATTAGCTAGCTTCGAAATTTTCGGGAAGCTCGCTCTTGATCTCCATGATCGGGATGCTCCTGCCCGGCCTGATTACAGGTTTCAATCCTTGTTTTCGTGGAACTCGCTCTTGATCAGATGGCAAGTTGGAGCGTTCTGTATTACATTTCCTGTGTGAGTTTCAATCCTTGTTTTCGTGGAACTCGCTCTTGTGTCAATGGCAAAGCGAAAATCCCCAATTATGGCAATGAAATTTCCCCAGGTCTACTTAAGACTTTTCCATTTTGCGGCTCCGGCTGAATAACGCAGGGAGAGGCAATCTGAACCACTCCTTGGCGTCTGCGTTCCTTGAGCCTGTAACTATCACCTTTTATGTTTACTGTCACACAATGGTGAAGAATCCGATCCAGAATGGCCGATGCGATCACATGGTCTTTGAAGATGTCTCCCCATTCCCCAAAGGATTTATTGGATGTGAAAATGGTGGCCGCCTTTTCATATCTCCTTGATACAAGCTGGAAAAAGCAATGCGCGCCATAATCATTGAATGGAAGATAGCCCATCTCATCGATAATGAGGAGATGAAATTTCGATAGGTTGCGCAGTTTTTCATCTAATTTGTTCTCATTATCTGCCATTTCAAGTTTTTCTACCAAGCTCGATGCGTTGGCAAAATACACTTTGAATCCAGCCTTTATTGCCTCAATACCCAAACCAATAGCAAGATGCGTCTTTCCCACGCCTGGCGGCCCAAGGAAAACCACATTTTCCGCATTGCGGACGAACCTTAGGGAGGTCATATCTTTTATAACTGTTTTATCAAGAGACGGCTGATATTTGAAATCAAAATCATCGATCTGTTTCTCAAAAGGAAAGCAAGCGATTCTCATGCGGAGAGCCTGGGATCGAGCTTCTTTGCTTTGAATCTCCTGATCAACCAGATAATCAAGGATTTCCATGAATGACCTTCCTTCTTTTATGGCAATCTCCAAATGATTGTCTAGAATGGACTCAAAGGTCGTCAATTTCAGTAGCCTGAGATTATGATGAAGCCGTTCATATAAAAATTCGCTCACCATCAAGCCTCCCTGCAAAAAGATTCATAGACAGATAGCGATCTTTTTTCAACATCGTCATCCCTAAAATGGACGATATTCTCGCCTTTTGATCTTGAAGCGGAATTCTGTTTGAGAATTTCCGAGAGCAAGCCCTTGAAATGATCCTTATTGCGCGATACTTTTCCGTGTCCAGGCAAGATCTCATGCCTGCAGACCAACTCATTTCCAACAAAGACCGAGAACGTTGTATCTCGAATCTGAAGTCGGGCCGTCCTTCCAGCGAATTTATATGGTACTGAGTATTTATTTCCTAGATAGGACAGATGAGAATCAGAAGAGATCTTTCTTGATTCTTCCTTTATGACTATGTATGCCCTGACCTCGTTTATCTTATTAAACGCTTCAAGCTTCAATCGTTCTGCTGGAACTTCGTGTGTTGTGCCGTGGGTTGACGAGTTGACTCGCAATAGCCATTGCTGGAGCTGCAGGTTGAGATCGGTGAAGGATGAAAACTTGCCGCCCATGAAAAAGTCCTTCTTCACGAATTTTACCGTGCTCTCGATCTTCCCTTTGGTTTGAGGCAATAAAGGCTGGATTCAAAGTGTATTTTGCCAACGCATCGAGCTTGGTAGAAAAACTTGAAATGGCAGATAATGAGAACAAATTAGATGAAAAACTG
>JACIVP010000021.1 GCA_014361455.1 Candidatus Methanosuratincola sp.
GCCCGTGCAGCCGCCACGGCTTAATCTTCTTATTTTTGTAGCAATGGCCTATTTCTCCGAAACCGCTGCCGACGGTCACACGGTAGAGGGCAGGATAGGGGAGGCTTGCTGCCCTGGGTGCGGGATGCCCGTTTTGGCTAAGTACTCCCTGGAGGGAGAGCTCTTGGAGGAGCCTCCCTACTGTTCTGAGTGCTTAGAGGCAGCCGGCTCGGGGAATGCTAACTTGTAGTGCCTGCAGTTATTTCGGTAGGCATAACCCTTACAGGTGCATCCTTGAGGGGTTACTCGATAGTAGAATTGGCCTGTGGAGCTGAGCACTAAAACGATGCGCTCGTAAATCGTCTCCGGCATCTTGACCATATCCGGCTTTCCCGTTGTTGGCCTGCCGGTCATGACCTCGATAAGGGCCTGAACGAACCGGGCCTCAAACTTGCCTTCAGACTCCGCAAGCGGCAGGGGCATCTTTTCCTTTATCCTCTGGGCCTCGGCCTGAGCATTGGCCGCGGTCTCGTCTACCGCTTGCTTGATCCTCTGCTGCTCGGCAAGCATCTCCTTAACCATCCAGCTTGCCTCCTTGGTTTTTGTTTCCATCTTTCGAACCTCCCAAAGTTCTTAGTATTAAGTAGTCTTTGTTGCTATTTAAAGATAACTCTAGATAACATTAGCTAGCTAAAAAAGCTAGCTAAAATGAGCGTAAAAACCCGAAAATAGAGCGCTGCTTCGCGACGATCAGCTCCATAAAATCGATCTATGATATTTTAGAACGTAGCTTACAGAATGTCATAGAACAACTCCGTCACCAGGCTCAGGGAGTCCGACCGTCGTCTCTGGGTGTGGGTTGGCTCGGAGGGAGAGGGGGGGTGGGTCCCGCTTGCGGGGGGACCCCCCTTTCCCTATCCGCCGTGGTACAGCAATTGAGATGGGGGACCGCCGACAGGGCAACAGAGGTCCCCCGTCCATCTGGTAGCACTCGCCGGTCCGCTGGCGCGTAAGCGGCAAGAGTGGGGTCGAGCACGACCCCACCTGAAGGGTCAAGGCGAATTTCGCCTTGTGATGTTTCATGCCCAGGCCAGAGCACTCATGCCCGGTAGTTACTGGCAGCCAGAGCCCCTGTGCCCCCCGGTAACTGAGCGCCTTTGCTGCCCTCCCGCCCGGTGGTTTCGGATTAAACTAAGCGGTTTAGATTATTCAGGTTTATCTGTTAACTCTTCAGTATGAGGTTAAGACTGAAGAGTTAAATCTTCAGAAGATTCAGGTTTGACTCTTAAGTTACTTCGCCTCAAAAATCCCTTTTTGCCCGATGCAACGATTGGTCGTTATAGACACTTGGGACATTTGGACTTCTTGCGGCCCCTCTCCCGGAGAGGAGTTGGAGGCAGCCCGCGCGGCGATTGAGCGCGCCCCCAACTCCTCTCGCGCGAGAAGCCAGGCAACGCGCGGGATCCCAGAAGAACCTGCAGCACCAACATAAGCAGCAGTTAGGAGGAGAGGCCCCATCGGGCCCTCTTCAAAAGGGCCGGAACAGGCCCTCCTCCTAACTCCGTTGTAATCCACAAAGGGTTAAATATCTGGCTAGCTTTAATAGTTAGCTAAAGCTATTGGAGATTTGCAGATATGGGAAGAAGCCGAATATCCGTAACGGTCTCTGAAGAGGCCAAAGAGGTCCTGGTTGGCTACCAGATGGACCACAGGATCAAGACAAGGGATGATGCCATGGAGAGCTTACTGCGGGACTACGGAAAGCTATCCCAGAGAGTGAAGGAGCTGGAGGCCCAGCTGGCGGAAAAGGGTAGCAAATAATTCCCAACGTTTAAAATACGACCGAGCAGTACCTCCGACCTGAGAAGATGTATAGAGGAGAAAGGACCTGAAATGCCCAAGCCTCCTGAAGGCTGGCGGCTGCTTTCTGGGCGAGGTCCTGCCAAAAAGAGAAGGCACTTCATGCCAAGTTAATCAAGAACCTGGAGGTGGTAGCCTGAATATCGAAAGATGGGAAGATCCCAAGACCTCAACGCTTACGGTTACTATTACTCTGACCCGAGATGAGCTGGTTCGGGCGAGCGACGAGATGACCCCAGTCGAGCGGCAGGCAGTCTACCTCATGAGCCAGAGCCCTTTGCTATCCACCCAGCTCTGCTCCCTGTTAGAGATCGTATCCGCCCTGGAGAAGGTCGAAGCCAGGGATGCCATGGGAAAGCTGGAGTTCATTGATGACCTCGAGGATCCGGAGGGCTCCGATGAGTAACAATTGCCCTCGCTGTCAAAGTGAAACAATGGAGAGGTAGGTCAGGCTCGACGGCCTCCCGATGTTCTTCTGCCCCAGCTGTAATTGGGCCGGAGATGAGTGGACTATCCAGACAATATCGAAGCTCTATACTCAGATCGAGGAGCTGCAGGGGCATATCAAGGCCTACCAGACTAAGTGCGGGCTTAAATGGATTGACAGACCAGCCACATATGAAGAGTGCAACCATTTTTGACTGTGCAATTATGGCGGCCGGCGAAGAGGTGTGAAGTGGATGGCTCGCCATATTAATTTGTGCTATAATGGTCGTGAATTTTCTTTTTAGCAATGGGCTTATTCCTAATTTCCAGCACAAAGAAAGATGCTGATAAGAGCAGAGAGCTTAAAGAGTTTCGTGATCATGGCACGGTTAATGGAATCAAGGCAAAACAGGTTTAAGGCCGTTAATATCCTTCACCAGGCGGCTTAACTAATGCTCTTCAAGCCCGAACACGTAGATCTCATCCTCACCGGCCGCAAGACCCAAACCAGGCGCATATGGAGGAAGCCCAGGGCAAAAGCAGGATCGACTCATAAGGCCAAGACGGTTCTCTTTTCCAAGGAGTACTTTGCCCTGATCAGGATAACCGATATTAGAAAGGAGAGGCTTGGCGATATCTCTCTTGAGGATGTAAGGCGAGAAGGCTATGAAACTCTGGAGGCATTCAAGGAGGAGTGGATCAGGATAAATGGGGCCTGGGAGCCGGAGCTCGAGGTCTATGTGGTGAGCTTCGAGCTAACTGCCAAGTAGCTTGCCTACTTTGTAAACGACTTAAACTTTCTCAGCCTTTATGCTGTTGATGGTCCCATAATTCTTGAATTCGATAAGTTCCGCTTTCTTCTTGTTATTTTTATAATCTTTATCTCTAGATATCCATAAGGGTATACCTATTAAAATGCCAATTATACCGAACAGTGCCATAGAGTCGTGGGCGATAATTCCGCTAATTAAAATCAGCAGGCTAATTAAAATCATTAACCCTGCCCCCATCCTCTGATCCTTGGCATTGAATTCTGCAGCGTATATCGCACAATCGATGTGTTCGCACTCTTTATCCGATGGCGTCAAAAGCTGCCGCCGCCTTCCGCATTTGGATTCCTGGTAACCGCCCCATTCAACCCCAACATCTCTATCACACCAGGTGGTGTATTTCTTGATATCCCCAGTCTCAAGACGCAGCTTCACTGCCATTCAACACACCTTTAAAGTTTTAAGCAGTTCATTGTATTTAGTCTATCGATTGTCGAACTTCAACGCCTCCGCATTCAAAAGAACAGGCATTATCTTCCCCCGTCCACTCCCCACCACCTCGAACAGCATATATGAACCTCCAAACCCGCGATGCACTGAACCCCGTCTGCGTCAGCGTAGCCAGCAGTCCCGTCCTTTCTGCATCAGCATAAATCTTGAGCTGAACCGTGTCAAGGCTCGCCGCCTCTCTTATGAGCGTGCAGTAATAGTCTGTATCTATAGCTATCTCGAATCTCGGCCCCTCTCCTCCATTCAGCCTGTCCAACTGAATATAAGAATGCTGAACCACTCCAGAGAGAAAGTCCACCCTGAGCTGAATAGCCAGATCATCCGTATCAAGCGACTCCCTCTGCCCAGCCCTCTTGTTCGAGAAGCAAAGCGTCCCGTGCTTGATGGTCCTTTGTTCAGGCAACGGCTCGTAGCTGGCCTCAAGGAGCTTGACCTCGAAGTCCACCTCCAGCTCCCTGAATGCCCCAAACCCATAGCACTTGTAGAGATACTCATCATCGCCGAGCCTGGTCCCAATAACCCGCACCCTGCTGCTGGTGATGTCAAATGTACCGTACCCAGGCTCCTCAAGATAGTACGTCGTGAGGTTCTCGACCCCGGGCACGGGCGGCGACTGGTTCACACAGAGCGGAACTCGACAGCGCATGGCGAGCCCGTGAACTATCAGGGCATCGTTCTCAGCCGGCGAGAAATAGAAGTACTGATCGTCTGCGGCTACGCCCCTGTAGCCGAAGGAATGCATCTCCCCGTCTGAGTTTGCCACATCCCGAACCGTCCAAGCCGCATGATCCGAAAAAGGCTTCTCCGTATCGTAAGCCAGGAGATCGTTGTTGTAGGCCCCGAAGAGCACGTACTTCCCATAGAAGAAGCAAGCTGCGTGTGCCTGTGGGTAGGGCTCCAGGTTCCTAAGATCGAAAAGGTCCCAGGCAGCAGGGTCGGTGAACGGCTTAGATTTGTTATAACGAGCTATGAAAAGGGCGTAAGTTCTGAACATGCGCTCGCCTGGCGAGAAGTAGACGAAGTTCGCATCAGCAGCAGGCGAGGCGAGGTTCACACAGTTGGCGTTGATCGCTGCCAGGTTGATGACATCCCAGGAGCTGGCCTCTTTGAAGGGCCTGATGATGTTGTACCTCAGCGCCCGCCCATGGTCTGCATACCAGTTGTAGGGTGCAAAGTAGAGATAGTCACCATCCAAGACGCCGCCCCAGTAGCCCTTATTCGGGCCGCCGCCGATATTCTGGGCATCAAAGGCCGACCAGGAGCTTGCGTCCTTGAAGGGAGCCTGAGTATCGTACCGCAAGAACACGGCATGAAACCCCCAGCTGTCATCGTTTCTGTAGGGCACGAAATAGACATACCGGCCATCGAAGACGGCTCCCCTATAGCCCCGGCAGATCAGCCCATCCGTGGCCTCGGCATCGTATGCCGCCCAGGAGGATGCAGCTTTCAGTGGAGCTTGAGTATCGTACCTCAAAATTTTGCCGTGAGCATAAGGAGCGACCCTACACTTAGATGGCGCAAAATAGATGAAGCGCCCATCGAAGGCCATCCCCCAGTAGCTCTTTGTCCTCAGCCCGTCGGTATTGCCGGCATCATAGGAATCCCAAGAATTGGTATCTTTGAATGGCTTGGCCGTGTTGTAGCGCAGCACCACGCCGTGATCCGCAGCCTGGTCGTAGGGGCAATAATAGATGTACTGGCCGTCAAAAATGACGTCAGAATATCCCTCGCAGTAGAAATCCGGATGCTCATCCAGATCGATCTCTTTTGCATTAAAGACCTGTAGGCGGCCAAAGTAATTAGAGGTCATGTAATGGTGTAATCCAGAATTAACTCCCTGCCTTCGGTGTCTGCATCATCCCAAAGCTGGGGGTCATCGACTACCTGCACCTTGACCTGGTTCAATCCTGTGTCGCAATACAACGTCCTCCAGGCCCAGGAGTTCGCCCTTTGCCAGCCCGTCTTATCCTGCCACTGGTTGGCTGTGGCCGGACCCTTCAGCCAAAAGCGGTAACGGATATTGGCCGTCTTGTTTGCTACAGCCACAAAGGAGACGGTGGTCTCGTTTGGAACGGGGGAGGCGATCGATGGAGTAACTGAGATCAGGGATGCTCTGGATATCGTTATTGTGGCTGTAGCCTCGGCATCGAAGCTATTCTCAGGAGCATGAAGATCATCCCTGACCTGGCACTTGACTTGCAGGCTAGGATAGTCCAGCTTGTCGAGCTTGTAGGAGATCCAATTCTCCTTCTGCCAATCGCATAGCGTTTCCCATAGTGCCGCACCTGTTCTTTTGATGAAGAACTTGTAGAGGATTTGGTCCCCATTGACATCGGCCGCATCGGCTATGATGTGCACCCGCTGATCGATGAAATAGGGGCTCGCCTCCTCAAAAGAGAGGCTGATGATGGTCGGCGGGCTGTTCGACACGTTCCACCTTAATCCAGGGTAAACCCTAGGTCGCCCGCATCGAACTGCAGAGTATCACCCGACCCGATGACCTTGGATTCGTCCAGGGTGGCAAAGGCCAGAATGTTCCCGCCAGATGCGGCATCGGCCAGGAAGACATCAGTGATAGTTCCCCAGCTCCCCGATGCCTCAGGGAAAGTTACTGCAGCGTGGTTCTGGATCTTTGAAAGACCCGCCACCTGAGAAAAGTCCCAGCCAGTTGCGTTATTGGTAACTGCCACTCTGGCATATCCATTCCCGGCCGGTTCTCCGGTAACTGTCCCATCCTCAGTTACACCGCCGGTGCAGACACCTACGTACAAAGTCGCAAGGGCGCTGTATGTGGCTAATCCAAAAATATGCTTTAATATTTTCTCCTCCCAGTAATTCGCAAAACTCCCTGTCATTTAATCCTCCATAGTTTACTCATACGGCCGATATACTTTCAGCATCACGCTTTCGCCCAGATGTCTACTGGCGTTCCCCCACTCGACAGAGGATTGCAGGATGTAGTTCCCGCTCTCGGCCAGGTCTCCGTCTACGGTTACGTAATAGATCATGGTCGAATTGTACTGTGCCGCCATCCACTCTGCTTCAGCTCCGTCCGGCTTTTGCACCATGATTTTCATCGAGGTGGCACCAGCGAGGTCCTGGCAGGTATCAAGCCGGATCTCCAACCCTACGACCCCCTGGTAAATTTTCGTCAAAGCTTCGACCTCATCGATCTGACCTTCTCGATCTCTGACCTGAACGAGACCATCAGCTCTACCTGAGACTCAAGAGATACCACAATCCTATTCTCTGCAGTCTCAGCCCCTGCAAAGGACTCGCCACAAAAAATCGCACTAACAGCCCTGATCCTCCCGGCGTTGGCCGCCATCCGAGTCTCTGCCCTGATCAGAGCGCAAACGAGTTTCCAGAAGCTGGCCGAGGCCTGGCCGGAAGACTCAGATTCTATCAGAACTGACGCTGACTTCAAAGCACCCGATGCTACGTCAAAGCCTGATGCAGCCTCGGCCAGGGCCGAAGCCCTTTCGATAGCTTTTACACGAGCATAAGCGAGGGACACAGCCTCTGCAAGAGCCGAGATAGTCTTTATGGTGCCGGCTGTACCCTGAGCTGAAGTTCCTGCATCTACCAAGGCGGAGGCCTTGACGATACTTCCTCCACCTCCTGATGTAAGGTGAGGGGTCCACACAGGAGAGCCGTCCCAATAATCGTCGAAGCCCCCCAGGTCCTCGGTGACAACAGCCTCTCCGTCCCAGTAGATATCGAAGCTCCCGTCCATCGGATCAGCTCAGGTCGTCGATGTAAACTGATCCTGTTGTTCCCCTAACTCTGATCCACAGCTCCAAAACACCGGCCTCATCGATATCTGCGGCCTGGGCTGTCAGGCTGAACTGCTGATATGCCTCAGTCATCTCCCAGATGACAAAATCGGCAAGGAATCGCCCCTTGAACATAAGAGCGGCCTCGACGACCCCGTCGAAATCGACGGACCTTTTCATGTACACGCTAACCGTTTTTGATGAGGAGGCAGATGCCACCAGCTTAAAGACCTGCTCGAATGGTATGAACTCATCGTAGGGGTAGATACAAATGCAGGCCCCTGACCTCGCCTCTGCTGTGTCCTTCTGGGCATAGCCAAAAGCCTGGTGTGCCTGTTCGTCCGTTGCTCCATCCACATTTTTTATAGTCACGTAATGAGGCCCCATCACCTCATTTTGAACGGCAACGCTGACAATTCCAGATACATTATAAAGCCTGCAAGGTGCGTATGCGTTGAGATTGATCATGTCCCCAGAGACACCGCTTGTAATGCTTCCGACATCAGCCCATAAATCTGTATTTCTGGCAACCAGTGAAGTCGTGCGCCCGTAGCAGCGGACCTGTCCGTTTATGCACACTATGTTATCTGCAACCAGCCCGTGACTGATGCCGTACCCAAGCCTCAGAACACCGTTGCTGGTAATATGCGAAAACACCACGTCCGATAGCGTAGAACCGGAGTAGAGGGCAACGCTTCCTGCCCCCAGCAGCTGGCAATACTCTATCGTCCATCCTGTCTCAGAGTAGATGTATAAGCAATAGTTGTATCTCAGGAAATGGCACTTCGAGAGCTTTATAAAATCGTTGCCGCTGGCGTTCAGGCCGTTGCCGTACTTGGTTGAGCCCGTCTGCCTAAACCAGGTCTCTCCGTCTTGAGTTTCTGTCGAGAGATCCCACCCTCCGCTGATCTCTATCGGCGTTGCAGTATCGTCTCCGGAGGATGATACCAGCTGGACATTTTGGCCGCTGGTGGCCACTCCCGTGTCCGTTGTCCCCAGTCTCTGAGATGCGCAGGACTCTGAGTACCCTCGAAACGCCTGAACTAGCGTGATCGTCGTGGAGGTGACGCCTGAAATCTCCCACCAGATATCATAGTCACCAGCGTTGAGGCTCGTCTTACGGATGAAATCCTTGGCCGCCAAAACTGCCGTCAGATCTGCGCTGGTGGTAACCGAAGCGCTGCCATTGGTCCAGGTCAGCGTACCTGACAAAGCAGAAGGGGCAGGGCTTTTAGCGCAGCGTACCTCATCACCACCCATCAAGCCCTCGCTGGCCTTGGTTATGGTTTTAAAGGGATTTGCTGCTGATCCGTCGCCGGCCGAGTCGTCACCAGCGACGAAGTCGCAATAGTTGACGGTCATTTATTCTCTTGCTTCTCGAACGTGTGCTGTTTATGCAGCTTCTCCAGAGCCTGCTTGAGGATATCAGGTAGGGGAACACCCAGGCGGCCGGAGTTCTCCAAGATGCTCAGGCCCTCATTTGCTATAAAGAACATAACTACCGCAGTACGCAGGAACGGTTCGTTAAGGCCCGAGGAGGAATCAAGGAGGGTAGACATTGCCACTAGTAGAAAGATGCAGATCTTCTTGGCGATTCCCTTGAAACCCACCTCCGAGTTCAACCGCTTTTCAAAGTACGCAGCCATTACGCCGGTTATGTAATCGATAATAACCAGCATCACCAGAGCGGACAGTATAGCGTCCCACCCCCCAAATAAGTATATACCCAGCGTTCCCATGCCAGCCAGCCCCAGTCTGAAGGCCTCCGGCAAGTTACTCATCGATTGAACCATATCCGATACCCCTCATAAACAGTCTGGTTCTATTTAGAGCCGCAGAGCTGAAACCCGGACCTGGCGGCGAGTCCTCGGCCTCCTCTTCTTCGTTCTCCTTTTCCTCCGCCCTCAGCTTCTCCGCCAGGGAGAGGAACACCTTTGCCCGATCGGTTGCCGGGTTCTTGGTATCCATCACGCTGCTGGGCTTCTGTGCTGCGAACTTGGCTGCCAGAGCCAGGCAGCCAGCAATCGCAGCCTTGAGAACGTCGTTATCGCTCTCGTCCAGCAGCTTATCACATTGGGCATCGGTCAGGAGTGGATCATCCTCGTTGGTGTCGCCGACCTTGAACCGCAAGGCATCCCTGGGGCTGCCCAGGGGATTGTCAGAATAGGTCCAGCTCACGGCCTCAATTCTCCAAAAAATTTGGTTGGACAGCCTCAGGCGATCACGTTTGCAGCATAAAGCCCCAGGTCGGCTGCCACCTGCTTGCAGTCGAAGGCTATTTCCCCTTCGATCCTGTCGGATTCCACGTTCTCCATCCGGAACTTCTTGATGCGTGCGCCGAATTTGTCTGCTCCAGCATACCCTTTCCAGGAGAATATGTATCCCGCAGATGGCGTCAGCAAAGAGGGCTTCTCGGGAGCGTAGCAGAGGAGGAACTTCTTGCTCACAATGCGAGTGAAGGCTCCGGTCTTGCCCTTGGCCGCGGTATTGACGACACCACGAGGCACAAGGAACTTATCGACGCCGAAGAGCTCAGCTAGCAGCTGCTCTGTCACGACGCCCCGTTGGGTGTACTTTATGGTATCCTTGATCTCTGCACTCACTTTGAGAGTAGCAAGAACGTCAGGAGCACAGACGATGATGTTCGGCTCATAGCCAGTAGTTGAGGCGATGAGTTCCTTCCAGTCCTCGACGTTTTTTAGGATGGTCGCTGTCGAGTTATCCCACTGCTTGAACTCTCCGGCACCAGGAGTTCCCGATACGCCTACCAGGTTAACCCCCCAGATGTTAGTCATGTAATTTGAGGCCCAGATTCTCTCCCTCTTGAGAAGCATCTTCTGTGAGACGAAGAGCGTGCCGTCCCGATCGGCATCCAGGGGTTTATCCTGATTCGCCCGAGTGTCATCATCGATATCCTTATGAAACGCATACTTGCGGCAGAAGAAGCTGGGTGTAGTATCTATTTCGTAGCTACCGCCCGCAGATTCAGTTCCAGGAGCCCTCTCCTGAGCCTCATCCCGCAGCCAGTCCTCCTTGCTGTAGCTAGGATATCTGTCGCTCTTGTTATCCACGGACACTACGGGGAATGCCCCGGCGGCTATGAAGGCGGTCTGCTTCTGGATATATGCTGTAGAGATGTTCCCAAGCAAACGGTTAACGTGGACATCGCCGGCTGTTGGCTGTGTCATTTTTCAATTCACCCCCTCTTACCCTAAAACGATTAGCAGCACGCCTTCGCCCTCCGCAAAGGCTGTCACTCCGCTGGCTTCAATGCTGATTGTATCATCGGCGTCGAAGACGTTGTTCCCTGTGATGGCCGTTGCATTTACCACCGCCCCCAGAGTGGCGCAGTTAGCGCTGGTGAGGGCCAGAACTCCGCCCGAGACGTCGGTGGAGTTAATCTCCAGGTTGATCGAGGCGGACTTGTCAGCGGTGGTCACGGGATCGGTAACCACAAGAGAGGCCTTCACGATCCTTCCCGGAAAGCCCGGGGTGAAAGCGGTCAGCAAGTCGCCGGTGGCGATCTTGGAGAGCTTCACTGGGATGGATAGGATGCTCTTCTGGATGGCTCCCGATGTGGCACGGGAGACTAAATAGACGCTCCTGATCTCGCCATCCGACCCGGACTCGGCTGCCACAGCCACAACGGCATCTGAACCTGTTGCCGGGACGAGCCTGCCGTTGGCATCCGGTGTCAGATTCTGCCCAGCGGTCACTTCAGCGCCGTAAATGGCCATGCTCTTCCCCAGACAGCAGACTGAGCTCACCTGGCCAGAGGCCGGCTTGTCCTGCAGGATGCCAAGGGCGTTCTCTCCGGCTCCGGATAGGACCATCTGCCCGGATGAGTTGAGCTTGACGCAGTAGAACTGCTTTGCCGAGAGGTCGGCGCCGGCAATGACGCTGGTGTTGTAGATGATCTCCTCGACAGCCATCTATTTACCCCCCCTCTTGACGGCCTCCTGACGCTCTTCCTCATACCTTGAGTAGAGCTCAGGATCATCCTCGAGGACCTTGCTCACCGCTTCTTCGAGGGTTAGTTCTCCGTCCTTGGCTACCAGGCTTCTGGCCTTGGCGTAGACCTGAGCCTCGGCGCTGGTCTCGCTCGAACCTGACTTGCCGATCTCCCGGAAGAGCTCCGACGTCTCCAAAGCGGCATTGGCAGCCTTGAGAACCCTGTAGATCTCTTTGAACTCGGCTGGATGATCCTCGCCCAGGGCCTTCAGAACAATACCGAATTTCAGGGGCTCGATTGGTAGATGAGGGAGGCCCTCGGCCTTGGCCACGTACTCCTTCAGGATCTTCTCTTCTCTGAGCTCTTTGGCAACATTCTCAGCAGCCTCAGCCCGCTCCTTGGCTATCCGGGCCTCGTCCATGGACTTCTGAATGAACGCCCGCACTATCGAGGACATGGCCCACGACTTTATGGTAAGGTTCC
>JACIVP010000022.1 GCA_014361455.1 Candidatus Methanosuratincola sp.
TTCCTGCCGAAGACGTCCCGCAGATCGGAGGAGCCCATGCCTATCTTGGCATCGAGGATTATGTGGTTGTTGACATCCAGGTTGGATAGCGACTCTACCAGTAGCTTGCGCGCCGCTTTGATGGCTATGGTGTCCACCGGGATCTCCTCCTCCTTGAAGACCCTGGTAGCCCTGCCAGTGAGAAGAATGTACAATGGGCAGATGACCTCGCCGCCTCCGAATGCCGGTTTGGACCTGCCGGCCACTATCTGGGTTTTGTCGGTGTTGTGGTGCAGCACAGCTCCGAATCTATCAAGGTATTCCTGACATAAAGCCCGGCTTATGGACTCCGCGAGGCCGTCTGCTACGCTATCCGGATGGCCTATGCCCTTTCGCTCCACCAGCTCTATCTCCTGCTGCTCCAAAGGCCTTTGATTGAGGCGTTCAACCTTGATGTTTCTCTTCATGATATTTTCCTCGAATACCTTCTCATTAACAGTCTTTTAAGGCAGTATCGCTACCTAAACAGGTGCAATGGAATATTAATGCTTTGCACTGCAAGTTAATCCTTTGCACTCTTACACTGCAAGAGAACGTTTTCCCGCCTTCCTTTGCCTCTTCACTGAGTAAGGCCCACCTGCCACTTGAGCATTCTCTCCTCGACAATTAAGCGGAATGCTTTGTCTATTACCAGTCCCAGCAGTCCCAATACCAGGATATAAAGCAGGACATATTCCATCTGGTGCAGGTAGTAGTAAGACCAGATCTTATAGCCCAGCCCGTATGAACTCACTCCAAACTGCTCTGCTGCTACAAGGCACATCCAGGCTATGCCCATAGCGATGCGAATCCCACCGGCGATGGAGGGCAGAGCATAGGGAAATGCGATATATCTCACCAGATCCAGGTCTCTTGTCGCTCCCAGGACCTTCGCCGACTCCACATATACCCGGGGCAGGTTGCGAAAGCCCACGTAGGTATTGATGAGAATGGGAAAGACGGCTCCCACAAAGATGATGAAGCCAGCAGCCTCGTCGGTGAGGCCGAACCAGACTATGGAAAAGGGAATCCATGCCAGGGGAGGTATGGGCCGGAAGATCTCCACAATAGGGTCCAGAATCCTATCCGCCCATCTGAACCAGCCCATGATCATTCCCAGAGGCAGGGCCACGAGAAGCCCTCCAATCATGCCGATGAGAAAATGAACCAGGCTCGTAGGAAGATCCTTTTCCAGTATTGTCTGCCAGACACTGGACAAGGCCTCTGTAACCTGGAAAAAGCTGGGAAGGAGGAGCTTGTCGTCTATGGCCAGGGCGGCGATCTGCCAGATTATTACCAGGCCCAGTATAGAGAGGGCCTCGACCCCCCTTCCCGTTATCCGGTCTCTTATCTTGATCTCCTTGACAATGCTCATTTTCGGTTTTCAATCTCCTTACATCTTATTCGCGGGACAAAATTAGCCTCATTCCGGAGCTGTGGCCTGGAGATAGAAGTTGATGTCGAATAGATCATCCGCGCTCAGGCTCTTGTTGATATAGCGCAGTTCCCTGTCCACCTTGGCGTACTCTACAGTAGATGGAATCTGAATCTCTGGATTGCTGACCCATTCCCCGTCCCAGCTCTTGATCGAGGCCTCAACCACTGCCAGGTCCTGCTTCGTCCTCTTGGCATAGATCTCCGCCGCCTCCTGGGGATTGGCGTTGACATACTCAGTGGCCTTTATGTGGGTCTTGATTATCTGATCCACCAGGTCAGGCTGCTCACGCAGGAGCTTTCCGCTGACCAGAAGGCTGCAGCATGCATGATGGGGCCACATCTCTCCAGACTGGACTACAGCGATGCCCTTCTCGTCCAGCTCTATCTTGGAGGGTGAGGGATGAGGCAGGAAGACGCCGTCTACCTTTCCAGCTTCAATTGCGGTTACAGCCTCGCCCGGTCCCATGCCATGGAACTTGATCTTTGAGATATCCACTCCGCTGTCATTCAGCCACTTTTTTATGACTATGTCCTGGATGGAGCCAGGGGGGAAGGTGGCAATGCTCAGCCCTTCAAGCGATTTCGGGTTGATGTATTTTATATCTGGCCTCAAGACTAGATCTGAGCCGTTAGTGTTCACCGATGCCACTATCTTTGCGTCCAGGCCCTCAGAAATGGCAGTTATTGTGGGTGCAGTTCCCACGTAGGCGATGTCGATTGCCCCGGCGAGCATGGCCTGCATCTCTGGAGGTCCAGACTGGAACTCCTTCTCTTCGATATTGGTTACTCCAAATGGCTGGAGGTCCTCTTTCCACCATCCCTTCTCCGCCGCCACCATCTCTGCGATCTGATGGGTACTGGGCTGATAGCCGATGCGCAGGGTGGTTATGCCTGCGGATTTTGTGCCCTCCTCAGGGGGGGAGATGCAGCCCAAAGAAAGCACTATCACCGCTGCCAGCATGGCCATGAAAACGAATTTCTTCAATGAGATCACCTTACACCTATCTAACTTGCCTAAATTATCTGGTCTGGCTTGTGCCTTTGCAGATATCAACTTGTTTTTGGTTCAGGAGAGATCGGTATAAAGCAGTTTCCGGCCATCGGCCAGTATATTCCCTATCTGGATAATTGAATTATGCAGTGATACAATAAGGCCAAGCAAAGAGGGTCTGATCGGCAGATTGAAGGGATGTTGATCTCAATTGATTATCTGGCGGTCTGCCGAGGATGGCTAAGATGGCAAGCAGTATCACTGGGAATAAATCGTATTCTGAAATACTGGAGAGGATAGAGCGGAGGGAGGCGGTTGTCCTCACCGCAGAGGAGGTCTCCCATTTGGTAGAGGAGAGGGATAGGTCAAGCCTTGTGGAGGTGGATGTGGTCACCACTGCTACCCGGGCGGTGATGAGCGGTACCTATGCTGTTCTCTCCTTCTCTGTGGCCGATCCAGGATCATTTCAGAGGGCGAAGAAGGCCTGGCTGAACGGCATTCCCGCCCAGGTGGGACCCTGCCCCAATGAGAACCTGGGGGTTTTGGATCTGATCGTCTTCGGCACTGCCCATAGCAGTGACCGGCCGGATTACGGTGGAGGCCATCTATTTCGAGACCTGGTGGAGGGAAAGACGATTCATGTGGTGGTGCAGAAGGATGGGGGGGATCTGCTTCAGGCGGAGGTGGGACTTGAGAACATGCCTCAGGCCCGGATGTTCGGCTCCCGCCATGCCTTCAAGAACTACTCCGCCTTTGTCAACCCCGGCTCCCATCCAGTCAGGACCATCTTTCACGCCCGCGACTTTGAGCCTCATTGCCAGGGAGCCACCTTCTCCGGCTGTGGTCAGATCAATCCTCTGAAGAACGATCCTCTGCTGGAGACGATAGGCATAGGGACGCGCATACTTCTCAACGGGGCGGAAGGCTATGTTCTGGGCATGGGAACGCGCAGCAGCAAAGAAAGGCCGAATCTATCCGGGTTTGCGGATATGCACAAGATGTCCGCGGAGTACATGGGCGGCTTTGTAACCGGAATGGGCCCAGAGTGCATCTGCTCATTGGCCGTGCCCATCCCGTTAGTCAGCCCCACTATTCTGGAGGAGATCGCCCGCAGAGACCGGGAGATACCTTTGCCGGTAAATGACATCAACACAAGGAAGGTGATTGGCCAGGCAGATTATGGGAGCGTGTGGGAGGATGTGGACCTGGAGGTGGAGTTTGATCCGCAGCAGTGCAGGGGCTGCAGGAGATGCCTGGTGGAGATGGCCTGCCCGATGAGAGCCGTCCGCTACGATCAAGGAGCAAGGGCGGCCAGCAGGGATGGATCGCTCTGCTTTCACTGTGGCCTGTGCGTGACTGAGTGTCCCAACAGCGCCTTCCGCTGCCATCTGGGAGCATTGAGGATGAGGACCGCCAAAGGAGATCTCAGGGAGGTGCCTGTGGTCCTCCGCCAATCGGACAAGCTCCGGGCTCTGAAGCTCTCAGAGGAGCTGAAAGAAAGGATTCTGGATGGCTCATTCAGGATGGCTCTGCCGGTAGAGCGGATTGGATGAACCTTTTGATCATCTCCTCTGGCTCAAGGTCGATTATGGGCACGGGTGCATTGCCCGCCTCCACCTTCGTCACCACCACGCCCTGCCCTTTGAGGGCCGGGGCGAGGGATTGCGGGTCGTTGGCCTCTTTTACCATCCCGACCCCTGCTGCCCGGGCGACGGCGGCAAGGTCAGTGCAGTAGCAGGTACAGGTGGGCTGCGAGCCTGTGGAGCCGTAGGAGCAGTTGTCCAGGATCACCAGCAGATAATTTTTCGGGCCATAAAGAGCGATGGTGGCTAGTGTCCCCAGGTTCATGAGTACAGAGCCATCGCCGTCCAGGACTATCACCCTTCTCTCCGGTCGGGCCAGGGCCAGGCCCAAACCGATGGAGGAGGCCATGCCCATAGAGCCGAGCATATAGAAGTTCTCCGGACGATCACAGACGGAGTACAGCTCCCGGCTGGGGTAGCCGATATTGGATATGAGCAGTGCATTCTGCTCTTCCGCTGCCCTGGCTGCCAGGGCGATAGCTTCGATGCGCTTCATGCTTGCCTCCAGTAGTTCAGGTCCAGGAGGACGGCTGCTGGACGGCGCCTCTTTTGGGCCTCTTCCCAGGATGCCAAAACTGCCCTCTCACCCTCTCCGCTTGCTGGGTTTTGATAAGGGATTTCCATGGTCTTTAGAAGGGGGACGGTGAGCCGACCCATGGGCACCTGGCCGACTATAGGCTCGCCTGCTACGCCCCGGTGGCTGATGATCATGAGCAGAGGAATGCCGTAGAGCATATCAAGCGATGCCAGGGCATTGATGCAGTTTCCCAGGCCCGAGTTCTGCATCAAAAGTGCCGGCCTTCGTCCTCCCATCCAGGCCCCGGCGCACAGGCCCACACCTTCCTCCTCCCGGGTGGCGGGCAGGTGAATGATATCGGGATCTTCGCTCACCAGGGTCAGGAGGTCTTGCAGATTGACGCAGGGGACGGAGGCGACGAAGTCTATCCCGGCATGCTTCAGGCCGCGGAAGATGGCGAGGCTGGGGGACATGCTATTTGGGAAGGTGCTGCTGGGGGTAAAAAGGTTATTGTGGCTTACGGGGATTATCGAACGAGGGCGTTTCTTGTATCATTTGATATGAAAATGGGCCTCACGCATATCTATGCAACCGCCATTTCTGCAGAGGATATCTTTACTACCGAGTATCCAGCCTTCTCAAGTGATCTGATCATTGACTGTTCTTTTTTGATATGAAAATGGGCCTCACGCATATCTATGCAACCGCCATTTCTGCAGAGGATATCTTTACTACCGAGTATCCAGCCTTCTCAAGTGATCTGATCATTGACTGTTCTTTTTTCTTCGTCGCTCGTTCCTTAGCTTCCTCGGCGCCTGTATCCTTATAAGGCGTTCCAGTTTTGAGAACACGGTAGATGTCCATGAGCATGTGATGTGCTAGAGCCACAAGAGCTCTTTTCTTGCCTCTCCGTCTGACAATATTGTGATAGAAGGAGTAATAGGTCGATCGTTTGACCTTTGAGGCGGCCCATGCGGCCTCAGCCAACGTACCTTTCAGAAAGGAATTGCCTTTTTGGGTTTTTCCGCTCTTTTTCTTGCCAGCACTTTCATTATTACCTGGACAAACTCCCGCCCATGAAGAAAGATGTGCTTCATCAGGAAATTGAGACATGTCTGTCCCGATTTCTGCCAGGATAGCAGATGCGCTGACCTTACTGATTCCTGGAATTGACTGGACCAGGTTCGTCTCCTTTTGAAAAGGGATCATCTTGCTCTCGATCTGTTCATCGATTTTTTCGATTTGCCTGGCAAGATGATCGAGATTCTCCATATGCATTTTTAGGAGGAATCTATGATGATCAGTTATTTTTCCATCAAGGGCTTTCTCCAGCAGATTCACTTTTTTCTTGAGTGAGCCTTTAGCCAACTGAGAGATTTCCTCTTTGGAAAGCTTATCCTTTTCCACAAGAGATCGGATCATGGCCATTGATGAAACGCCAGAGATCTTGGATACAACCGAGCTGAGCTTGATATTGGCTGATTCTAACACTTTTGTCAGTCGATTCTTCTCAGAGGTCATCATTCCAACCAGCTTTCTTCGAGTGCGATTAAGATCACGCAACTCTCTGATTTCTCTTGGCGGAATGAAGCTATTGGGAAGCAGTCCATATCTCAGCAATTCGGCGATTCTCTTGCAATCCATAATGTCGGTTTTCTTTCGAGGAATGGCCTTGAGGCGCTGGGCATTGGCAAGGACTACTGTGAACTCTCCCTCCATTATATTGAAGATCGGTTTCCAATAAACTCCGGTACTTTCCATGCCAATTGTTGTGACTTTATATTTCTTCAGCCAGGATTTCAGGTCTTCGAGATCTGAGGTCATGGTTGAGAAGGTCCTGATCTCGAACTTCGGAGATCTATCAAGAGGTCCATGAGCAATGCATACGTCTACTTTCTTCTCGTGAACGTCCATTCCAGCGCAACTATACAGAACCGGCTCCATGGTAAATCTCCTTGAGACTGGCAGAGCAACATGTTTTTGGCTCTTCGCTGTTTCATGTGGGTAAATTGAATTTGAGTTTCCCAGTCCTGAGATAAATAGTAGTAATGAAATTTTTTGTTGACCTGAAACCTCTCGCGCTGTCCTTTGCAGCCTGGATCAGACTATTTGTTCCTTCCAGGATACCATTATCGATTTTTGTTTTAATATAATTAGTCACACCATTCCAGTGATTCTTTATCATTTTAGCGCATTCGATCACAGGATCGAGTCTGCTATGCGTAGCCCAATAATACCAGCGTTTGAGGTAGTCCTCGGCGGATTTCCGATATTCATAGCTCCAAAAGTCGCGAAGGGCCAATTTAATATTATAAGCTCTCATAGTTTTTAATCGGATACTTTTTAGTGGCGTTAGCATCTTATTCTGATTGGCTGTGAGGTTCTCGGGATTTTTGAGCCAGATATATCTTGTCCTTTTCAGTAAAGCGTTATGTGATTGTTCTTCACGTCTCACTTTATCAACGGCTTCATTCATCAATTTCATAACATGGAATTTATCAAACGTTATTGCTGCATTAGGAAAACTATTTTCTATGCCAGATATAAAAGCTGGTGACATATCGCAACAGAAATTTTCAATATTTTCGCTAAGTCCGTTATGCTGCTCTAGATCATCTTTAAACGATTCGATCGTCGAGGCATCTTTTCCTTCGCATGCATGGATAACCCTCGACTCGTCTAGATCTATAAATATTGAAACATATTTATGTCCTTTAGCTCTTGAGGTCTCATCAACTCCGATTGATTTGACCATTGAAAAGTCCTCATTGGATCTAGCTTCAGCGACATAATGTTGCAAGACTCTCCATATTCGAGTATCATGTTCATCAATCATTTCAGCAATAGCAGTGACAGTCATGTGCTGAGCCATAAGGACTATCAGAGAATCCATAAGCAAGGTGAAACCGCTACCTTTTCTAGCCCAGGGAACCTTTGACTGCTTCACTCCGCAGTCTTCACAGATAGTGCGAGGGACACGACAGTGGATATAGGTTTTAAACTGAAAGAAGTTTAGATGTCGCCAGGTTCTTTCGATAGTATCATGCACGCTGCAACCTGGATTGCCGCATTTTGCACAGGGAAATTTGCTGCCTGGTTCGAAGTCAACGTGTATATCAAGTTGCTTTCCTTCGGCACTGAAATCTATCGCCTTGATGTACCAAGGATCTTCAAGATTCAATGCTATCTTAAATAGCGCTTCCTGGGAGATTGTCACGGCTAATTTTCTGGTATGAGTTGCTATAAAGACTTAACCAGTTACCCACAGAGAATAGCGAGGAGCCATGTTTTTCTTGTAAATTTGATACGCGTGCCTGTACGGCGACATTCATGGGTACTAACTGTTGCTCAAGGCAGTTTGATATGAAAATGGGCCTCACGCATATCTATGCAACCGCCATTGATATGAAAATGGGCCTCACGCATATCTATGCAACCGCCATTTCTGCAGAGGATATCTTTACTACCGAGTATCCAGCCTTCTCAAGTGATCTGATCATTGACTGTTCTTTTTTCTTCGTCGCTCGTTCCTTAGCTTCCTCGGCGCCTGTATCCTTATAAGGCGTTCCAGTTTTGAGAACACGGTAGATGTCCATGAGCATGCGATGTGCTAGAGCCACAAGAGCTCTTTTCTTGCCTCTCCGTCTGACAATATTGTGATAGAAGGAGTAATAGGTCGATCGTTTGACCTTTGAGGCGGCCCATGCGGCCTCAGCCAACGTACCTTTCAGAAAGGAATTGCCTTTTTGGGTTTTTCCGCTCTTTTTCTTGCCAGCACTTTCATTATTACCTGGACAAACTCCCGCCCATGAAGAAAGATGTGCTTCATCAGGAAATTGAGACATGTCTGTCCCGATTTCTGCCAGGATAGCAGATGCGCTGACCTTACTGATTCCTGGAATTGACTGGACCAGGTTCGTCTCCTTTTGAAAAGGGATCATCTTGCTCTCGATCTGTTCATCGATTTTTTCGATTTGCCTGGCAAGATGATCGAGATTCTCCATATGCATTTTTAGGAGGAATCTATGATGATCAGTTATTTTTCCATCAAGGGCTTTCTCCAGCAGATTCACTTTTTTCTTGAGTGAGCCTTTAGCCAACTGAGAGATTTCCTCTTTGGAAAGCTTATCCTTTTCCACAAGAGATCGGATCATGGCCATTGATGAAACGCCAGAGATCTTGGATACAACCGAGCTGAGCTTGATATTGGCTGATTCTAGCACTTTTGTCAGTCGATTCTTCTCAGAGGTCATCATTCCAACCAGCTTTCTTCGAGTGCGATTAAGATCACGCAACTCTCTGATTTCTCTGGGCGGAATGAAGCTATTGGGAAGCAGTCCATATCTCAGCAATTCGGCGATTCTCTTGCAATCCATAATGTCGGTTTTCTTTCGAGGAATGGCCTTGAGGCGCTGGGCATTGGCAAGGACTACTGTGAACTCTCCCTCCATTATATTGAAGATCGGTTTCCAATAAACTCCGGTACTTTCCATGCCAATTGTTGTGACTTTATATTTCTTCAGCCAGGATTTCAGGTCTTCGAGATCTGAGGTCATGGTTGAGAAGGTCCTGATCTCGAACTTCGGAGATCTATCAAGAGGTCCATGAGCAATGCATACGTCTACTTTCTTCTCGTGAACGTCCATTCCAGCGCAACTATACAGAACCGGCTCCATGGTAAATCTCCTTGAGACTGGCAGAGCAACATGTTTTTCTTGTAAATTTGATACGCGTGCCTGTACGGCGACATTCATGGGTACTAACTGTTGCTCAAGGCAGTTTCAATTACGGGGATTTATGCATCCTCCAGAAACACTTCGCCTTTGGTTACCTGTCCCATAATTAAGCTGATGATCTTTCCTGGATATAAACCTAAACTCACATTTTCATGCCTCATGGGTGCCTAGCCAGGCATGACGGTTTCAATTATTTCTGATCCATGGGTATGATCACGGGCCATATGATATTTGTCACTTGAATGAGAGAACTTAATATGGAGGTCTCTTTGTATGCCACTTCATCTCAACAAGCCTGCCCTGCGAGCTCTGGGGATTGCAGAGAGCTTCAAGCGGCCAGGAGCCTCATCGGACGATTTCGTATCCATTAATCCCTCATCGCCGGAGAATTCCAGCTCCATGCTTGCTGGGGTGGTGATGCGCGCGGACAGGAGAGTGGATGGCCTGGCCTTTGCTCGAGCGAGGGTGGGTGGAGACGATGCCACCGAGGCGGTGCTGGAGCTATACCGCCAGCTGGACCGAAAGGATATCAATGCCCTGCTCTTAGGTGGGGCGGTGATAAGCTGGTTTAACATCATCGACCTGGATAGAGTGTTCAGCGAAGTAGCGCGACCGCTAATCTGCCTGACCTATGAGGAATCCAGTGGCCTTGACAAATATCTGCGCGAATATTTTCCCCAATCCAAAGAAAAGATCGAGAGCTACCAGTCCCTGGGCAGGAGGGAGAAGATCCGCCTCAAGACGGGCTACGAACTCTTTGTACGGGTGCACGGAGCAACGATTGAGGAGGCAAGAATCCTATTGAATAGGTTCACTCTGGATGGCAGGGTGCCGGAGCCAGTGAGGTTGGCCCGTATGGCAGCCCGGGCGGCGCGCAAGGTTGAGGAGGGATTGGCATCCGGCAGCGAAGTGTAGCCTGCGATCCAGTGGATATATCAGCTATTTATTGGCGAAATCAGCTTTGATGGCTGCATGGCGATTTGCTGGCAGGAGGCCTTCTGCCATCCTCGACCCTTCCTGCCAGGGCGGCAAGGATAAGTCCCCACTCTCCTACCGCTCAATAGTTGATTCTCTCCGAAGTTAATAATTGTTTTTTTCATGTAGATCTTATGTAGGTCTGATATAGGTTATCCGTGATTAAGATGAAGGTATACTCTGCCAGGACCGCATCTATGCTCGATTAACAGTGGTAAGTTCCCAAAGACTGTTATACAGCAGTGAATTAGCCATGCAGCTCAGCCGGCTTGCTTATGGCTGATATCCTTCAGACAGGGAGCCATTCCGTAGATCTCATCCAACGCCAGTTGTTTTCCATTCAGGGAGATAGCATACTCAATTCCCGGCTCAATTATCAGCAATGCAATTGGGCTCAGTCTGAAACCCAGCAGACCATCGCCTGCCGCTAAGACCAGGACCTCGATGATGGGATAAATGGCTCTATCTCCTGCTTGGATCTCTTTTCCTGCCAGGATGTGCTTTTCTACCCTGGGGAGCCATTTATTCTTCAGCATCCGGGAGCCTCCGAAAAAAGCTCTTTAATCCTCATCTCTTCGTTTCCCCCAACCTGTGACCTCTATTATCAGCCTTCTTATCTCCTTTTTCCGCAGAGCAGATACTATGGCCGCTGGGATATGAATCGGACGAAATCCGCCCTCTGCCAGGAGCTCTCCCTCCAGCTTCTCCCCCTCGAAGAAGGGGTGGATGATGATATCTCCTCCATTGCAGCGGAGAAAAGCGGCCAAAGACCAG
>JACIVP010000023.1 GCA_014361455.1 Candidatus Methanosuratincola sp.
AGGTGATAGCTCCCCTGCCCATTGTAGGTCATGCGGTTCTCTGCGTAGTAGCTGACACTGAAGTAGCAGCTCTGCCCGGCGCAAACCTCCTCCCTCAGGTGCACCGGCAGCCATCCGTTCTCGACATTGTAGTTTGTGCCGTAGTTTAGGGGCCCTTTCTCGTCCTCCGTCGTGATGCCGTACGCGCCGTCGCCGACGTAGACATACCAAAGGTCCCGAGATTGGCTGACGTCTAGCCATGTAAATCCGTAGTCCATTGAGACGCGGATCGTCTTCTCGTCGATGACCGTTACCGTGGTGTTGAATCTGTTCACCATGTGGTCTTTTGACTCGATGATCTCGCGTGGCGCCGCAAGGGCATGCGCCCCGGTCGCAGTTACGGGTATCAGGAGGGAGGGTGCAGAGACAGAGACAGAGGCAAGGCTGGAGATGGATGTAGGAGCAGAGTTGGAGGTGGATATAAAAATGGAAGTGGATGTGAATGTGGCTGCCTGGCTGGAGGGCAGGATCGAGGAAGGCAGCATTAAGACGATTAGAAGTAAGGCAGCGCAGGCAACCCTGCAATCGAATGACAGGTGATACTTGCTGTTGCTACGTGTCATTTGTGGGCGCCTTGGCAGTTTGTTCCAATTTCCTCCTCCTCGACCTTGAATTTGTCTTTAAGCGTTCCCTTGTTTTCATTCAAAAAAAGTATAATTTCTTCAATTTCTCATAACCTGTTCAAGTTATTTTTCTGGGCATGGCCTTTAACTTTATCGGATCGGCTTCGCAGCCTTGGCGGTGAGAAAGCGCAGGTGGGACCATTTCTTTTTTGCGCATTCGCCCACGCTGTTAGCCTACTGCCTATCCTCCAGAAGCCACCTCCACAGGGGCACGAACCGCACCCGCTTCCCATCGACAAGCTCTTCCCCCTCGTAGTCCCACGTGATCACTAGCAGCTCCCTGCACCCAAGTTCATCGGACGCAGCGAGGAGCGCCTTCAACTCCCGGTCTGCCACGTCGTCCCTGCTGTCGGCATATGTGACCTGGATCAGCTCATCCACCCCCGCCCCCCTCTTCAAAACAAAGTCGACCTCCCTCTGCCTATAGTCCCTCCAGTAGTATAACTCAAGCGAGGAGTCTGTCGCCCTCCTCCGCATCAGCTCCACCGCCACCAGGTTCTCCATCAGTTTTCCTAAGTTCTCGCCTGCCCTGAAGGCGACCGAGTTCAGGATCCCTGTGTCTATGCAGTATGCCTTCTTGGGCGCATTCGACCTCTCCTTTAGCCCGCGCGAGTACTTCTCGAGGAAGAATACCAGGTACGACTCCTCTATATAGGATGCGTAGTTCTTCGCCGTGTGAATGCTGCGCATACCAAATGCCTTTGCAATGTTCCTGAGCGAGACCATCGAGGAGTAGCTCGAGATCAGCAAGTCCGCGGCCTCTCTGACAGTCTTCAGGTACTTTATACGGTGCCTCCCTACGATGTCCCTCCCAACAACGGTGGAGTAGAGGGTCCGGAGGTACGTCTTTGCCATCTGTCTGTCCTTCAAAGCCATCTTGGCTGCCTCGGGGAACCCGCCAACCTCGAGATATTCCAGCAATTTGCCTTTGAGCTTAGCCTCCTCGACCGTCGAAAAGACTTCCCCCCCTTCCGGGCGCGTTCCCGTGAAGATCAAGAACTCCCTGAACGAGAATGGAAGAATCTCGATGGCGACATGCCTCCCGGTCAGGTGCGTCGCGAGCTCGCTGCTGAGCAGCCTCGCGTTGCTGCCTGTGATCGTGAGGTTGAACCCCTGCCTCTGGAGCCTGCTTGCGAAGAGCTCCCACCCCTCTAGGTTTTGGACCTCGTCGAGTATGATCTGCTTTGCGTCGCCGTAGACCTGAAGGAGCGCCTCTACCACTCTGTCCAGGTCGCTGGTGCCAATACCGACCAGCCTCTCGTCGTCGAAGTTCACGTAGGCATAGGCGTACCCCTCATCTGCTGTCTGCACCAGCTGCATGGAGAAGACGGACTTGCCCGCCCTCCTTGGGCCCGTTATGACTTTGATGATGTTCTCTCTTCCCCACGCCCCCCAGTGCGCAAGCCCCTCCCTTTCAATTATGGTCGGTTCGCTCAATACTCTATGTAACTCATCCCGCTGGTCGGCGATCACCGTCCTGATCCTCTCTGGGTTCATAGTTAATTCTACTGCACATTTTTATATAAATATTTGCAATTAACTGCACATTTTTAAAAAAACTTGCTCGATGCAGGATGGGTGTTTCGCGCTTTAACTCTACTGCCGATAAGTCCCTTTCGGAAGGGAGGGGGTGAGGTGAGAGGCGGAACATATATGCTTATAGATTATACTTATAAGTATGATAAAAATACCCCGACTAAAGTGTAAGCGGTGTGGACATGAATGGTATCCCCGAAAACCTGAGAAACCGACGATATGCCCCAAATGCAAATCACCGTATTGGGACAGGGAAAGAAAACATGCTTAGCTACAAGTTCAGGCTCTATCCGTCAAAGATAACCGAGCGTACAATGAATGACCAGATGGAGTTATGCAGGTGGCTCTACAACCAGCTACTGGAGGAGCTGAATCGCGCGAAAGCCGAGGGAAGGCGAATCACCCCGCTCGAGACTCAAACACTTATCGTCAAACTCAAAAAGGAGCATGCCGAGCTGAAGGAGGTCTACTCGAAAGTCCTACAAATGGTCAACCACCAGCTCTGGTCAAACATCCGTGCGCTGGCGGGGCTGAAGCGTAAGGGGAAGAAAGTCGGTATGCTGAGGTTCAAAGGCAAGGGCTGGTTCAAGACCCTGAACTACAACCAGTCGGGGTTCAGGCTTGAGAACAAACAAAAAAACTCGTCCTCTCAAAAGTAGGGGAGATCCCAATCAAGCTCCATAGGAATATTGAGTGGGAGATAAAGGGCGTCATCGTGAAGCGTGAGCGGTCTGGTAAGTGGTACGCACTCTTTCAGGTTGAGGACGAACCGACCCCCCTTCCGAAAACGGGGAGGGCGGTTGGGATGGATGTGGAGATAAAGCACTTCTTGTCCGATACAGATGGGAGGCAGATCGAGAACCCGCACTTCTACGAGCGTTCGCTGGAGCAAATACAGGCTAGGCACCACAAGCTCTCGAAGAAGCAGCGTGGCTCGGCCAATCGAGAGAAGGCTAGAGCCAAGCTTGCGAAGGCTTATGAGCACCTCGTGAACCAGCGGGATGATTTTCTCCACAAGTTATCAAGATTCTACGTGAACTCGTACGACATAATAGCAATCGAGGACCTGAACATCGCGGGAATGGCGCGTAATCACCACCTTGCTGGACGGATCCTCGGCGCCTCCTGGGGGCGCTTCCACCAAATGCTGTCCTACAAGGCCGAACGAGCTGGTAGGACGGTGGTGAAGGTGAACCCGAGGGGAACATCACAGGAATACAAGCACGGTGAGCTTGACCGTGACTACAACGCAGCCCTGAACATTCTCGAGCGAGGGCTGGTAGGGCTGGGATGGCCCAAACTAACGCCCGTGGAGATGGGACCTCTACTCAGCGTTCTGGCTTCGGCCGTGGTCGCTGGGCAAGCCCGGTCACTGAAGCAGGAAGCCCCCTGCGGAAGCTGGGGGTAGTTCACTTCCGGCAATTTCTCATAACCTCCCCCTCGCAGTCCCACGTCATCGTCAGCAGCTCATCACACCCGAGCCCCTCCGACTTTGTCATTGTCCTCATCTCCCTCCTCCCGCCGCCCGACCCCCTCTGACGCGTACGTGACCTGGATCAGCTGCCTCACCTCCGCCCCTTCCTTCACCACGAAGTCGACCCCGTTTCTTGGTAATACCTCCAGTACCGGATCTCCTATGGGGTCCTTTCTCCTGAGTATCTCAAGGAAGACCGTTTCTCCATGCCCCTCCCAATGCTCCCCTCGCCTGGCATTGCGAACGCGCTGACCACGCCAGGTCAATGATGTAGACCTTCGGGACCGAGAGCATCGATCAGGTATGAAGCGTACTCTTTCGATATCAACGTTAGCTTTTTAGAACATAAAGTAGTCTCAAAGTTCAAACGGCTCAACAATGAGACAATTGACCTGCCCAATTATATTGCGCATCCAACCGTCTTTCTTTGTTGTTGGCAAGGATTTGCCTTCATTGCAGGATAAGCTGCGATCAACATCTGGATATCCTTCATTGATCAATTATGCCTTCGACAAGGGCGGTTGCATACACGGTTTGGATCCAAAAACCGACTTCAATAAAGTATGAGATGGCGCTGGACGCTCCGATTCATGGAAAACGCCAGCAGCACAGCCAAAAGTCGCCCTCAACATTTAAGTAATACTGTAGTGTAGAGTAATACTTGGAGTGTGAAGTAATGGCAACTATTGCGCGCGTCACCAAGAAGGGTCAGGCAACCATCCCCAAGGCGCTCCGCGACAAATTTGGGATCAAGGACCGCGTGCTCGTCTTGGCGACAGAGGAGGGCGTGCTCTTCAAGCCTCCCCCATCACCCGCCTCCGATTTCGGATCTCTCGCGAGCCTCTTCCCCGGCAAGACCTCGAAGGAGGTAGTGGAGGGCGCCCGGTCCCCCGACACTGAAAGGGATAAAAAGAAGCTATCCCTTTAGCAGGTGCTCCGATTGGAATGCGTGGTCTTCAATACTGAGGCGCTCCTGGCATACTACCTCGGGGAAGCCGGAGGGGACGTTGTGATGCGCCTCCTCGAGAGCGTCTCCGGGCGCAAGATCAAGGGCTGCATAAACATAGTCGACCTCGCCGAGCTGTACTACATACTCCACAGGAAGAGCCCTGCCGCGGCTGACGAGAAGGTCCGCAACCTGCGCGCCTTTGGGGTTGAGGTGATCGGCGTCGACTGCAAGCAGTGCCTGTGGAGGGTTGCTGCGCAGATCAAGAGCGGTTCAGCCATCTCCTTGGCTGACGCCTTCGCGGCTGCAACCGCCAAGCTCTGCCAGGGGAGGCTCGTAACTGGCGGCGATCCGGAGTTCGACAGGCTCGGCATCCCCCTCATTAAGATAAGAAGCTCTTAGCGCTCCCCTCTTCCGGGCTCCTCTCCGCAAATGGTATGGCGTAACATGGCGTAGCCTGAGGGTCCGTCGTGGATCCCTGTTCGACCTTGATGGCAACAGGCGGTCCGGCTCTCTTCACGCCCTTCTGCGGCGGCACAAGGTGGGTCCGGAAGCCGATAACAACGGGGCGGTTCAAGCCCCTATCCATGCAACTTCTATCCGGAGAGCGCTGGAGCCATTTATTTCACTATGGTATGCACCCTGCCGACCCTGCCGTCCATCAGCCGCACCTTGATCCCGTGGGGGTGGGTGGGGCTGTTGGTCAGGACCTCCTTCACGATGCCTACGGTCAGCGCGCCGCTCCTCTGGTCCTGCTTCAGCACGACCCTGACGCGCATCCCCGGCTTGATCTGGCTCCTCTGCTGGCTGGGTTCCATTCCTGATAAGCGTTGACCACCGGCTTATATTGTATTGCAATCGGGCGTGCGTGCCTGCCCTACGCCTTCACGTCCGCCATGAAAACCCCCATCAGGCGTCGAGCAGAGCACAAAAGCAATTAGCAGCCAATGCGATAGCAATCCCTGTTTTCTGGGGTGGATGGCAGGTGAGCCTCAACCGCGTCATCAGGGGTAGCTTCTGGCTCTACGTCTCCGGCATAGCGTCCAATCTATTGGGCTACGTCTACTGGCTCGCCGCATCATGGTTCGTTCCACCCTCTACCATCGGCGAGTCCTCCGCCATAGTCGGCGTCGTCTCCCTCATATCCAGCCTCGCCAGCCTCGGCATTTCGTCCGGCGCGACCCGCCTCTTCGGTAAGGCGCTCGCTCATCCCGACAGCAGGCGCCTGCTGAGCTCGTGGTTCTCCTCCTCGCTGGCGGTGTCCCTCGCGCTATACGCCACGGCTGCCGCCACGACGCTGCTGGTCGGCCCGCTCTTCGGCGTGACACAGCTCCAGCTCCCCTTCGTCATATCCCTGATCCTGCTCTCCGCCTTCCCGCAGGTCGCCAACCCGCTCTACAACGCGACCCTGCGGACCGGCGTGATCGCCCTCTCCTCTGTACTCTCAGCCTCGCTCCGCCTCGTCCTTGGCCTGCTCCTCCTCTACCTCGGCACCGGCTTCGTCGGCGTGATGCTCGCCTACGTCCTCGCCGGCGTCGTCCAGCACGCCATCCTAGCGGCGTCGCTCCGGGGCTCAATCGCCGCAGCGAGGCCCTCCTTGCAGCAGGCCAAGGAATCGGTACTGCAGGGCATCCCCGCCTACATACCGTCGCTCGTCGCCACGGCAGGATCGTGGCTGGGTGTCCTAGGCATATACGCAATCTCCGGCTCGACTGACGCGGGCACGTACTACATCGCCTTCACCATAGCGTCGGTCGTATACAGCCTCCCCCTCGCCCTGCTGGGTCTCATGTTCCCGGTCCTGAGCGGCATGGAGGACGGGCGGAAGCGCGCCTCCGCCAGGGCAGTCCGCCTCTCCTTCGCCATAATAGCCCCACTGGCCGGCGTGGTCATCGCCTACCCCCATGTCCCGCTCTCCATGATGGGGCCATCGTACGTCGCCTCCTCCTTCGCCCTCCAGATCCTTGCCGTCGGCTGCTTCGCCGCCCCCATCACCTCAGGCTTTAACTCCCTCATCTACGCGTACGGCAAGTACCGCTACGTCACTCTATTGGGACTGGCGTCGAACCTCCCGCGCGTAGTCCTCTATGCCCCCCTCGTCGCGCTATGGGGGGACGCTGGCGCCGCCCTCTCTTACATATCGGGGTACGTCGCCTCCCTCGTCGCGGTCCTGTTAATGTCCGGCAGGATTCGTTACTCCGTAGGCTGGGGCGCCTCCGCCCTCTTCGCCGGGATCCCCGCCGCCCTATCCGTGGTGATGATCTACTCCGGACTGCACTGGGTCCTGGGCACCGCAATAATCCTCGCCGCCTCGCTCTTCGCCTACGCCCGCCTCGGGCTCATCACAAGGGCTGACCTCGGCGAGATCGGCTCCGCCTTCCTCTCGAGGGATCAGCTCGACAGGGTATACCCTTACGCCAGGTACATCCTCGAGGTCCTCTACGGGCACTAGCCTCCGTCCGGTACGCGTGCAGGGACGCCACTCTTTGGCCTTGGCAACAGGCGGCCCGGGTCCTCGTCCCTCCGGGATCATGATGTGAGTCCGAGGGGACCCGTGGCACCCGAAAGTCTTTAGTCCGCATTCCCTTAGGCTCCCTCCCCCTCGCAGGTTTGTGAAAGGATGAGCCATTGCCGCCTCCCTTTTGGAAGAATGCTCTAAATATGTGTCAGCTGATTTGATACTTGTATGACTGCGAGTGCCATGGCAAAGTGGAAGGAGATCCGGCAGCTCTATTACATCACGCACATCGATAACCTGCCCTCAATACTGGAGCACGGCATACTCTCCCACAGTGAGATAGAGCTGAGGGGCATCAAATACGCCCAGATCTACGACGAGGACATCGTCCGCAACCGGGCAGGTAAGCAGCTCCCTAACGGCAAGCCCATCTGGGACTACGCCAACGTCTACTTCCAGCCAAGGAACCCGATGATGTACCGCGTCAAGATCGAAAAGCCGATCAACAAGATCGCAATCCTCGGCATAAGGAAGGATGTGCTCGCGCGGAACGACTTCTACTTCACAAACGGGAACGTTGCGTGCGCAGAATCCGAGTTCTACGCCGCCGGAGAGTTCCCCAAGCGCCAGCGTGGAATCTTAAGGCAGATTGACAAGGCATGGTGGAACAGCGTCGATCGGTCCTAAGCTTCCACTTTCAGTCATCATTATTTCATTACCTGAGCACTAGTAACGTTCCAGCACTCTTTGCCGTTCCAGAAACGATGAAGTTAATTTTCATAAACTTGCATAAAAACCTGACAATCTCTTCTACTGCTATGCCATCCCCGCCAAGTGTTTCGAGATACAAATCCAACCTAGATGAATTGACATTCCTTAACATGTCGTGGATTATGAAGTAATCATCCACGCTCAGAATCGAATCAGGGATCTGCTCTCCTATGGCCCCGCATACACTACCAAATAACTGCCCGTATACTTGTTATTGATCGCCTATCTGTCGCGCAACATATCCCAAAAAAAAAGATTTGTACACCATTCATAGTTATGCACTGCACGTATTCAAGCTGGCTTGGCCGGACCGCCGCCAGGAGCGCAATCAACGCCCCGCACTGGAATAGACCCTGAGCAGGTCCCAGACCATCTCTGCCAGCAAGCTCCCGTGGAACTGCTCCGCCGCCTCCCCCGTCCATGTCGGACCAGAAGCTGCCTTGGCGCGTCAGAGTTAATGCCCTCACGCCCCCGGTCCCGCAAACCTTTTTTCTGCTGCAGCGAACCAAGCGTCCCTAGGTCCCGGTCCACGCCTGCAGGAACGGCGGGTTCACATCCGCCACGTCGCCGGCCCTCGTCCTGATGAGCATCATCCCGGTCCTTTGGTGCCATGCAACCGGATTAAGGTGAGCCGCCGGCGCTTTAGCCCAACCTGCCGCGGCAACAACCGAGCCGCTTCAAAGCCCCAGGAGCCACTTGCCAACGGCTCTGTACACGATCCTCTTTCCATCAACATCCTCCTCCCCCTCATAATCCTCCGTTATCACCGTGCCCTCCTTCAGACTAAGCTCGTTCATGCATCTGATCAGCGCCCTCACCTCGCGCCTCTTCGCCTCAGGGGAGGAGATGTCCCAGCATACCTGGATAGCCTGGGATGCGCTTGCCCCTTCCGCTATCACAAAATCCACCTCCTTGCCATCCGTGCCCTTCCAGTAGTACATTCCACAGGACGGGTTCTCAGCCACCCTCCTCCTCAGCTCGACGGCGACCGCATTCTCGATGAGCTTTCCGCGGTTCTCACCCGTCCTGAAGCCCACCGCGTTGCAGAGCCCCGTGTCGATGGCATAGACCTTCTTAGGTGACTTCTCCTGCGGCTTGACGCTATGCGCGAACCTCCTGACAAAGAAGACCACGAACGCGTCCTCGAGATACGACGAGAACCTATCGATGGTGCCGGCATCTGCCTTGAGGAACTTCTCAAGGGAGTTCGAGGTCATCGGCGACGATACGTTCGTCATGTAGAATCTGGCGAGCGCCCTCAGGGCGGCGACATTCCTTACCCTGTGCCTGATGATGATGTCCTTCTCCGTCATGTCCTCGAAGTAGCCCCTCAGGATCTCCTTCTTGACCTCCGGCTTGCTCAACACGACCTCCGGGAAGCCGCCGTACTCGAGATACTCCTTGAGCATCCCCCTGATCTCGACCCTCCTGCTGGCAAAGTCGACGCGGTCTTCCACCTCGATCCCCTTGAACCTAAGGAACTCCGCGAAGGAGAGCGGGAAGACCGTCAGGTCCAGGTGCCTCCCAGTCATCAGGGTTGCCAGGTCCCTTCCAATGATGCTGGCAGTGGAGCCAGAGACCGCTATCTTCGCTCTGCGCAGCTCGTGCGCCGTCCTGACCCACCTCTCCCAGCCGCTGACCCTCTGGGCTTCGTCTATGAACACGGACGGCACCATGTCCGGCTTGAGGTTCTCCAGATATGCCTCAAAGATGGCATCGAGCAGGGGCAGGTCCAGCTCTGCAAACCTGCTGTCCTCAAGGTTGACTATCAGCGTGTTGCGCGCCCCGTCCCTCTCCGCAACCCTGCGCGCCAGCTGCCTCATGATATACGACTTGCCGGACCGCCTTGCGCCGGTAATGGTAAGCACCATGTTGGACCCCATATATGCCTCTGCCCTGGCGATATAGTGCGTCCTCTTCTTCCCTGTATCCAGCTCCTTTTTCCAGAAATTCCAGTCATTAAGGATCTCGATAATCTCGTCTTGCCTCATGCTTGCCAATTGCGCAGCCAATCCTATATTTTTACCGCATATATTCGGAATAATCTGCCATTTTTAACGTATACATATGGAAATGAAAGCAAGCGCATCATTCGGGTGGCTGGAATGCGCGCCGCCGCAGGTGCATTGCATTGCATTGCGCTTGATAAGGCAACGAGCGCGCCTCCGTATTTACGACATAGGCGGCAGGCGCCGGTCCATTGCCAGGTGGCGACTTGTTCTGTTGCCTTGTCTTTCATCATACGCCTTCAACATCGTGCGCCCAATAGCCCAGCAGTCCGCGGCAGCGGCAATGGCAGCCACCGTGGGCCTCAGAGCCCAAGGAGCCACCTCCACAGGGGCACGAACCTTACCTCCCTCCCGCTCCCCCCCTCCACTCTCTCCGTCCCCTCGTAGTCCCATGTGACGACCTCGAGCCTGCCGCACTGCACCTCCTCCGCCGCCCTCGCAATCGACCGCACCTCCCTCTTCCCGACCTCCTCCCTGGTCGAGGCATAGGTCACCTGCACAAGCCTCTCGACTCGCGCACCCTTCTTGACCACGAAGTCGACCTCGTAGCTCTCGGTCCGGTAGTAGTAGACCTCAAGGTCCGTTGCGCCCGCGGCCTCCGCAAAGAGGTTGACCGCAACGGCGTTTTCCATCACCCTCCACATGTTGTCCATGAACCTGAACCCTGAGGAGGTGTAGAATCCGGTGTCAGCGGCATAGACCTTCTTCATCCCCCTTGCCTGCTCCGTCACCGAGAAGCTGAACTTCTCTAGGAATGTGAAGAGACCGGCAGTCGCGAGGTAGCCAGAGTACCTCTCGACGGTGTCAAGGCTGATGCCCAGCTCTCTCTTGAGCCTGTTGAACGACTGTATCGAGGAGATGTTGCTGACGTAGTTCCTTGCGAGTTGCTCGAACTTGCCCAGCTTCTCCACCCTGAACCTCCTCGCCGCATCCTTCACGAGTATGTCCAAGAAGTAGTTCCTTAGCAGCTCGACCTTCCTCTTC
>JACIVP010000024.1 GCA_014361455.1 Candidatus Methanosuratincola sp.
GCGGGCAATTGCCAGAAAGACGGGAGAGACTCTGGAGAGAAGACCCATGCACGGCCTTGCCGGGTGGTGGTGGTCAGCGAATACTGTTCGACCTAAGATGCAGGAGACATGGGCTGGGGCGTTCCGCCCCCTCCCCGTCAGCCCATCCCGGAGGGGCGATTCTCCATGGATACGGTGTCCGGGAGTGCATCCACAGTATCACAGTGAAAACCTATCTGGCACGGCCATCCGGGTCTATCGCCGATCACTGCCCGCCCCCCTCGTAGGTGGCGGGGAGGAGGCCGCGTGAGCAGCCGGGTGGTGGGGGTGTTCACCTCCCTGCCCGAAAATAGAGTGTCCCGGTAACACATCAAGACAGGAGACAGGGGGTGATTTTCCATCGATAAACTGCCCTGGAGGTTCTCCTGTGTCAACACAACCCCATCACCGAGATCCTGTTTCTGCCCCCGCCCCCGAGGTGTAGAAAGGGATCCTTTGCTTTATGTGGAGTTGCTGAACCGTGGTGCTCCGGGAGCAGAATATCTGCCGCAATGCCCGGGGTAGGTGAGGGTAAGGTTTCGCAAAGTGAGATTCAGAGAGGGGTGGGTGTTAATGCAGATGATCTGTTGATACCCATGTCTTTCAGTTTCATGGTCACCTCTTGCATGTATACCTGGTAAGACGCTCGGCAGGGATAATTTTCGCCCAAAATGAGTTTGGCTTTATACAATCCTCCTGAAAAAAGAGTGCAGGTGGAGAAACCACGGGTCGGCCTGCTCGGGCGGATCCGCCTGTAGGCAACACGCTCCTGCCCACCAGGCAATGGATGGTGTGCAAGCGGCCTGACCGCTCAGAGCCCGAGTCGCCCGAGAGGCGACGAAAATACGCTGAACTTGCTCTTCTCGGCAAGACAGACAGGACAGTGCCAGTCATCAGGGAGGTCTTCAAACGCGGTTCCCGGCGGTGCATCCACATCCCCGACCTTCGGATCGTAGATATGGCCGCATATCGAGCAACGATATGTCTGCAAGGCTGTCATCAACTGGGGTTTGGTCGGATCCATACTTAAACACTGCTACACCACGACCATGATGGGGGTGCTGATCCGCCGGGGGGTGAGCGAGTTACTCTCACGCCACAACCGCCCTCTCAAACGCCCTCCGGGCAAGGAGGTACATCACAGCCGCAAAGACTGTCAGGTACGCAAAAGAGGTGAGGACCTCTGCTGTTGTGATGGTGTAATGAGCGCCGACAGCGAAGAAATCGTTTCCAAGAGCAAAGTAGCGGATCCCGGTAACGAGATGGGTAAGCGGGTTATAGGTCGAGAGAACCTGCAAAAACGGCGGGAACGCCTGGATGGGGTAGAGGGCGTTTGAGACGAAGAAGAGCGGCAGTGAGAGGAGAGTCATGATCCCCTGCATACCCTCGGGGCTTTCAAGCCGCATCGAGATGTTGGAGGAGAGGAGGAGAAAACCAAGCGAGAACGCACCCAGGAACACAAACACACCAATTACCGAGAGGGCTATCCGGGGGGCCGAAAACCCGGGGAAGAAACGAACCCCGAGGAGGAGCCCGAAGACCATGATAATACCCGCCTGGATGAACGACTTCGTCATCCCCGAGAGGCTGACTCCGAGCATGATGTGTGTCCTTGGCATGGGGCTTGCGAGCATCTCCCGCATTAGCCCCCAGTTCTTATCGAACAGGAGGCTCATCCCCCCGTAGAGGCTCGTAAAGAGAGTGGTCATCGCGATCACCCCGGCGGCCATGAAGGTGAGGTAATCGACCTGGATAACCCCCGCCGGGACAGGTATGGAGGATGCGAACCGGTCGAGGTTTGAGGACATCGCGATCCCGAAGAAAGCCATCCAGAGAGCTGGTTGCAGGAGTGATGAGAAGAGCTGCGTCCTGAACCGGACAAACCTGATCATCTCCCGCCAGTAGACGGTAAGAAACTCCCACGCCATATCCGCTCACCCTCTCCCGTCGCGCAGTTCCCTGCCGGTATAGTGAACAAAGACATCGTCCATAGTCGGTTTTTTCAGGTTCACGCTCACTATCTCGATCCCGACCCCACGCAGCCGATCGATGATCCGGGGGAGAGCGTGACCGCCATCGACCGAGATCGCAACCGAGAGACCACGGGGTGACCTGGTGACCGATCGGACGTCCTCCACCCCCAGAAGAAACTCACGGGCCCTCTCATCATCCTCTGTCTCAAGATAAACGACGTCCTCCCCCAGGGTGTTCTTCAGTTCATCCGGGGTGCCGGAGACGACAATCCTGCCATGGTCGATGATGCTGATCCTGTCGGAGAGCATATCGGCCTCCTCCATGTAGTGGGTTGTCAGGAATATCGTCGTTCCTGCCTGATTTACCTGCCTTATGTAGTCCCATATCCTCATCCGTGTCTGGGGATCGAGCCCCAGAGTTGGTTCGTCCAGGAAGAGCACCTCCGGCCGGGTCAGGAGCCCGCGGGCGATCTGAAGACGACGTTTCATGCCGCCGGAGAGGTTCTTTGTCCGCTCATTCCGTCTGGCGTCGAGTTCCACGACCACAAGAAGGTCATCAATCCGCCTGCGCCGTTCGTCGCGGGGGATACCATAGAGGCGGCCGTGAAACTCCATCGTCTCCCAGACGGTGAGGTCGCGGTCGAGCACCTCGTCCTGGAAAACTATACCGATAACCTCCCTGACCTTCCGGGGTTCCCTGGCGACGTCGTGACCGGCAACCCGCACCCTCCCCCTCTGAAGTGGGAGAAGGGTTATAAGTATGTTGATAGTGGTACTCTTTCCCGCACCGTTTGGACCGAGAAAGGAGAATATCTCGCCTTCTTTGACCGTGAAACTGATCCCCCGCACCGCCTCTACCTCACCAAACGTATGTTCAAGGCCCACCACCTCGATTATATCGGCCCCTTCCATCGGTCACCGCCTGATCTTGCGTAAGCATTATCTCTACGCAGTAGCATGATATCCCTTTTACCCCTGAAGGAAATGAGTCAAACCCCGTGCCAGCGACAACCCAGTCAAGGTTGTCGGGTGCACAACCCTTCGCTCCCCGGGAAAAGGTAAAGACCATCCTGTTATGATGTGGAAGAACTCTGCAAAGAGTCAATGAGCAGGCGCTGATTGCCACACAACCAGCCTGACCAGGGCTGTAACCCTCAAAAAAGGTTATACAGATGAACAGGCGCCCTCAAAGCCCCACAAGGCGCATGCAGATACCCAACGTCAACCCCGACATGGCCGATGTAGCCGAGAGGGCAGCAAGCACGGCAGCGTTCACAAACGGACCCGTCATGAGCGGGGTGTAGGTAGGGTTGGACCGCAAACGCCGCACAACCCTGAAAGGCTTTGCGGTCGCCGAGATCGGGGGTTTATAACGTTTGATCCTCGTTTGAAACACCTCCCTGTTACCGGGTGAACAACCCTCAAGTCTCGATCACCCCTCTCGTAGATAACAATTGTGGTTTTACAGTCACGGGCGGAATAACGTTATACGGCGAAGTCAGGACACCGCGTTTGTAGCGTATCTTTCCTCCACGGACCAGAAGCCAACGACTGGTTTAGTCTGTCTCCACCCTGAAGGTTACTCTTCCAGGGTTTACAATCTGTGAAGACGACCATTTCAGCGGTTGAAACCTGCCGAACCGGGTCGTCTGAGACAGAGAAGGTTTCCATCCCACCGGCGCCCTCCTGTAGGGGGTAAGGCAGTTACCCCCAGACTGAAAATCAGGGAACACTTGACCCCACGATCCTGAATCCGCCTCAAGAGATATATACCTCTCTCTCGAACACTCAGCGGTGAGTAAAAAGAGATGGCAGATAACTTCTGGACAGGAGTCATCGTCGGGTGGCTCGTCGGGGTTCTTCTAGGGTTCCTCTTGCCCGTCCTCGGGACGCTAGCTGGCGGATTCGTCGCCGGGTGGTTGGTGCGTGGCGGGATCTGGAACGGGGCAAAAGCCGGGTTAGTTGCAGGGCTTCTTGGCGCCATCGTCATATCGCTGCTTATATTGATCGGGGGCACGGTTCTCTTCGGGGTGTTCGGGTTCATCGCGGGTCTCGGAACGTCGTTCCTAATCGTCCTGATATCTTTCATATACCAGGGCATCCTCTCCCTGATCGGTGGCGCAATCGGCGGTGCACTCCATCAGTAAAGCCCCAAGAATTACGAGACGATATCCCCCCTTCCCCGGCCTGATCGGGATCCTTGAGCGGTACAACCAGAGGTAGGCCACCAGCGCCGCGGCCTCGACCAGAACAACATAGGTGACGATGTGCCCGAACGACAGATCGTAGAGAACACCCATCAAGGCGCTCCCAACAAACCACGCCGTCCCGTAGACCGCAGTTATAGTGCCGTAGACCTCCCCCTCCACTCAAGGCTCGTGGACTCTGCGATCGAAGCCCGTAGAACGGGCTCGAAGATCCCGATCCCGGCCCCCCAGACGAACGATCCGGCAACCACTATACGCGGATCGGCCGAGAAAGCGAGAAGATCCGTTGCAAGGCAGATGATGGGGATTGCAAGAAGAATATGGCTACCGAGACGATCGAAGACCCGACCGAATAGCAGCGCCACAAAAACAGAGACCACCATAGCACCCGCATAGAATAGTGGGATAGCGGCGTCGGAGACGATCGCCTGGGCTTTAAGGTGGAATGACACGAGCGGGAAAGTGGCAAACCCGGCCATTCCCGGGAATATGAAGGTGGCATAGGGCAGGATCGAAGGGGTGTAGTCTCCCCGCTTTTCCGCCACTTCCAGGAACCGTGGTGACGGGACCGCCGACCAGGCCAGGAAGAGAGCAACCGCGACGCCTATGAGAGGTATGGCCAGAACCAGGAATCCATCCATATAACCGCCGGTGACTACCAAAGCGGCTAAGATGACCGGGGGGCCCGCGACCGCACCGACCTGATCGAGCGCTTTATGATCTCCGAACCCCCACCCCCTCCCGACGGCCATAGTCGCATAGGAGAGGATCGTGTCACGCGCTGGTGTCCTGATGGCCTTCCCGATCCGCTTGACTATAATGAGGGCTGCCGCCATCTCCCGGTTACCGGCGAACGCAAGAAGAGGGATGGCGGCCAGCATACAGTACCCGGCAATCGCTACCTTCCAGTATCGGTGGTTACGGCCAGGGTAGGCACCTGTGGCCGCCCGCAGGGCGTAGCCGATAAACTCGCCGGCCCCGGCAACCAGCCCGACAACAGTTGCGCTCCCCCGAGCAGGAGAAGATAGGGACCGGTAACGCTCCTGGCGCCGTTAGATATCAGGCTCCCGAACAGGCTTGCCACACCTAGCAGCATGATGAGCCGGATTGAGGTCCAGCGGAGATCCCGCTGGTTCGCCGGGGGTGGGGCGCGCATGTTCATCTATCTTGTCGTGATCCTAAAAGTAGTCCACCGAAGACTGGCAATGCCCTTATCTGCACTCAGCGCGAACGTTATTACCGCACATAGCCTTGAGGCATAGAGGATAGACGTGAAAGAGGGGGGAGAACGAACTTATTCACAGGGGGTCATCCTTGCACTGGTCACAGTCGCCTCGTTCATAAACCCCTTCACGGCCTCCGCGATCAACCTCGCCCTGCCCGTAATCGGCACCGAGTTCTCTGCCGATGCAGCCACGCTGGCCTGGGTCTCCAGCGCCTATCTCCTTGCATCGGTCATATTCCTCCTTCCGGCGGGAAAACTCGGCGACTCACGAGGGAGGGTCAGTATATTTCTGATCGGGATCGTCGTCTACGCCGTCGGGTCAATCCTCTCCATATTCACGTCCTCGATGAACCTGCTCCTCCTCTTCCGGTTCGTGCAGGGGATGGGCGGGGCGATGATCAACGCGACCAGCGTGGCCCTGATATCAAGCCTCTTCCCGCCAGGCAGACGGGGATACGCGATCGGGATCAACACCACCGCTGTATACGCCGGGCTCTCTTTCGGGCCGTTCCTCGGCGGAGTCCTGACCCAGTTCTTTGGGTGGCGGAGCATCTTCATCGTGACCGCCCTCCTTGCAGTCCCGGTCGTCTTCTATGCAAGGTGGTTCCCGGCTTTCTTGAACGAACGGCAGCAGAAACACTTTGACGTCCCGGGGTTGATCCTCTCCTCCACCCTGATCCTCTGCCTCTTCCTGGGCCTGGCCTGGATCACCACCCCCGCCGGTCTGGTGCTCCTTACGGTATCGCTGGTGCTCGGCGTGGTCTTCTTCCGGGTGGAGCAGCACCGGCCGGATCCCCTTTTGCCGGTCTCGCTGCTCCAGAAGAACCGGGTCTTTGCAGCCTCGAACACTGCCGCCCTGATCAACTACAGCGCAACGTATGCGGTCGCGTTCCTCCTCTCCCTTTACCTCCAGTATATCCGGGGCTACGAACCCGCCGCCGCAGGCATGCTCCTCCTGATACAACCAATCGTCCAGGTCTTCGTCGCCCCTGTAGCAGGACGACTGGCCGACCGGGTGGAGCCAGGGCTTATGGCCTCAGCTGGGATGGCGGTTGCTGCCGTTGGGCTCTTCGGGCTCTCGCTGCTCAGCGAGACGACACAGATCACAGCCGTCCTCGTCCTCCTGTTCCTGGTGGGGACCGGGGTCGGGTTGTTCTCTTCCCCCAACACCACCGCTATCATGGGGAGCGTGGAGAAGCAGTTCTACGGGAGCGCATCAGCGATGGTGGCGACGATGCGTTCGCTCGGGATGATGCTGAGCATGGGGGCCGTCCTGGTTGTCTTTGCGGTTCTCATGGGGTCGACGACGGTCACTCCGGAAGTGTTTCCGGAGTTCCTGGCAAGTCTGCGGCTGATCTTCCTGGCGTTTACGGCCCTATCGGTCTTCGGGGTCTTTCTCTCGCTCTCCAGGAACAGAACTTGAAAGAAGTTCCTCAAATTTGCCTGAACCGACCCCCTGATCCGAAGAGGAAGCGTTAAAGCACCGGCCACCCTGTTAGTTCTTTGAACGGATGGAGCTGGTGATCGGTAATGACGGCGACCGTGACGTCGCCGTCGACGCCCAGGAACTCGTCACTGGCAGGACGTGCATCATAGCGCAGTCTGGTGCCGGGAAGAGCTGGGGCATTGCGGTGATCTGCGAACAGCTCCTGCAGGCGAGGATCGGGTTCTGCCTCGTAGACACGGAGGGGGAGTACTCCTCGCTTGCGGAACGGTTCTCCATCATCCGGATCGGTTCGGGCGAGGGTTGTGACGTGGATATCGAGCGGGCGAACCTCCGGGACGTTATGCAGCAGGCGATCTGTTCCAGAACTGCGGTGATCTTCGATGTCTCGGAGAGCGATATGCGAGAGAACGTGGCCAGACTCGCGGAGGTTCTCTACGACCTGGAGAGCACGCTGAGGAAACCGTTCCTTCTGATCCTGGAGGAAGCAGACAAATTCATCCCGCAGTCAGGGGATGCCATAAAGCAGATCGAGGAGATCTCCCGCCGTGGGAGGAAGAGGGGGCTCGGGTTGCTGGTCGCAACCCAGCGACCGTCGCTCGTGACAAAAAACGTCCTTTCCCAGTGCAACAACCAGATCATCGGGAAACTCTCGATAGAAAACGATCTGAAAGCGGTCAGCCTCTTCTTCTCGTCCCACAGGGAGGTCGCAGAACTCGCAGAACTCGAGCCAGGAGAGTTTTTTGTGATGGGCGGGATCTCTCACAGAAAGGTGAAGATGCGATTTCGGGATCGGATCTGCAGGCACGGAGGGCAGACGCCAAGACTGATGCCGGCGCAGCCGCTTCGGCCGGGAGAACGGCCCAGAGCCGAGCCCTGTGGCGGCAACCCGCGGCAGGAGCCAGCGGTGCCACCGGTAGTGGAGCACCCCATCGCCAGGAACGCGGTTATACCTGTGCTGATTCGGGAGGAGGCGCTCGATATCGCCAGGGAGAAAAGGAAACGCCGATTCAGGATTCTGGAACCCGAAGAAAGGATAGTCTCGGCGGAGCAGGTCTACCGGCCGCTACATCTGGTAAATGTCCGCTACATCGGTGGACTTCTGCGGAAGACCACAAAGACAGCGTCTTTTGTCATCGATGGCTACACCGGCTGCATCGTCGAGATTGACCGCGGATTGAAGGTCAGGCGAGGGTTCTCAGAACTCCTGGGGCTCGATGAGGCCGCAGTCAGGGTTGTTACCGGGCTTGCAAACGGAGGCTCGACGCTCGTCGAGATCGAGGCCGAGACCCATCTTCCGCCAGCCGCAGTGAAGAAAGCGATAAAGAGCCTTTCGGATGCGAAACTCATAACAGAGGTGAAGACAGTTGGCGAGACCACGGTCTACGTACCACTGCTGGCAGAGGACGTCCCACTACTCTCATCCCTCCAGGCCGGAGCCTGTAACCTCCCTATGGAGCCTCTACGGGGTGAGAGCCTGGAGGCAAGAGTCACGGAGTCGTCGCTCCGGACGATCCTGAAAGGGCTTGAACCAACGGCCGAGATCATCGAGTTTGAGACGATCTATTACCCGGTCTACGTGATCAGATTTGCATCAGAGCGCGGTGAGCGTTCGATCGTCCTCGACGGCTGCACGGGAAAGGAACTTCCCTTCCCACTATCATGACCGGAGCACTTATCCTGATGCGGAAGTAAACGAGATCTTATACCCTGCCGTCCGGCCGGTCGGCGGGGAGTGAGGTGATGAAGCGATGGATTCATACAAGTGCACACAGTGCGGCTACGTCTACAACCCCGCTCTCGGCGACCCTGAACACGGTGTTAAACCCGGCACAGCCTTTGAAGACCTGCCCGAGACCTGGAAATGTCCCAGGTGCGGCGCGCCAAAGAGCCGGTTCAAGAAGTTATAAGTGTGGCGGGCTCATCCCGCCTTCACTCTGCTTTTTCACCCTGTGCACCCTGACCAGGGGCTTCATCACGGACGGCCGCATGGGAGGTGATAGCATCTCGACGCCGTCCACCGGGATGCCAGGCATAATCCCGGCGGATACCTCCTATGGCTCCTCACGCGACAGGGTAGTTCTTCGGTTATCTCATCGGATTTTTCCATTTGGTCACTCCTGTGGTCGTGACGGGACATCTGCTCTTACCGCAGAAATACATGAACAGCCGAGGCCTTGAATGTGACATGAACCAGTCCCCGCTCGGCCAGTCGCAGACGCTCGACGCTCTGCGGTGCCAGGACGGCAACGAAAGGAACCCCTGCATCGACGAAGACCCTTGAAAACGTGCCGTTTCTCTGGATCTCGGTCACCGTGCCGGGGAAGGTGTTTGAGGCGCTTGACTCAAAGGGTTCACGGGATAAGATCACCTCCTCCGGCCGGATACCGACACAGACTTCACCCTCGATCTCGCTGACCGTCCGGACGGTGATCCCGCCGAGATCGATCGTCGCCTCGCCGTTCAGAACTTTTGAAACCCCGCAATATACGTTCTCCATCCCGGTGAAGGCGGCAACAAATTCGGTGGCAGGTTTCCGGAATACCTCATCGGGGGTACCGACCTGGACAACCCTCCCCTCCTGCATCACCGCCACACGGTCGGCGAGGGCGAATATATCCTCAAAGTGATGGGTTATGTGGATGACCGTTGTTCTCGTCGCCCGGCAGATCGACCTCAGTTCCCTCCGGAGTCTGTCCCGGGTGGAGGTATCGAGCGCCGAGAGTGGTTCATCCAGGAGGAGAACGTGAGGCCTGAGAACGAGCGCACGGGCGATCGCCGCCCGCTGCTGCTCCCCGCCTGAGAGCGTCCCCGGAGCGCGGGAAATGAGATGCTCGATCCCGAGAAGGGCGGCGATCTCCTGCACCTTCCCCCTTATACGGGCGGGATCGACCTTCCGCTGCCGGAGACCAAACCCGATATTCTCCCCGACGGTAAGGTGGGGAAAGAGCATATAATCCTGGTAAACCATGCCAATCCCCCGATCTTTCGGGTCGGTGCGGGTGATGTCACGGCCATCCAGCGCTATCGTTCCGTCGTCCGCTGTGTATATCCCCGCCAGCGTCTCGAGGAGTATGGTCTTTCCTGCGCCGGTAGGCCCAAGGATGATGAAGTATTCTCCGTCGGCAACTGTCAGGTCCACACCGTCGAGGACAAAGTCCCCAAGACGTTTGGTGAGCCCCGTGATCCTGAGCACCTAGAACAACCCCCGTCCACCGCTGTAGTGTTCGAAGACCGCAAACGAGATCACCGATATGATTATCAGGATGACAGACGCGGCTATGGCAAGATCGAGGTCGCCCGTTGACATGTTCAGGAAGAGCGCGATGGGCAGGGTCTCGGTTGTTCATGTATTTCTGCGGTAAGAGCAGATGTCCCGTCACGACCACAGGAGTGACCAAATGGAAAAATCCGATGA
>JACIVP010000025.1 GCA_014361455.1 Candidatus Methanosuratincola sp.
GTTCGTCTTCTGAGGATGCCATGAAACCTGAAACATGCCATGGACGACTTTCCAACCACCCCAGAGCCCTTCCATGTTGCGACGCTGCCGGCGCTCGATTTCCCACCCGCGTCGACCACGTCGCCTCAACCCACGACGTACATACTCCGACGCCAAGCGAGAGGAGGTGATGTGCCAACGCGATTATTGTATGGCAACGAATGTTCTGTAAAGTATCAACCGCATTGAGATGAGAAAGTAAGGAGGGAGAAATGAAAAGGGTCAGGCTGTTACTCGTGATTGTGATTTTGAGCGTCGTGCTGGGTGCGTGTGGTACGACACCGGAACCTCAGGCGAGCACCCAGGCCATCGAAGTCGAGAAGGAAGTGGAGCAGGTGGCCGTCCCTGACTGCGCTATCGAACCCCCGGCCAAGCCCGTGGAATTCACTTACCTTGGCTGGCCGATGCCCGTGATGGCGCCTTACACCACGGCCCTGGATAAGTGCAATGCAGTTAAAAACATCAAGGTCTACGTCCGCGAGATGGACAATGCTAGTGCCATTGAACAGATGTCGTTGGCGTTCGGTTCAGGCGGTGCGTCGCCATTCGCGATCGTGATGCAGTCAAACTCCTCGATCCAGCAAAATGTCTGGAAGGGATGGCTGATGCCGCTCGACGATCTGGTCGAGAAGTATTGGGAAAAGTACCAGCTTGACGACATTGCACCGGTTCACTGGGAAGCCGCTACCTTCGACGGAACAATCTACGGGATCCCGATGACCGCAAACGTTATCATGCTCATGTATCGGTCAGACCTGTTCAAGAAGTACAACCTCAAGGTTCCAACAACCTATGACGAGATTATCTCGGCGTGTGGGGTGCTCAAGCAGGAGCCAGGCCTCACCGTGCCGTTCGCCATGGACTTGAGCGCAGGCTGGGCCTGGTCCATCGCGTTCTACGAAGCGCTTGCCTCGCTAGGTGGGAACGTCTTCGTCGAGGGTACCTTTGAACCGGCCTTCAATAGCCCGGAGGGCGTGGCCGCCCTGACCAAGATAAAGGAGGTTGCCGACGCCTGTATGGGTGTAGAGGGCATGGCTCTTGGCTCCAACGGGATGGGGGCCGGGATGGGGAATGGGACCATCGGCTTCATACACACTTGGGCATCTGAGGGTGCTGCTCTGATCGACCCGGAGAAGAGCGACATGTGGGACAAGATCGCGTTCGCGCCTGCGGCTTCCGTAGAGGCAGGTGGCAAGTTGGCCGGCTCTTCTTGGAACGACTTCTGGGCCATACCCGCCAGTTTCGAGGGTGACGCGGACCTTGTTTTCCAATTGATAATGGAAGCAGCGCGGGCCGATCACCAAGCGGAGGCAGCCAAAGCCGGCCTAGTGCCCCGCACTTCAGCTCTCCTGTCTAGCGAGAATCCCCTCGCGACTGCAGCCCTTGAGACGCTCGAAAAGGGGGTGGGGCCAGTACCCAAGAGCATCGCTTATCCTATATTGGACGCCGCTCTCGGCAACTACCTCCCATTCGTTGGAAGCGGTGAGTTGACACCCAAGGAGGCGTTGCAGAAGGCTGAGGAGCAGTACATCTCCGAGGCGACGGACAAGGGGTACCTCAAATAGCGACTTGGTGGCAAGCAGGTCACTCTCTCCTGGACCGGGAGTGACCTGCATCTTACATCTTGTAATGGGAGCTCGGGACATGAAGCGAAGGCATTTCCTTACCTTTATTGCTCCAAGCATGATCTCTCTGGTCACGTTCACGATCGTTCCGTTGGTCGTCGCGGCCTGGCTATCATTCCAATCGTTTGGATACTGGACGATGGACGCGCGGGTCTTCGTCGGGCTCCGGAACTACGCTGAGATCATGGCGGATCCCAGCTTCTGGCAGGCTGTTGGATGGACATTGTTGATCATGGCCATCGTGACCCCGACAGAGATGTTCCTTGGATTCGTCATAGCACTGCTGCTGGACCAAGTCTCGAAGCGACATCGGGGCATCTTCCTAGCGTTAGCTCTGACAACCTACGTCAGCGTCCCCGTAGTAGCATCCTATATGTTCAAAGGGATGTTCTTCCCGGGAGGCCTAGGTAGCTGGCTTATCCAGCTTGTCACAGGCAAGCGCTTGATCATCGACAAATTCACTATCAAAAGTCTTATCATTTTGTATCAGATATGGCGTGATACACCGTTTCCCACTCTCGTTTTTTTCGCAGGCTTGCAGTCGTTGCCGGAGGAACTCCTGGACGCCGCAGCGATCGACGGTGCCGGGAGGTTGAAACAGCTCCGTTATATTACACTCCCTCACCTCGCGCCACTCCTGATGTTGGTCGCCATGATCGTGTTGGGGGCACTATTTGGTATGTTCGATCCGATTTTTGTTATCACCGGGATGAACCCCGTGTACCACGCAGATACGATCATGGCTTATAACTGGAGGACCGCGACGCAGTTCGACCAGTTAGGCAAAGCCAACGCCATGGCCCTCCTGAGTGTGATGGGGTCGATGGTGCTGCTCTTTCCATTCCTGCACCGCACATGGGTCAGTCAGACTGAGGAGAGGTGATATGCTTCCCATCAGGAACCGTGTTGCCCGTTTTTTCATCTATCTCGCCCTATCGATGTATACTGTCACTATGAGCTTCCCCTTGTTGTGGGCTGTGCTCCAATCCTTGAAGAACGTACGGCAGGCGAATTCCCTGATCCCGGTGTTCATCTTCAAACCAACGCTAGAATCCTATGCGAAATTGTGGTTCAGGGAGGTTCCAGAGAATCTGCCCGTGTTGCTACTTGGTGCCGGGGCGGCAAGCCTGGCGCTCATTCTCCTTGCCGTGCTATTGAATCGTCGGGGCGTTTCGAAGCTAGCAGTCATAGGGCTGGTAGTGGTTGGTTTTTCCGTGATCCTCTGGGCGATTCCGCGCTACGCGAACACCGCCGATTGGTACGATTTTTTTGTGAACACGTTGATCGTGACCGTGTGCTCGGTTACCATTTCTGTCTGCTTTAGTGCCGCCGCAGGTTATGCGATAGCGCGCTATCAGCGGATCGGCGGAGCGGTTATCCTCATAGTGGCGCTTGCCCTTGGCTCCCTGCCCGCAATGGCCTTCGCCATGCCCTATTATCAGCTCTCTTCCATGCTAGGCTTGCAGGACTCATATATCCTGTTAATCGCAGTCATGGTGGGACTTCACCAGCCATTCTCGATATGGATGTTACGAGGCTTTTTTCTGGAGATCCCGAGAGATATCGACGAATCAGCGATGATCGATGGCGCCAGCCCTTTCAGGGTGTTCTGGTCGGTGGTCGCGCCGATCGCCTGGTCAGGCATCATCACGTCCGCGCTGTTGAACGCGCTGGGTGTTTACCACTCGTTTTTGATTGTCCGAGTCCTAACTCGGAACAAATGGACCCTAGCTGTGGCAATGAGCAAGTACGTGAGCACTCTGTATGCTGCTGAAGATACTGTCCCCTTTGCGGCTGCCGTGTCCGCCAGTATCCCTCTGTTGATACTAGTTTTCTTTTGCCAGGAGCAGTTGATCAAGGGCTTGGGTGCCGGAGCAGTAAAAGGCTAGTGGCACGTATGCTCGTTCGGGAGAAGTCAGAAGCCTTGATCTGCAACAACAGACCTCACCAATTGATGTAGATGCATAGCACGTGCAATGTTAGCTTGATATGTAGTTGGAAGCATAAGCAGCAAAAGGTATGAGAATAAGCATGATTGATCTCGCTGTGAAACTACCCAATCAGATGGCTGTTGACCGTTTCGATCAGTTGCCGCACTGTGTTGAATGTGTGCGCCACCTCACGCGGCATCTGGTCCTTCTGGTTCAGGTGCGGCATCATGCGCAACTGCACCCAGTTGGCTTGCCACATCTCTTTGGCCTTTTCTGCGCTGATATATCCCTTGTTGCCCACCACCTCCAAATTCGTATGTTCGTTGAGCAGCTCAAAGCTAACTTCCACATCACTGGCGTTGGCCTGCGCCGGCTAAAATCCAGGTTGACTCCGTTCAAAGTGATCACCAGATGCGGTTTGAAGCCAACAATGGCTTGCTTTTTGGAAGGCATTTTGCCAAACAAGGCCTCATAGGCTTGCCTTTCACCTGTCGAACTGGGGACCAAATGGAGGTTTACGACCCGAGTGGGCAAGCTCTCAATCAGACATTGCCGGTCTTGGACCAGGTCTAGACAATGAAGGGCGCAACAGCGAATAAGACTGATGCCAGGCGTCAAGTTTCGACGCCAGCGATTGAAGCAGCTTTGCAAGAGAATCCGGGGAAGCAGATCTGCATGCTTGCCAAACTGGTTGAGCAATTCTGCTTCCGCATTTCAACCTCGGCATTTGCCAACCAGAGCCCTGGTGATCGACTCACAATCTCTGCAAATAGGCTGTGGTCCAGGACGACTAAACAGCAGGCCGACCCTTCGCCAAATGTCATCGACAACCAACAACATCCATGTGCAATAATCGTCAAAATCGTGTTTTGTGCTTCTTTCCTGAGGGGTGATGAGGTAATCTTCGTGAACTCCATCTTTATCTCGCCGGAGATTTTTTCCAACTTGGTCCATCCCATACTACGACCGTCCTTTGGCAAATCGGGTCGATCTGTGGCTCAGAAAGCCGCGACTGGAGAACGATTCGACACAGTTTTGTCCGTCATGATGATGTGCAATGAGTGCTTCGATGAGCGATCCCCTCCCCAAGTACGGAAGGAGTACTAGTGTAAGGGCATACTTATTATAGCAATGCTGCAAGAACACGGCCCCGAGCCGGTTGGCTTGCTGGCATAGTAGCCTACCCAATCTCAAAGGCAAGGAGCGGACAATGACAAGCGAAAGCTTACAGAAGAACAAGACACTGGTATGGGAGTTCTGGCAGAGACTGAATGAGAGCAGTGCCGATGAGGCGGCAGATGTCATCCGATCATACGTGGACGCGGAGGTATCCTGGCATGGCCCACACCCGATCAACGACCTCAACGGCGTCGACGCGCTGCTCTCGGAGTTCTGGCAGCCATTGCTAGCCTCCTTCCCCGATCTGCACAGAACATGCGAGATCTTTATCGGCGGCCACGTGCACTGGGTAGCAGCCATCGGCTATTTCAGCGGAACTTTCTCCCGCGACTGGCTGGGCATCCCCGCCACCGGCCGAGAGATGCACATCCGCTTTGGTGAGTTCTCTGCGGTCTACCGGGGCAAAATCGTGGTCACCTACATCATCCCCGATCTGCTGGACCTGATCCGTCAGGCCGGGTACCAACTGGTCCCGCCAAGCCTTGGCAAAGAGGGCATCATCACCGGACCGATGACCGGGGATGGCGTGCTGCTGACGCCGCACGATGACGCGGAGGGAGCAAAAACCCTCGAACTGGCTAAGGTCATGTGCCAGGATTCGACGCTACCGACATACTGGGACACGGAGAGGATGAGGTGGTACGGCCCAAGTGGCATCGGCACCAGTTGTGGTATGAAAGAGTACAGGGAAAACCATGCGCGTCCATTTGGTCATGCTTTTCCGCGCTATGGGACGCATTTCGCTGGACGGCATGTGGCCGAGGTGGGCGAGGGCAACTACGCTGCCTGGGTTGGCTGGCCCAGCATCCGTGCCCATCACAGCGGCGAATACCTTGGCTACCCGCCGACGGGAAGGCTCGTCGAATGGAGACTGATGGATTTCTACAGGCGAGAGGGCAACTTGATCATCGAGAACTGGGTACCCGTCGACATGGTACACCTCTTCCTGACGATGGGGGTCGATCTCTTTGCGAGCTTGAGAAGCCAGGTGAACAGCAACGCCCGTGCAGAGATGCCGGCCCGATAAAGGACCGATTGACCTCTTCCGGCCAGCCTGGGAATGAGGCGGAGTTGCCTGCCATCCAGGTTGACCCATATCCGCTAGCCAGGAGGAGAAAGGGTGAATTGCCAAAGCACTACTAAGAGGCGGCGGTAGTGGATGGGTGCACATCACTTCAGGTTTTGCGCCATGTCACATTTCCACTGATCATGCCGGGCGTGATCACAGCCGCCATCTTCGCCTTTATTGGCGCCTGGAACGAGTTTCTGTTTGCCCTGGTCATCACCACAAGTCGCCGGACTTTGCCCGTAGGGATGATGATCTTCGCCTCACAACTGCAAGGGATCGAATGGACGACCATGGCAGCCGTCGGAGTAATCATCATGATCCCCGTGTTCATCCTTTCTCTCACCGTGCGAGAGCACTTCGTCAGCGGGATCATCATGGGAGCCGTAAAATAGCCAGTTGGGAATAGCGTGAACTTCAGCGCGCCATGCCGCTGGAATACCTGCTAGACTTCAATTTTCGAGGAGGGAAGCAAGGCTCATGGAAACACGGGCTATGCAGCTACACAACCAAGCCGTGGTGCTCGATGCCCACAACCATATCATGATCGAATTGGCCTATCAAAGGGACAGAGGAGAGAAAGCAGTGTTCTCCCGCTATTATGCCCCGCGGATTCGTCAGGGGGGTGTCAATGTGATCATGATGGTCGTCGGTGGAGACAGCACAAGTCTCACCGATCGCTCCGATCTCTTCTGGTGGGGCTCGGTTCGGGTGATGGATATGCTCTTGCAAGAGGCCGAGGAGAGCAGCGACACCATGGCGATTTGCCTGAACTCCAGTGACATCGACGATGCGCTGGCCGCCGGCAAAATCGCCGTGCTGATGACCCTGGAAGGTGCCAGACCCCTCACCGGCAAGCTCAATATGAACTCATTGGCCATTCTGCGTTCCTTCTACCGTCAAGGCCTGCGCCAATTTCAGCTGGTCGATATGGGACGGAACTGTGTGGGAGATGGCCATATGGAGGAACGGACCGGCAGCAAACTGACCCGGTTTGGGGTGGATGTGGTGAAGGAATGCAACCGGCTGGGCATGATCATCGACGTCGCTCACCTGAATGGACCGGGCTTTTGGGATGTCATTGAGATCAGCGAGGATCCCATTGTGGATACCCATAGCTGTGCGCGTGCTCTGTGCGATCATGTTCGCAACCGAACCGATGAACAGATCAAAGCCCTGGCCCAGAACGGCGGAGTGCTTGGATTAAGCGCTATGCGCAATTACGTCAGCAGCCGCCCCACGGCAACGATAGACGACTTGATCCGGCACGTCGACCATGTCGCCGAACTGGTGGGGATTGACTACGTCGGGCTGGGTTTGGACCACTTCGAAGGCGAAATCTGGACAGACCAGGGTTGGGATCCCGCTCCCGGCTATATGGAGGGAGTGTATGTTGGCCAGTCAGAGGGCAGCGCTTTCGTGGATGGGTTGGAAGACATCACCAAATTTCCCGCGGTGACGGAAGCCTTGGTACGACATGGATATTCGGACACGGACATCAAGAAAGTCTTGGGCGAGAACTTCCTGCGGGTGTACAGGCACGTGCTTGGCTAACGCGTCGGAGATTCGTGAATCAAGGCAGGGGATCTAGGGGTTGTATTTACCCCATGGAATGTCGCCCCGAACGATCTTTTGCATAAGCCTTGTGAATACAAACACCTCCAATGCTTGAGAGGCAAAGAAACCAGCGATATTGTAATCTAGCCTGGCTGGTATTCGCATGCCCTGGAGCGTTGTCAATTTTAGTATGAGCCCCGCGCCCCTTTCCATTGGTCTGAGAGGCAAAACATCGGAAAAACCCAGGCCATAAGAGTGGCTCGAGGTATTTGGTTGTCCAGAGTTGTGGCAGGAGGCGCTTTCTAACGCCCCATGTTTTCTCAGGGCGGTTTCTCCTGCATCCTGTGCGTGAATGAGCCGGGACTGCCCCAGCCACTGAACGCATCAACATGGGTCCCCATAGCATATGTCCTCGAAGGAATCACTTTGGGGGCTGTAAAATAAAGATTGGACTGAAAGAATCAACACTTTTTCAGGAGAGCACCAAAATGAACACAGATCAAAACACCCTTCATGAGCGAGCGGTTGCACTACACAACAGCGCAGTGCTTGTCGATGGTCACAACCATATTCACATCGAGCTACAGAAACGCCGGCTCGAAGGGAAAAGGAATGTCTTCTCCACGATGTACGCCCCGCTCATCCGCCAGGGCGGCGTGAACGTGCTCGTCTACGTGATCGGAGGCGATAGCACCAGTTTGGTCGCCGGCTCCGATCTCCCTCTATGGGGTACATTGGCAAACTTGGACTCGATCTGGCTGGAGTCCGAGGAAAGCAAGGATAGCATGGCCATTTGCCTGACCTCTCAGGACCTGGACGCGGCATTGCGCGAAGGCAAAATCGCCTTAATCCTCGCCTTGGAAGGTGGAAGGCCATTGGAGGGCAAACCGACCTGGGACTCCCTGAGCACCTTGAGAAACTACTATCGCCTTGGCCTCCGACACGTCCAGCTCGTCGATATGGGCCGGAATCGACTCGGAGATGGCGAGACGGCCTACCGCACCAACGGCCGATTGACTCCCTTTGGCATTGAAGTAGTCAAGGAATGTAATCGCCTTGGCATTGTCGTGGATACCGCCCACCTGAATGATCCGGGCTTCTGGGATGTCATCGAAACATCCACCGCACCCATTGTGGATTCTCATAGCTGTACAAAGGCTGTTTGCGACATCCCGCGCAACATCGGTGACGACCGAATTCAAGCACTTGCCCAAAATGGGGGGGTGATTGGGCTCGATTGTTACGGTGAGCATGCGGATGCTGCCAAATGGAAACGTGGGGAGAATCCTAACATAGAGGATCTGATCCGGCATCTTGACCACATTGTGGAGTTGGTAGGAGATGACCATGTTGGAATCGGAGCCGATCACTTTGAAGATGTCGGCTTCAGTCCAACCCCTGGCTATATGGAAGGTGTTTACGTAGGCGTCCGGAATTCCTACCACGTCGAGGGATTGGAGGATATCACCAAGTTTCCCAACCTCACCGAGGCTCTGCTGAAACACGGATATTCTGAAGAATCCATTCGAAAGATCTTGGGGGAAAACCTCTTACGGGTGTACCGAAGTGTTCTCCCCAAGGACAAAGCGGCCATCAAGATCTAAACAGGCTCACCGAATCTACTATGTCATGAAGCATATCGCTCAAAAAGGTTCGGCTTGGTCCAAGTTGCAGCCATGAGTTCCCACTGAATTCCTCGCACCCCTTGAGCAGTCATTAATCCTAATTGTAGTGTGCGAGCGTTGTTTCGAGACAAAATCAGTGCGTACGTGAACTCATTCCAGTACATGA
>JACIVP010000026.1 GCA_014361455.1 Candidatus Methanosuratincola sp.
GTCGGGGATCGTTTACCACGGATGGCGAAACCGTTAACTACACCTATGACGCCGGCGCGCAGAAGACGGTCTACCGCTACACCGGGCAGCGCATCGAGGATGCGGCCGACCTGTACTTCTACAAGGGCCGGTGGTACGATCCGGTGGCCGGGCGGTTCCTGGGGCCGGACACGGTGGTGCCGGCGCCGGGGGATCCGCAGAGCCTGAACCGGTACGCATATGTGCTGAACAATCCCTTGCGCTACACCGACCCAAGCGGACACTACATTTTCGAGAACGAACCCCGTGATCCTTTTTACATTCCAGCCGGTCGCAACCCGGTGGGGGAGGCAATGCGGCTGTCCAGCGATCCGTGCCTAGGTGCCTGCACTGGGCCTGCGCCGCTGGATGAGCAAACGAGCAACATACTTGAGCTTGGGGCTTCTCTGCTATGGGAGCCGTTGGATTGGGCGATTACGTTTCACCACTGGCGGCAAGGGGATTTCAGCTTGTTGGAATTCGCTGGATTGCTGCCGGTTCTTCCTGCCAGCGGTGTAAGGACAGTGCGCCATGCGGATGATTGGTTTAAAGGTGTCCGCGAAGCTTCGGAGTACCTGCGTCAAGAGGGTGTCCCTCGTCCGTACCGGAAACAAATCATTGAGTCATTCCAAATCGAAACCAGTAGAGTTAGACTTGCAGTGCCAAACGAGTTTGGGATCCGCTACTATGATGAAATCAATGCTCCTTCGAAAGGTCGTTATTTATTTGAGACATTTCCCGCCTCGCGTGAGAGCCTTGCCATAAAACCAGAATGGAATGAAATGACACAGTTGCGACAATGGAGAATTCGTCCTGGGACAGTGATCATTCAAGGTCGGGTGGCTCCTCAGGGGCGCTATCCAGGCGGTCAGATACAAAAGTTCATTCTCTATCCTTATCAGGATTTGTGGCCATGAGTAGATCTGAACGAGTTCGGAGAGCAATTCTCGAAGCAGTGAATGCCATCGAGGAAGCATGTGAACAAGAACAACTTCCACAATCGGGGCCGATGTCTCAGAGTCAACTACGGCACTTTGAGGAGACACTGCGACGGATGCTTTTGGTGGTTGAACAGCCGGAGAATTTGGATGTAGAGCCTCCGTGTGGAGGAATGGGACGAGTTATAGTTGACTCGTGGCCTATTAGATCATCATTAGGAGAAGCAATTCTCAAAGCAGAGCAGGAATATCTGGATCTACTAGGTAAGAGAGGCTCGAGTTTTGACCGGCAATGAGTCAACTTCTTGCCAAGAGCTATTTCAGCTCACCCGTCCTGGAGGTGAAGTTTAGTGACAATACGTTGATTGCCTCACTTACAAATACAAGACGCGAGAAGAAGTGTTCATTACCAATCTACTGAGGGCTTAAAGGCGGGTCATCGAACGTGGAGTAGGTTGAACGATTTCGTTGTCTTGCCTTAAGCCCAACTTTTAGGTAGTTAACATGTGCCGCGGCACGCCACCATGAACGAAAATGCATTTGGCAGCGCAGCGGGTGCCGAGGAGGGCCGGCTGAGTCTATTTTCGAGGTAGGTGGCTCGCGCCGGATAGAATTGTGCCTGCCACATGTCGTCTACTGGCCGCTCTTTTTCCACCTTGGGCCGGCCTCGCGGCGGGAGGTGGCCGGCCTCCTACCGCTAAACCGGTCAGCGCATTGAGGATGCGGCCGACCTGTACTTCTACAAGAGCCGGTGGTATGATCCGGTGGCGGGGCGGTTCCTGGGGCCGGACACGGTGGTGCCTGAACCTGGGAACCCGCAGAGCCTGAACCGGTACAGCTACGTGCTGAACAATCCCTTGCGCTACACCGACCCGACGGGGCATTATATTCCCATAGAAGCGCAAAATGACGAGTTGGGAGTACGACGCACGTCTGCTGGCACCTTGGTTATACTGCATGGAGGTTCCTACCTTGTTAATTTTGTTGAAGTGGCGTTAGCCAACGCGCTGCTCACAGGCGATCCAAGATACCACGCGACAATTCCCGAAGATGCAAGTCCGGCACTGGTAGAAGCTTCTCAGAAAAATGTGTTAATAAATCTAGATTATGCGTCATCCTCTGGCTTAAATGCCGATATTCTATGGGCGCTGCCGGCGGGGATGGCGAGCATGTCAGCCTCTGGCAAATCGGATACACTGGGCTGGGTCAGGTATGTGCCGGAAAAATACCGAGCCAGTGTAAAGCAGTCTTTTGCAGGGACGCCTGGGGTAGTGACGCTGAGTGAAGACCTTGTTGTTTACAGGCATTGGGGCGGGGGTGCTTCCGAAACTGGGTCGCCATGGTACTCTCCAAAGCCCTACCGCCGGCCGGGTAATGCCCGGAGGTACCTGGCACTCCCACCATGGAATAATGCAGAAAATATCTCAGTGTTTCGGATTCCGGCGGGTACAACAGTTCTTCGAGGCAAAGTAGCTCCTCAAGCTGTGAACTATGGAACATACGCTGTAGGCGGTGGCACCCAAATATATCTTCCGCATCCGGATCAGGCTATCTTATTAGGTCCACTTGACGTTATAGGCAAATAAGAGCGGGGAAGGGGGGCAATCATGGCAAGGGAATTGCGGCAAAAAGTAGAATTCGTGATTGACAGGACCAAACAATATTTCCAAGATCCTGATGCTCCGAGCTTCTTACCCTACATCCTTTCGTGGTTACAGGAAGTGGCGGAGGAACTAGGAAAATCGGAACCTAATAGAGAGATGCTGATGGGTTTGGCCAGAGCAATAGGACGCGGTGTCACCGATGACTATCAATTTTCAGAAAGCCCTGTAGGTACAGCAATTCTTGAAATTGTGTCAGATATTGTACATTACTATGAGTCGCAATCCCACAATGATAAGAGCAGCAAATGATTCATGCTGCGGGTGGATGTGGGTGGGGGCCGGCGCGCCGCCGGCCCTTGGAAAGGGCCGGCTGAATGAGCGAAGCCCGTAGGGGCTTTGCCAGGTAAGCCGTCGGCTTCAGCCGATGGCGCGCGGCGGCCGAGGGAGGTTCCCGCAAGGGGAGACTACGCCGCCGGCCGTATCTCTCGCCCGCATAGCACGTCGTTTCCTGGGAAGGGGTGTCCTTTAACAACCGAATAGCGTAGAGGGTCGGGGATCGTTTACCACGGATGGCGAAACCGTTAACTACACCTATGACGCCTGCGCTCAGAAGACGGTCTACTGCTACACCGGTCAGCGCATCGAGGATGCGGCCGACCTGTACTTCTACAAGAGCCGCTGGTATGATCCGGTGGCCGGGCGGTTTCTGCAGGCGGACACGGTGGTGCCGGCGCCGGGGAACCCGCAGAGCCTGAACCGGTACGCGTACGCGAATAACAATCCATTGCGCTACACCGATCCCAGTGGGCACACGCCGGTAATCATCCTAGTATTCAATCCGTACACGTGCGTTGGGATAGCCTTCGTTGCTGCTGTCACAGTGTACTATGAATTTACCCTGGCCCCCAATGCCGAACAGAGCCGAGAAATCATAGGGGCTGCAATCGATAACGCCTTATATGAGGCAGGGCGAACCAGCACAATCCTAACAGAAATGATGTTGATAGGTGGATCGTACGTGGAACAGTTGCTATTTGCCAAGAAAGGGGGATATATTCAGCCATTGGGAGAACACATCAGTATGGCGCTGGGAGTCACTGGAGGGACATTCTCTCCCGACCCGAATGACCATGACCCAAATCAGGACAGGCCGGAGAAGCAATCCCACTTGGCAAAAGAAGTCCGCAACTTCTTGAAGCATGTGCAGAAAGATATGCAGATGGCAAGGAATTCGACGCTTCGCGAATATCTGGAAGCACAGGGTAAATACAATCAGACACAGATCGATGAGCTGTTGGGCATGCTCAAAGACTACGGATACACCGTTCAGGGGATGGAGGGTGTAGAAGAATCGGTAGCTAACGAGATTGTTGACATCCTAATCGAAATCGGTATCAATATTGTACCGTAGGATACCGGAGGTTTGCTATGGCGACTCGCTCTGTCCGCCCAACGCTCCTTGGGGTACACCAGACAACAGGCCATCATTACTACGAGATGCCTTTGCAGAAGCTCGAAGATTGGCCAGAACAGCTCACGCTTGCCTCTCGGCATTTTGCGCTGTTTCTGGCGTCAGATGCGAATGTAATCTCGGACGAAGTCTACACATTGGTCGCACAACGAGCTGCACGGCAGGGCCTGGCGTTGTTGTATGCGTACGGCCCAAAGAGCAGGCGAGTGCATGATCTCTTCGATGCCGTGCTTTGGCTGGGCAGCTATGGTGATAATGATTGGACCATCTTGACAGTAGGGCAATGGGAGTCAGATTATACATTGGAGGATGCAGTTGAATGCTTCTTTGAGGCGGAACCCATAGAGGAATGGGTGGCGACTTGCGACTCATATCTGGTGGTAGTTGTAGGGAATGAGGAGTGGACACACCGCGTGCGAAACACCCTGATCGAACTTCTACGCAGCCCGGAGTTTGACAAAGAAAGGCCAGACAGTGCAAGCTGATCGAGCGTTGTAAGTAGAAGTATTGGTACGACGCCGGCGGCAACGTGACGCGGCGCATAGATTTCCGGAACGGCCAGGACATCACGTTGACCTATGACCACGAGAACCGCCTGACCTCGATCAGCGGGGGTGCGTCGGCGACGTACGTCTACGACGGCGATGGGAATCTGGTCAAGAGGAACGCCGACGCCCTGATCGGTACCTACTACGAGTACCAGTCGGGCGGCTCGGTGAAGAAGTACTACTATCTTGGCCCCACCCGCGTGGCGGTGCGCGAGGCCGATGGGACGCTCTGCTACCTGCTGGCGGATCATCTCGGCTCCTCGAATGTGACGGCGGACGCGGCCGGGCAGCGGGTCACGGAGCTGCGGTACTATCCCTACGGGCTGGAGCGCTACGACGCCGGCGCGCAGAAGACGGTCTACCGCCACACCGGTCAGCGCATTGAGGATGCGGCCGACCTGTACTCCTACAACAGCCGCTGGTATGATCCGGTCGTGGGGCGGTTCCTGGGGCCGGACACGGTGGTGCCGGCGCCGGGGGATCCGCAGAGCCTGAACCGGTACGCATATGTGCTGAACAATCCCCTGCGCTACACCGATCCGAGCGGGCACTGGCTGGAGACCGCCTGGGATGTCCAGAATATCGGGTGGGATATCTACGAGGTCAGGCGTGATCCCTCGCTGATCAACATCGGTGCGTTGGCGGTGGACGTGGGTGCAGCGGTGCTGCCGCTGGTGCCGGGAGGTGTGGGACTGTTGGTGCGGGGCGGGAAGGCCCTGAGCCATGCGGATGAATTTGTGGATGTCGGGCGGGTGTTTGCCGAAACGTGCGGCCACGCCGGGGAGGCGGCGGACTTGATCCGGGCTGCCTCCCACGCCGATGACGCAGCGAGCGCGCGGCGAGGGGTGGAGGAGGTTCGGAAAACGGTAGAGGATGCAATAGAAACAGTAGAAGAAGCTCTGCCAATAGTCATAGGTGAGAATATGAAACGTGTGCAACAATTGCTGATAGAATTGGTGGAAGGACAATCAATGACTTCATCCCATCCGAGCTCTGGAGTATGGAAGCGAACGAGCAATGGATCAAACAGATGCGAATGGAAGGTAGAGAAATCATCGATATTGGGCCAGATTTCCAGCGCCGCCTTGAGCGTGTGGGAGCAGGATTACAGCCCGGCTCACCAGCCTACAATCTGGAGAGGAGAATATTGCGAGGATATGAGAGATACCGAAAGGTGTTTGAGCGATATGGCAAGTATCTAGGCGGTGTTCCTGAGCTCGATTGGTAGCGAAGGAGGCAGGGATGATGCGAACGGAACTACATCAGTTGTTTTATGAACTGTGGTTTCGCCAAAGTAGGCATATTGCACTTTAAAGCCGACGCAAAGACGGCGACTTGAACGCTCTCTGATGGTGTCGAGGCATGGGAAAGCAGGAGGTGGGGAACACCTCCTGAGCGGCTGCCTGGCTACAGATGGGACGACGCAGTTCTGTCTAGGTGACCGCCCAACTTGCGGCCGGCAACAGACTTTCGATCGTTGCATCGATGTTGCGTGAGCGCAGCAGTTGGGTCAGTGCCTTTCGCAGAAACTGTCGCCAGTGTGTCAGGCGATGCTGGCGGATAATGTCCGTCAAGCTGCAAACCGACTGTGTCTGAAGGTAGACCACCGCCGCTTGGTACTGCAAGTAGTTGATGGCCAGCATGACGACGGCGAACCACTTTTCAGTGGCCTCGAAGCTTTGCAGACGAAAATCGCCCAAGCCCAAAGCTTCCTTCAGATACAGGTTATCGACCTCCACAGGCCAGCGCCGCTGATAGTACTGCAAGACTTGCTGCACGGTCAGGGTGAG
>JACIVP010000027.1 GCA_014361455.1 Candidatus Methanosuratincola sp.
TCTTTAATGGCTGCTTCTATGTCAGAAAATTCGATGAAACCCCTACTCAAGCTTTCCAGAAGCACAATCCAAGTGTTCATGGCAGTGAAAGACGTTTTCAACTTCTGAAGCGAACTCGTAAATGAGCATGCCATTATAGTCGTAAACGCCTTCGCATGTGATAACAGCGGGTACGGTAAGCGTTTCCTCATTTTCTTTGATTTGCACATTGTCAACTTCAACGCTTTTCAAACCATACTTCCGCATAAGCAAGACACTCTTGAAAGGGTTAAGCGTGTTTAGCCGTATCAACGAGTTTCTGCAGCCAAACAATGATGGCCGTTGGACCCACCAAAGCGGTGTAAACATTGAAGGTCATACTAGCCAAGCCTATGTTAAATGTCGTCCTCGACCAGCCCCCTCAAAAGCTCCGAAGCAATCAGCTGTGGTCGCTCATCCCGCTGCAGATCAAGTCAATGTGTGCAGTATACCAGTGGCCTTCCACTTCTCCGGATCCTCTCCGAGCTTCTGCGCTATGCCCATCATTATCGCTCCCACGGCGAGCATATGCTTGACATTGTTCTCTTTTTTAATTTCACTGTGCTTCCTTACATTTAGTTGCCTCCTCCCTTTGCACTCAAAGACACCTGATCAATGGAGTGGCGTTTGCGATAAAATAGGGCTGATCAGAACTGATCCTGCAAAAGTCACAAATACCGGCATCTGCTAGATCTTACTGGTGTCCTGAATGCTCTGTCCCAAGTGTGGTACCGAGAATGATGCTGACGCGAGATTCTGCAAGAAGTGCGGCAGCATGCTCGAAAAAACTCTGACCGAGGAGTTCAGTGTCGCAGCAAAGGACCTTGTCTCCAAGATAGAGGACCTGATAAAGGACGGAAATGTCACGCATATAATCATAAAAAATGAGCAGGGCAAAACCCTCCTCGAGCTGCCCGCCACCGTCTTCGTTGTTGGCGCGATCCTGGCCCCTTGGATGGCTGCACTCGGGGCTATAGCCGCACTCGCGACCAAATGCAAAGTAGTCGTCGAGAGGCAGGCTAAGTGAGCCAGGACTGGGCTGTGCTGGAACATAAAAACAGTTGGTTAAATGAATATGGTGGGGCAAAATAAGAAAAAATGAGATCAAATCAGGAGTCGTTGTTGAACTTCTTCAGGACAATCCTAGTGTTCGTCTCCGTGACTCCTTTTATCTTTCTTATGTTCTCCAAGACCTCGTTCATCTGATTGACTGTCTCAACGTTTAGCATTACCTCGATATCAAAGTCCCCGCTTATCTCGAGTACCCTCTGGACGCCCCTGATCCATAGCATCCTCCTTGCCACCGCAGTGGTATAGACATTGGACTCACATTTAACAAGTACAAGCGCTTCGATCTTCTTTGGTACCTGCACCTCCAGCTTCTTACCCGCTGCCTTCTCGGCCAGCTCTAGCAGGTCCACGTCGCGGTAGCCCCTGACTTCTGGTCTTTCCTTTATGGCCTGGAGCACCTTCGTGAGCTCCTCCTCGGTCAGCGCCACCCCAAGTCGCTTGAGCCTGTCCTCCAGCGCCACCCTCCCGGCGTACTTGCTTATCACAATCTCCCTCTGCCTGCCCACTATACTGGGTGGGAATGCCTCGTAGGTCTGCGGATCGAATATTACTGCTGCTGCATGCACCCCTCCTTTATGGGAGAATGCGTTCTCACCCACGATCGGCTGCAACGGCGATATAGGTACGCCGCTGTGCTTCTCCAGCAGCAGCGAGAGCTCCGGGAGCTTCGTGAGGTCGACCGTGTCGATGTTGTGTAGCACCTTGAGCGCCACCGCAAAAGGCTCCAGCGGCGTGATGCCTGCGCGCTCACCTAGCCCGTTCACCGTTGTGTGCACCGCCGTAGCCCCTCCCTCAACCGCAGCTATCGCGCTGGCGACTGCAAATCCAAGGTCGTTGTGGCAGTGCGCGTCGAGCTCTGCGCTTAGGTCCCTAGACAGCCTGGAGAAGAGCTCCTTCATCTTCTCCGGAGGGGTGATGCCTACTGTGTCCGGGATGCTTATGCGATCTGCCCCAGCTTCTATCGCTGCCCTGCAGATCCTGACGATGAAGTCATAATTGCCGCGGGTGGCATCCTCAGCGGTGAACCTGACCTTCACCCCATGATCCTTGGCGTACTGTATACTCTTCACCGCAGCCTCTATGGCCTTCTCCTCGGTCATTTTCATCGACTGGAGCTTCTTCTCTGTAATCCCGAGGAAGATGGCAACACGGTCGACATCGCAGGCAAGCGCGGCTTCCACGTCCTGTATGACGGCGCGGCTGTGGGCGAGTATCTCGGCATCAAGCCTCTCGGCTGCAATCCTTTTGATTGCCTCTGCGACGTCCTGCGAAACGGCAGGATGCCCTGCCTCGATCATGTCGACCCTGGCCTCATCAAGTTTCCTGGCGATCTCAACCTTTGCGTCTATGCTGAATGAGACGCCCGGCGTCTGCTCCCCTTCCCTGAGCGTAGTGTCAAGGATCTTGACTTTCATACGTGGCACCACAACTAGAATTCTTCGAACCGTATATAAGTCTTTTCGTATCTAACAGTGCTCATTTTTTACATGCATCAGGGGGTACAATTCGAAAAAAATACTTAAAATGACTAATAACGACTTGGATGCATTTAGGTAGCGTTTAATAAACTTGAGATCCATACTACTAACTAACATCGCATTTGTGAGGTTCCTGAGGTGTCTTCTTGGGTCGTTGGCAGGATCGAGGGTACTGCAGGCACAGATAGGTTCTCAATGGTCCTTGAGAGGCAGGATGTTGGTAAGAACGACTACATTGAGGTAGATCACGAGGGCAAGGGATACTTGCTGATCATCAAGGAGGTTGAGAGGATCGGCGACAGGACGGTTGCAGAGTGTGCCGTAGTCGGGACCCCGCCAAAGACACCCTTTCTCCCAGGATCCGAGGTCATGGCAGCATCGGAGGCGGCGATCAGGAAGGGGCTCGGTATAGATACAGGCGAGGCCGAGGGCATATACATCGGGAAGCTCAAGACCTTGGACTGCAGAGTCTGGCTGCCGGTAAAGAAGATGACCCGCACCTTCATAGTCGGCAAGCCAGGGTCGGGCAAGTCCTACACAATGGGCGTGATCGCAGAGGAGCTCATCAAGAAAGGGATACCGCTGGTCATAATAGACGCCCACGGGGAATACTCGAGCCTGAAGGTCCCAGCGAACACTTCTTCGGAGGAGTTTGGGGTATCGCCCAGGTCTTACTCTGAGAACATAGTCGAGTTCGCGAACCTCGCTTTCAATCCGGGTGCGGATCTGGACATCTCCGCCCTGGACGCGTCAAAGGCGGACGACATAGTCTCCCAGATGCAGTGCACAATAATCAACCTCCGGGGTCTTGGGACCGAAGAGCAGTACCAAGTCGTCCTTAAGTTGCTGGTGAAGCTCCTCGAGGCAGTCATGGTCATGCAGATAAAGCCGTTCTACCTTGCCCTTGACGAGGCCCACCTTTTTGCCGGAAGGAACAGGAGGGAAGACACCGCGGTCAAGCAGGTCCTTGAGGCAGTAAGGCGCTTTGCGCAGGAGGGGCGAAAGTTCGGCGCAAACATGATAGTCATGACCCAGCGCCCCCAGCTTCTTGACATGACTGTCCGGAGCCTCTCTGCGACCTGGATAATACACCGCCTGACCGACCCGAACGATGTCAGGATCGCGGTCGAGAGCGGCGGCTTGGGCAAGGACTGGGAGGCTGACATAAACTGGCTAGAACCAGGGGACGCGATAATAACTGGCGATGTTGTTGAGAGGACACCCCTGCTCGTCCGGATCAGGGAGAGGGAGACGACACATGGGGCGCCTGGCTTCAACCCGCTGGATTTCGTCTCTCCTGAGGAGCGGGAGAAGATGAGGAGACGGATCTCAAAGCTGAAGGAGAGGCTGCTCAGGGAGGGCCCGCTCCAGAGGGGAGCACATCTGCAGATCCCGCAGTCAGTCCCTTCCCTTTACCTTCCAGCGAACTTCGATGAGAATGTGATGCTAGAGCGACTGAAGGAGGATCGCTCTGTCGATGCTGTCGATCTATTGCAGTTCGAAGTATCCTACCTCCCAGCCCTCTTCGCTGAGGCTACCGTCGAGTCCAAGAGGAAAGACCCTGATCTGCACGTAAAGGAGAGGGTCAGGCGGCTGATCCCAGCCTCTGCGAATGTACAGCCGCTCGACTGGAGGTACGAGTCAGCATATGGGATCGAGGCAAAGGACGTTCTCACTCAGCCGACATCGCCTGCCCCCCCGAGGGAAGGGAAGCATGAGCAGGTGGCACCACCCCTCCTAGACCCATCCTCGATCGAGAATATGAAGGGAACATTCAAGATATTTGCGGTCTCAAAGCTCACCCAGACCGTGCATTACCACCCCAAGCTGGGCGAGTTTTCGAAGCCAGGCGAGCAGACAGAAGAGTTCAGGTCTCGGCTCAAATCGAAAGCCGACTCAATGAAGGCAAAGACGGAGTCCGAGATCAAGGAAAGGTACAGCCTACAGCTCCAAGAGATCCGTTCAAACACGGCGGCTGCCAAGGAGGAGTTGGCAAGCCTAGAGAAGCTTGTCGACTCGATTAAGGATGAGTTAAAGGTACTCGAGAAGGATCGCGTGAAGGCAGAGAGGGAGGGGAGATCTACGCTGAAGGTCTCCCAGCAGATACAGACGAGGGAAGTCCGGCTCGCCCGGCTTGAACAGAGGCTAGCGAAGGCAAGGGAGGAGATCGTCGTACTCGCCAGAAAAGAGGGGGAGATCCAGGAGAAGATCAGGAGCGAGGTAAAGAAGGCATCGATTGAACTTGAAGCCATGATGGACGAACCCCTCACCAACCTGGTCTTCCAGCCCCGGGCTGAGGAGGTCTCAGTCGAAGCGATGCAGTTGATATGGGTACCTTTCTTCGAGGCGCTCTTCAGGATCAGCTTCCACGGCGAAGATCGGGATTTCAGGATGGAATGGAATGCAGTCAATGGGAAAGGCAGGTTCGGCGAGTGCAGTGAGTGCGCCTCCACGATCACGGCGTTCGAAGGACCGATCTTCTGCTACACGTGCGGGGAGATCTTTTGCAGCGAACACCTGGTCGAGTGCTCAGCATGTGGTCGGACATCGTGCCAAGCCCACAGCTGGGTGTGCTCTGGTTGCGGAAAGCACTTCTGTGCCGATGAGCCTGTGCTTGAATGCGCCGTTTGCGGCAAGAAGGTCTGCACTGGATGCGCCATAGCATGCAGAAGCTGCGGAGATGATAGGCGCTACTGCAGTGACCACGCCAAGAAGTGCGCGGTCTGTGGCAGCCTGTACTGCCTGGAGCACTATGAAAAGCACTTTGGGTACTGCAAGAAGTGCGGCAGGCAACTCTGCGTCCTTGAGCAGGCAGAGTGCTCAATCTGCGGCGAGACGTTCTGTGAGGCCCATGTGGTCAAGTGCTCAATCTGTGGCGAGGAGGCGTGCGAGCCCGACTCTTGGAGGTGCAGCGCATGCGGCAAGGCGTTCTGCAAGAAGGAGATCCCCTATCTGTGCAAGGTCTGCGGCAAGGCGTTCTGCAACGCTTGCTCAGCGGTCTGCTCGGTCTGCGGTGAGAGGATATGCAGAGAAGACTTGAAGAAGTGCCCCGCGTGCGGAAGGACGGTCTGCCCTGACTGCATGGTGGAGAGGAAGCGGCTCGGCGTCTTCAGGAGGTCGGTCTGCTCGCAGTGTGCGCAGTGACGCACGGGGAGCATCATGCCCTGGCTGGTCCGCCTGCCTGCATCCAGTCTCCAGCATCTTATCTCGCCTATTCCGTCGGGGGCTTCACATCGAGGTCCGGCGGCTCTGCTGTCTCAAGGATCCTTTTCTTGACCTCGTCAATGGAGAGCCGTAATTGGGATACGTTGGCAACAACGATCCACCCCGCGAGCTGGACATCAATCAGCAGATCCTGATTCACATCCCGAGGGCCTTGGCAGTCCTTGCCAGCGCGCCAGACACATCAGGTATCAAGGCATAGTACCACAAGGCCCTCCCGGTCCGGCGAACAGCGAGGTTACTGCGTGCTCCTCCTCCCTC
>JACIVP010000028.1 GCA_014361455.1 Candidatus Methanosuratincola sp.
TGAGGGTGAGAGCCAAGAGGGACTGTTCCCCCAATTTCGGCCAGCTCTGCGTCAAGGGCCGCTTTGGCCTGGGATTTGTGGATAGCCCCGAGCGCCTTACAGTTCCACTCATCCGGAAGAATGATAAGCTTCAGCCAGCAACCTGGGAGGAGGCCCTCAATCTTCTGGCAGAGAAGCTGAACCAATATAAGGGAGATTGTTTTGCATTCCTGTCGTCAGCCAAATGCACCAACGAGGAGAACTACCTGGCGCAAAAGTTCAGCCGCCTGGTGATGAAGACCAACAATGTGGATCACTGTGCCCGCCTCTGCCATGCCTCAACCGTATCCGCCCTGGCCCTGGCTTTTGGCAGCGGAGCGATGACCAACTCCATCTCTGAGCTTCCCGATGCCGGCTGCATATTCGTCATCGGCTCTAACACCACTGAGCAGCATCCGGTGATCGCCCTGAAGATCAAGGAGGCTAAAAGAAGAGGGGCGAAGATAATCGTGGCCAACCCCCGCTGGATAGACCTGTGCAAGATCGCTGACATCTGGCTGCGTCAGACCCCAGGAACGGATGTGCCCCTGGTGCTGGAGATGTGTCGGGTAATTCTGGAGGAGAGGCTGATGGACGAGGAGTTCATCGCCCAGAGGACGGAGGGATTCGAGCAGTTCAAAAACTCTCTTCTCCAGCTCTCTGGAGATGAGGCAGCAAGGATCACCGGCATAAGCTCGGATCTCATCCGGGAGGCGGCGAGGACCTATGCCCGGGGCAACCCCTCTTCCATCATCTATGCCATGGGTATCACCCAGCATTCTCATGGGGTGGAGAACATCTTCGCTCTGGCCAACCTGGCAATGATGACCGGGAATGTGGGCCGGCCATCTTCCGGTATCAATCCTCTTCGAGGCCAGAACAACGTGCAGGGCTCCTGTGACATGGGAGCGCTTCCCAATGTACTGCCCGCCTACCAGGCGGTGAACAATCCCGATCTGCGCCGGAAGTTCGAGCAGGCCTGGAGCGCTGCTATTCCGGAAAATCCCGGCCTCACGGTGGTGGAGATGATGAACGCCGCCCATGAGGGAAAGATCAGGGCGATGTATATAATGGGCGAGAATCCCGTCGTGAGCGATCCGGACAGCAGCCATGTGATAGAGGCCCTGAAGTCTCTGGAGTTTCTGGTGGTGCAGGATATCTTCCTATCCGAGACCGCAGCTCTGGCGGACCTGGTGCTGCCGGCGACGAGCAGTCTGGAGAAGGACGGGACGTTCACCAATACCGAGAGACGGGTGCAGAGGATCAGAGAGGCCCTGCATCCTGTGGGCCAATCCAGACCGGACTGGATGATCCTTTGCGATCTGGCCGCCCGGATGGGCTATAAGGAGCAGTTCAGCTACGATAATCCTGGCCAGATCATGGCCGAGGTGGCCAGGCTCGCCCCCAGCTACGGTGGCATCAGCTACGACCGCCTGGAAAAAGAAGGCCTGCAATGGCCCTGTCCCAGTCCCGATCATCCTGGGACTCAGTTCTTGCATAAGGGCCAGTTCACCCGCGGCCTGGGTAAGTTCAATGTGATCGAGTACCGTCCATCAATGGAGCTGCCGGACGAGGAATATCCCTTCATCCTCACCACCGGAAGGATTCTGTGCCATTACCACACCGGGACCATGACCCGAAAGGTAAACGATCTCAATATCCTCCGGGGCGAGGAGCGGGTGGAGATCAATCCTCAGGATGCCCGTGATCTGGGAATAGAGGATGGCGAGCTGGTGGATGTGACCAGCCGGAGGGGCAGAGTTCGGGTTAAGGCCAAGACCACAGAGAAGTCCCCGGCAGGAGTGGTGTTCATGACCTTCCACTTTTCTGAAACCCCCACTAATGTGCTTACCAATCCTGCTCTGGACCCGATAGCCAAGATCCCGGAGCTGAAGGTCTGTGCTGTGAAGCTAGATAAAGTTCGAGGAGGCTAGATGTACGAGATAGTAATCAAGGAGATAGTGGCTCCCAATATCATCCACATGAGGTTCAAGGCGCCCAAGATCGCCAGCAGCGCAAAGCCCGGTCAGTTTGTGATCATCAGAGTGGACGAGAAAGGGGAGAGGATTCCCATGGGCCTGGCCGGCTGGGATGAAAAAGAGGGCACCATAGACATCGTCTTCTATGTCCTGGGGACCAGCACTGCGAAGCTGTCCACCATGTGTGAAGGCGATTCCGTGGCCAACATCGCCGGACCCCTGGGCAAGCCCTCGGAGATAGAGAACTTCGGAAGGGTGATATGCGCCTGCGGCTGCTTCGGTGTTGGGCCATCGCTGCCGCTGATCAAGGCGCTCAAGGAGAAGGGCAACTATGTGGTCACGGTGGTGGAGGGCCGGGGTCCTGATTTCGTATTCTGGACAGATAGGCTGGGGGAGTTCAGCGATGAGGTTCATGTGGTGACTGGCTGCGGCAAGACCGCCTGGGCCAATGACTTCATCGAGCAGGAGCTGGGGGAAGGCAAAAAGATCGACCGGATATTCGTGCACGGCTGTCCCTTCATGATGAAGGTCTCCTCGGACGCCTCCCGAGCGGCGGGAGTGGAGACGACAGTGAGCCTGACTCCGATAATGGTTGATGGTACAGGCATGTGCGGAGCCTGCCGGGTGGAGGTGGGAGGAGAGACCAGGTTCGCCTGCGTGGACGGGCCGGAGTTCGAGGGGCATGACATCAACTGGGATGGGCTGGTCTTAAGGCTGCGCCAGCTGATACCGGAGGAGGACAAGTCCTTCAATATCTGGGAGAGGGACAACTGGCACAAATTAATGGACTGCAGGCATAAAAAGAGCTTCAATCCGGCCAAGAGGATGAGCATCGAGGAGATCGAGCACAGCGAGGCCAACTGCAAGCTGGCGGGGGTCTAAATAATTATCTAATCATTTTTTTTAAATCGCGCTATTTACGTGCCTCTCTTCTACTCCATAAGCAGAAAGACTGTGCATTGCATAAGCCCAAAATATAGATTAGTTTATATATTATCAATGCATTATTTATCTTCTTTTCTTAACATTGCCTGCGGGCCAGCTACACAATGCCTATTTTCTCCTTTATAGCCTTGATGTCGCTCTCCATTCTCCTCTTCCAATCGATATCGAGAATTTCATCCGATCGAAGCTCTCTTACCCCATCGGCTATCGCAGGAATTGCCCGTGTGTTTTCCTCCGTCCTTCTGCTTGTTTCCTCAATTCTTCCAATCTTCTCCTCCGTCCTTCTGCTTGTTTCCTCAATTCTTCCAATCTTCTCCTCCGTCCTTCTGCTTGTTTCCTCAATTCTTCCAATCTTCTCCTCCGTCCTTCTGCTTGTCTCCTCAATCCCTCCAATCCTCTCCTCCGTCCTTCTGCTTGTCTCCTCAATTCTTCCAATCTTCTCCTCCGTCCTTCTGCTTGTCTCCTCAATTCTTCCAATCTTCTCCTCCGTCCTTCTGCTTGTCTCCTCAATTCTTCCAATCTTCTCCTCCGTCCTCCGCGTGGTTTCATCTATCCTGCGTGTCGAGTCCTTGATTTCCAGCATTGTCGGAATTGCCTTTAGCATCTGCATGGCGGTGAGAACCTGGGAGTATTCGGCCATTCGCATGACATCGCCATCGTAATTGGAGAATATGATGCTGGAAACCTCTGCTCCGGAAGGCTTTTTGGCTTCTGCAAACTCCTTGAATGCTTCAACCTGGCTCTCCTTGCCATCAATCACGATATCTATCACCTGATTCTTGCCGTCGATCAGGTTGTTGGCATCGAATCCCGGCAGGCGCAGGCCCATGGCTCCGCCCAACAGGAAATACCTGTAACCCACATCGTGTACTCTGGGTCCGGTGATGGTAATCCTGAGCTTCATCAGGGAGATATTAGGTCTGTTCTCTATTATAAGCTCTGCTCTGCAAGATAGGGCTTAGGACTCGGAAATGTTTTATCTGTATAATGCCTAAATATCTTTATCGTTTGTTATGTTAACCAAGATATGCGATCATCTCTATCTATCCGAAAGATAATAATAAGGTAATGCCATGCCCTCCGAAGCTAAGAAGCCGGTGATCTTCCTCGCATTCGCAAACGAGCACGATGATCAGGTGAGATATCTGCGCAACCTGCCCCGGGAGGCGCGCAATATTCGACAGGCCCTGGATACTGCCAGGAGAAACGGACTATGCGACGTAGTCGAGCGCTCCAATGCCACGCTAAAGGACATACTGGACGTATTCCAGGACCCGGAATATCACAACCGGATTGCAGTATTCCATTATGGAGGCCATGCCAACGGCTATCAGCTCCTGCTGGAGTCTGTAGAGGGCTCTGCCGCTGCTGCCTATGCCGCGGGCCTGGCGTCTTTCCTGGGCCAGCAGACCGGTCTCGAGCTGGTCTTCCTCAATGGCTGTGCCACCCAAAACCAGGTGCAGGGACTCCTCGATGCAAATGTCTCCACGGTCATAGCCACATCACGGGCTATTGATGACAAAGTGGCTACGGAATTTGTCAGCTGCTTCTACAGGGCTCTGGCCGGCGGAGCCAATATCCAGAGAGCTTACAACGAGGCCAGGGCCGCTATTGAGACGGAGTACGGCGACAATGCTCGAAACCTGTATCTGGCTGGGACCAAAGCGGAGGATCTGGCTGAGGACCGATTGCCCTGGGATTTGTACCTCCGACCTGGGGCTGAACTTGCGGCTCATTGGAATCTGCCCGAGGCGGTCGGCAATCCTCTATTTGATCTGCCACCTGTCCCCGCCGGGGATCTGCCGCCCAGCCCCTTCCGTCACCTGAGCTGGTTTGCCAGAGAGCATGCAGAGGTCTTCTTTGGCCGGGGCTATGAGATCCGGGATCTGTATCATAGAGCCATAGATCGCAACTCAGCTTTAATAAGAATGATATTTCAGGATATGAATGGAATTTCAGCAAAGATCTTGATGGATGGGAGAGCTTTGGATGGACTCCATCCTGGGGCAGACTCAACACTCAAACAAAATGGTACCAAGAGTGGCCAGAGAGTTCAGAATGCTTTGGTGTCATTGTTTTAGATGCATGCGGTAATCGTACCCCAGAGCATTTTGGTGGTATCCAAAAGACAATTAAGATACCAGCAGGAGCTGCACAACTGCTTATTGATGCGGTTAAGCATGAGAACAATGGTGGCATAAGGGTTAGTCTGCTCGATATCAATGGAGAAAATCTATTAAACGAAGAAATTCTATCCGGCAATGAAAAAAAATTGCTCCACTTTAATATTTCCAGATGGGCAGGCCAGACTATAACATTACAAATTAGAAGCTTTGGCTACGGAGAAGGTGGCCCTGATAAGGATAAATGCTATCATGGAAATATGGATAGCTTCTGCTGTGGTGAGCATATAGGCTTGAACAGCATCAAGATCATACCGTAGATCTGAATAGTATCCTGCAAACCGCAAGCCTTTTACCTGATATCCCAGCATCACTGCCCACCATTGCGAGCGATTAAAAGAGCAGCCCGTTCGGGAGTAGCATGGATCAAGTGATGAAGCATCTCCAAGATCCTGCCAGAGGCTGCCTTCGCCCGCCCAGGAGGGAGAGGATATAGCATTCAAAGTTCCCG
>JACIVP010000029.1 GCA_014361455.1 Candidatus Methanosuratincola sp.
AAAGGGCCAAAGCGGTCAGGGATCTCAGCCGAAAATATGGAGTGATTTTCGCTCAGGATGGGCATCAAGGGGGAAGCATCCAGTTTGCTCACGATCCGCTCGATCTGCTGGGACCAGACGCTGTCTTTTCTCATTCGATCAACCTAACCGAGAAAGAGATTGAACTCTGCCGGCAGACCGATACGAAGATCGTACACAATCCGAGCGCCATCATGTCCATCCTTGGCCGATGCCCGGTTCCGGAATTGCTGGATGCGGGCGTGACCGTTTCCCTGGGGTCCGACGGAACGGCCCCGGATCGAAGCTATGACATGTTCCGACATATGGCGCAATGCATGCATTACCACCGAACGTTTTACCATGACCCAGATTACCTCCCTCCCGGAAAAGTCCTGGAAATGGTCACGATCGACGGGGCCAGAGTTCTCGGGATGGACAAGGAGATTGGTTCCCTGGAGGTGGGGAAAAGGGCGGACATCATCCTCGTCGATATGTTCAAGCCCCATCTGGTTCCCCTGAACATGCCTGTTTTCCGGACCGTTTATTTTGCCAACGGGGCCGATGTGGACACCGTCCTCGTGGACGGGAAAGTTTTGATGGAGGGGAGGGCGGTTAGGACAGTCAACGAAGCGGAAGTCCTGAAGATGGCCCAGAAGGAGGCTGAAACGATGCTCGGAAGGGTTTCACTCCGGGCCCTGTTGGAGCCAAGGGAAGGGTTTTGGGGCCGAAGCCGATACAGGAGTTCGCGATGACGCAAAGAGCCCGCCCAAAGGTCATCTTGACAGGTTAAGATTATACGTCTTATATTGGCGAAACCAGTTTAACCCGGAGGGCAAACATGATAAAAAGAATTGGGGTGATGATCTGGATTGTTCTTTCCCTACTCTGCATCAGGGCGGTTCAACCCTCTGAAGGGAAGGTCCTCAGGTGGGCCTTTTCCGGTGATGTATATTCCCTGTATCCCTATGCCCATGCGGTTAGCTTTACGGCCATCTTTCATCAACACATGTACGACACCCTGGTTCGCTATAATCCCAATCTTAAAATCGAACCTTCCCTGGCTACTTCCTGGAAAGTGCTGGAACCAACGATCTGGCGGTTTTATCTGCGGAAGGGCGTGAAGTTTCATAATGGAAATCCTTTCACCGCCGACGATGTGGTTGCTTCCATCAAACGAGTCCTCCAGGCTCCGCTGCGGGGCAATCTCCCCGCCGTGAAGGATGTTCTGAAAGTGGATGATTACACTGTCGATTTCATCCTGCAGGGCCCTACGCCCCTGCTCCTCAACGGGCTGACGAATATCTGCATCATGGACCGAGAGTGGATGATCGCAAACAACTGCCTTGACCCCATTGATCCCGCCAAAGGGCAAGAGGGATATGCCAGTACCCATGCAAACGGGACAGGGCCTTTTATGCTCGAGAGCCGGCAGCCTGATGCCAAGACCGTCCTGGTCGTCAATCCAAACTGGTGGGACAGGCCCCAGCACAACCTGACCCGTATCGTGTTCACGCCGATCAAATCGGATGCGACCCGCGTAGCCGCTCTCCTCTCCGGAGAAGTAGACCTGATGCACCCCTCCCCCCTCCAGGATGCGGAACGGATTAGCAGGACCCAAGGGATTAAACTTCTGGAGGGGCCTGACCTACGGACCATCATGCTGGCCATCAATCAAATTCAGGTGGAGCCCTTTGAATCGAATATCAAAGGGAAAAACCCCCTGAAGGATGTCCGGGTGCGAAAGGCGCTCTATCAAGCCATTGACATCGAGGCCATTAAAACAAGAATCATGAGAGGGAAATCTAGGGTCGCCGGTCTTTTTGTCGCTCCGGAGATACCAGGTTATGATCGATCCCTCGATCAGCGGCTTCCCTATGATCCCGCTGCCGCGGTCAAGCTCTTGGCGGAAGCTGGGTATCCCGATGGTTTCGAGATCGGTTTTGACGCCCCAAACGACCGATACGTCAATGATGAGAAAATCGCCCAGGCGATCGTGACGATGTGGGCCAAAATCGGCGTAAAGGCCAAACTGACCACGCAGCCGGGGGGCGCCCATTTTAAAAAGGCAAACGCCTGGAAATCAGATATCTGGATGTTTGGCTGGGCCACCCTCCCGATCCTTGACTCCTTCCATGCACTCTCCTCGATTTTCGCGAGTCCCCGCGGCAGACTTGGGGTTTTTAATCCGGGAGGCTACCGGAACCCCAAAGTGGATGAACTGGTGGATAAAATCGCTGTAGAAATGGACGAATCCAGAAGGCTAAAGATGATTTCCGAGGCGTTTAAACTTGCCCAGGAGGATTGCGTAATCATACCGCTTCATCAGCAGCCGCTCTCCTGGGCCGTCCGGGACCAGGTTAAAATCTTCCAGACCCCGGACGACCAGCCTCGTTTGTGGCTTGCGCGGATCGATTGATCATCCATTTTATCTCGGAGGGGTATCATGAAACGGGTCATTTTTATTCTCGGTAGTATAAGTCTGCTGGTCCTGGCTGTCCTTGTTGCACCCCCGGGGCCGTTGGGGGCAAAGGATTTGAAATGGGCGTATATGGGAGATGTGATGTCAATGGATCCCTATTCCTACCGGGAGAGTTTTTCGATCTCCTTTCTGCAGCACATCTACGAGCCCCTGGTCCGCTACAACCGCGACCTGAAAAAAGAGCCCTGTTTGGCCACTTCATGGAAAATCCTGGAACCCAAGGTCTGGCGCTTTACCCTCCGGAGAGGGGTCAAATTTCATAACGGAAACCCCCTCAACGCCGAGGACGTAGTGGCCTCCATAAAGCGTGCCATCCATCCCAATTCTCCGTTCAAAGGCCACCTCCCGGCCGTGGAGGACGTGCGGAAAGTGGACGATTATACCGTGGACATCCATCTCAAAGAAAGCTATCCTCTTTTACTCAATGAGTTGACTTATGTAGGGATAATGGATAAGGAGTGGATGACTGAAAACAAATGCCTGGAGCCGTCCAATCCATCCAAGGGGGAAAAAAGCTATGCGAGCACGAATACCAACGGTACCGGGCCCTTCCTCCTGGAGAGCCGGCAGCCCGACGCTAAGACCATACTGGTTGCCAATCCGAGCTGGTGGGACAAACCTCAGCACAATTTGATCCGTATGGTTTTCACTCCGATCAAATCGGATGCGACCCGGGTCGCGGCGCTCCTTTCCGGAGAAATCGATTTCATGTTTCCCGTTCCCCTTCAGGACATTGACCGGATCAATCGAACAGCCGGTTTTAAAGTCATGCAAGGATACGATCTTCGGACTATCCTGCTGATGTTCAATCAGGCCCCGAATGAGCTGCATCATTCCAACATTAAGGGGAAAAACCCGCTCAGGGATATCCGGGTCCGAAAGGCACTGTTTCAGGCCGTCGACATGGAGACGATTCAGAAGCGGATCATGCGCGGGCGCTCCAGGATCGCTGGACAGTTTGCCGCTCCTGAGATTCCCGGTTACGACCCTTTGCTGAATGAACGTCTTCCTTACGATCCTGTTGCTTCCAAAAGGCTTCTTTCCGAAGCGGGTTATCCAGAAGGTTTTGAGGTTGCCCTGGACTGCCCCAACGACCGCTACGTCAATGATGATGAGATTTGCCAGGCGGTGAGTTCCATGTGGGCGAAGGTTGGGGTGAAAGCAAAGCTTTCGGCACAGACCAAGACGATCCATTTCAAAAAGGTTGAAACCGGACAGTGCGATATCTGGTTGCTGGGCTATGCAACACTTCCCCTTTTTGACTCCTATGGTTGGCTCTCCCAAGTTCTGTCGAGTCCACGCAAAAACCGGGGAAATTGGAATCCTGGAGGATATGTCAATCTAAAAGTGGAGGAGCTTGTAGACAAAATCTCTGTGGAACTGGATGAGCCCAGGCGCCTGAAGATGATCTCCGAGGCCTTCAAGCTAGCCAAAGACGATGTCCCGCTGATTCCCCTCCATCAGCAGCCCCTCTGTTGGGCCGTTCGGAGCGGAATAAACGTGACTCTCGGGGCAGATGAATTGCCCCGGTTGTGGTATGCGACCATTGACTGAGAGAGCCATTCCGGGGCGGAATTCGGGACACGAGATTTGGAATGAGGAGGAGCCTGCAGGAAATCCCCTGAAATGATTGCCTTTTTGATACGTCGCCTGTTTCAGGGCACACTTGTCATGCTGTGTGTCGGTTTGGTTGCCTTCTGGATCTTCCAGTCTCTTGGCGATCCGATCGAAGGCATGTTAGGTCAGGAGGCGACCCGCCAGGATCGTGAGGAGTTGAGGGAACGTCTGGGTTTAAACGATCCGGCCGTGGTGCAGTTCGGGCGATTCGTTCTTCGCTGCAGTCAGGGGAACTTCGGAATTTCCTACCGGAATCAGAGGCCTGTTGGAGACCTGATCCAGGAACGGCTGCCCGCCACCCTGGAGCTGGTACTGGTAGCCGCCTGCCTTTCCCTTTCCATGGGAATTCCCATGGGGGTCTATACCGCACTCAGGCGGAACCGGTTTTCGAGCCACCTGCTACAAACAGTATCCCTCATCGGTATCTCGCTTCCTACCTTTGTGACGGGTATCATTCTCATCCTCGTTTTTTCAGTGATCTTAAAATGGTTGCCCTCTTTTGGCCGCGGCGAAGTGGTTCAACTCGGATGGTGGTCAACAGGGTTCCTCCGATGGAGCGGCATTAAAGCCCTGATCATGCCTGGATTCACGCTTGCCCTTCTCCAGCTCACCCTGATCATGCGCCTGGTGAGGGCCGAAATGCTGGAGGTCCTTCGTACAGACTACATTCGGTTCGCCCGCGCCAGAGGGCTAACCAACCGTGCTGTCCATTTCAGCCATGCCCTCCGGAACACACTGGTCCCGGTGGTGACCATTGTCGGACTCCAACTGGGCTCCCTTATTGCTTTTGCCGTCATTACGGAGACCGTATTTCAATGGCCAGGCATGGGCTTTCTTTTTATCCAGGCGGTCAATTTTGTTGATATTCCCGTGATGTCTGCATACCTGGTCTTGGTAGCCTTTCTTTTCGTGATCATCAACATCATAGTGGACCTCCTTTACTATGTGATCGATCCGAGACTCCGCGTGGAGAAGTCTGCAGGCGGAGGGGGAGGACATTGAGAGAAAACATGAACGGTGATTCAAACATCATGGAGCGATGGCGCCGCTTCCAGGACAGCGACTTTTACTACAGCTTTAAACGTTCGAAAATCACGGTGCTGGCCGCAATCCTGGTTGTCTTGATCATGGTGACCACCCTTTTCGCCCCTTGGATCGCTCCCCACGATCCGTTTAATGTCGCGACCCTTGACCTGATGAAAGCAGAATTGCCCCCGGCATGGATGAAGGAAGGAGAATCCCGTTTCCTTCTCGGGACAGACAATCAAGGGAGAGATGTTCTCTCCGCGATCCTTTATGGGTCGCGCATTTCTCTCCTGGTCGGATTCTGCAGCGTGATGCTAGCCATGGGAATCGGGAGGGTGGCCCAGCCAAACATCCAGATATCTGATTTCCAGGCGTTTGCCTTTTTAAAATGGGCGCCCCCCGGCTGCGTGGTCAGTTTGGCCTTTACGCCGATTTTGGCCCACATCGTCA
>JACIVP010000003.1 GCA_014361455.1 Candidatus Methanosuratincola sp.
CATCTTCATCGACTCTCCGAACTCAATTCCAAACTCCGATTTTACAGCGTCCTCCCGCTCAGCCAGCTCCCCAGAAACCTTCACACCAACGAGGAAATAACGCTCCCCAAGGTCAAATTGCTGCTTGAGCAGCGCCAGAAGGAGGGGGAGTTGAGCCACCTTCAGAAGCTGACATATGACTATGCGTCCAAGTTCGCAAAGATTGATGCGGAGAAGGCGGATGCACTCCTGGCAAGGCTGAAGGAGGAGGGTGTCTCAGGACTCTTGGCGACGCAGATCGTGAACATAATGCCGACGAGTGTCGAGGAGCTGAGGACGATATTTTCTGCGGAGAGCAGACCGGTACTTCCATCCGAGCTCGAGAAGCTCTTGAGCGTCGTCAATATGTTCAGGTAAGCCTATAACTATTTTGATTCTAATAACGCGTATGTATATAGTGTAATACGAAGAAGGGTGAGGTTTATGAGCATCCCGAGGGATCAGCCGAGGAAGTTTGAGGACTTTGCAGTAGTCCTGGATCACCTCCCTTACGGGCATCCGAGAGACACGAGACCGTTGTACAGAAGGGAGCCGCTGGTACAAGCGGTCGGAACCGAGTACTTCACACTGCTCGAGCTGATCCCAGTGCCTGGGGCGTCGTTCCAGCACAGGGAGATCATAGCGATAGGAAAGTGGGGTAGGGACAAGATCGACCATGTGAAGAGGAGGATCGACTATGATGATCTCACGCAAAACGCCAAAGACGAGCTCCCAAGCGTGGTAGAGGAGCTTGTGACCAAGAACATGGACAGGTTCGTTTCGTTCTTCAACAACGCCGGACCGGTCACAACCAGGATGCACTCGCTCGAGCTACTCCCGGGGATAGGGAAGAAGGCAATGTGGCAGATCCTCGAGGAGAGAAAGAAAGGGCTGTTCGCAAGCTTTGAGGAGATCCAGAGCAGAACACGCATACCAGACCCGAAGAAGACGGTCGTGAAAAGGATCCTCCAGGAGATAATGAACGCGGACAAGTACTACATATTCACCAAGCCCCCGATTAAGAAGGAGTTCTGATCTTGATTGACCGGCCGCTCCTAGCGATCACCAGAAGGTCACTATCAGAGGCAGGAATAAGACCGAGCAGATTCCATGGTCAGAACTACGTGGTGGATCCCGAGCTCGTCAGAACCATTGTTGAGTCTGCCGAGATCTCTGTCGATGAGACTGTGCTCGAGATCGGGCCAGGGGTCGGCACACTGACAAGGGAGATCGCTGGGAGGGCGAGGAGGGTAATAGCCGTCGAGAAGGATCCAGCCTCTGCAAGGTACCTGAGGGCGAAGTTCTCAGGATCGAATGTAGAGGTCATCCAGGGCGATGTGCTCAGGCTCGAAATCCCTGAGACGGACAAGGTCATTTCGAACCTGCCGTATTCTATATCGACCCCGATAACTTTCAAGCTCCTCTATAGCAAGTGGTTCAGGTTTGGCGTTCTCACCTACCAGAAGGAGGTTGCGGAGAGGCTTCTGTCACAGCCATCTGACCCGGAGTACTCCAGGCTTAGCGTGGCAGTTGCGCTCTTGGCTGAGGTCAGGGCAGTCTCGGATTTCCCTCCCGAGTCATTTTACCCTGCCCCGAGGGTGAGCAGCACGGTTGTGATGCTTAAGAGGAAGACGCAGGCAGAGGATTTTGACAAGGGCACGCTAGACGCCACGCTGAAATTCCTCTTCTCGCAGAGGAGGAGGACCCTGAGGAAGGCGCTGGAGACCTTCTCGAAGATATCTGGGGGGAGAAGGGCTGAGATTGATGCCAAGATCAGGAGCGAAATGCTCGAGAAGAGGGTGTTCGAACTGAGCCCCCGTGACTTTATAGAGATCAGCAGAGCCTTTGCAGAGCAGGAGGGGAGGGGCTGTTAGGATCAGAGGGCTTGATCTCGATGTCTTTGATGGGGTGTACCCTCCTTCGGAGGACACACTCCTTCTGATGGATGCGGTGCGTGTTGAGAGTGCGATCAGGGGGCTCGAACTTTGCTCCGGCACTGGCGCAGTCGGCCTGAGCGTGGCTGGCTGTGTTGAGTTCATGATCGAGATTGACTTGAGTCCAGTGGCTGCAATGAACACGCTCCACAACTTCAGGAAGAATGAGGTACAGGCGCACATAATAGTCGGCGATCTCTTCTCGCCAGTCCGCGGTGAATTCGACCTGATAATGATCAACCCCCCTTACCTGCCCGACGGTGACGGCGCCCTGGGTGATCTTGCCTGGAGTGGCGGGGCTTCAGGCAGATCGGTCATAGACAGGTTCCTGTCGGATGTCTGCAGTTTCCTGAGCAGTGGAGGGAGGGCATACATGCTCCAGTCGAGCCTGAATGGGATCAAAGAGAGCCTAGAGACGGCGGAGGGGTTTGGGCTGGATGCAGAGGTCGTAGCGCGCAGGGATTTTGATTTCGAGAGCCTGGTAGTGATAAAAATGGAGCGTGGAGGCAATGGTCTGGGGCAAGCATGGAAAAGCTAAAATACTAAGGACTTCACTTCCATCTGGAAGTGTTCGGAGGGATAATCATGCCAGAGAGGCCGGCACACTGCTATCGGTATTTCGATACGCCAGCTTACACCAGAAGGGAATACATCAGGGGCGTCCCAGGATCCAAGATCACCAAGTTCGATTATGGAGATCCCAACGGCAACTTCCCCACGATCGTCAGGCTGGTTCCGCTAGAGGCAGGACAGATCAGACATAATGCGCTTGAGGCTGCAAGGGTAACAGCAACTAAGCATCTCCAAACCATACTCGGCGAGAAGGGGTTCCACCTGAAAGTCAGGGCATACCCGCACCAGGTGCTTAGGGAGAACAAGATGATGGCATTCGCAGGGGCAGACAGGTTGCAGGACGGGATGAGGAGGTCTTTCGGGAAACCGGCCGGAACCGCTGCCAGGTTCAGGGCGATGCAGTCAATTATTGATGTAAGGGTCACTCCAGATAAGAAGGAAGTGGCAAAGCATGCACTCAAGCTTGCCTGTGCGAAGATGCCGATGCCATGCAGAGTAATAGAAGTGACGTAAGTAAGTAAGCGGCGCGCGCCAATCTTTGTTCCCGGATTTTTTAATTTGTCTTGCCTGTCCCTGTTTTTTGAGGGGGTGAAAAGGTGTACGATTTCGAGTTCGAGCGGGCCGCGGCAGAAGTGAAGAGAAGGGGGGTCAAGAGGGTCCTTGTGCAAGCGCCCGACGGGCTGAAGCAGTTCCTCCAAGAGTTCATTTCAAGGCTCTCCGAAATATGCGAGGTCTACGTCTCGGTAAGCCCCTGCTACGGGGGCTGCGATTTGGAGGACGAGAGGGCAGCAAGGATCGGGGCAGAGATGGTCCTCCACATAGGTCACAAGAAGTTCGTCGGGGGCGCCGAGAAGGTGCACACGGTGTATCTGCCGGCCCCGCATCTGGCGAATATCGATGAGCTGGCTAACTTGGCGGCTCATGAGATGAAGGAAAGGGGGTTCAAGAAGGTCGGGGTGATCGCGAACACCCAGCATGCCATTTACGTTGGGGACTTTGTCAGTGCGCTGGGAACAGCAGGAGTGGCGCCCGTAGTAGACGGGGAGACCGGAGGGCTAGTGCTTGGATGCAGGACAGATGCCGCGAAGAGGATAGAAGGTGAGGTGGATGCATTTCTCTTCATAGGGGGAGGTGAGTTCCACCCGCTAGGGGTCGCAATAGATGTGGAGAAGGAGGTCTTCGTGGCAGATCCGTACAGAAACGAGGTGAGGAGCACCGATGCTGCCAGGAGGAGGGTCCTGGCGCAGAGATGGTGGGCAATAATGGAGGCAGCCAAGTCCAGGCGTATTGGGGTAGTCGTCGTGACAAAGCCAGGGCAGTTCAACCTGCACTCAGCCGAAAAAATTGCGTGGGGGCTAAGGGCTGCAGGGAAGGAGGCATATATGCTTGCAGGGGACGAGATCGGGATGGAGAGGCTTTCGGCATTCCCATTTATAGAATCGTTCATAATCACCGGGTGCCCGAGGATAGCGACTGACTCCACTCAGGATCCGCAGAGACCGGTACTTAACGAGGCAGAGGGCTGGAAGCTGCTCGAGTTCATAAAGCTGGGCCAGGGACAAAGGGTTTGATCGGAATGGCTCAATGTCCAAACGGCTTGGGTGGAACGCGCCCGACGGTTAGGTCAAAGAGAGAACTCGAGATCCTCCTCGAGACCGTTGGCGAGTTCTACGACCCGAAGATATGGTATGAGCAGTACAGGCTGCCGGCTCAGGTCGCATCCGAAGTTATATGGTACATTGAGATGAGGCATCAGGACATACGAGGAAAGCGGGTCGTCGACCTCGGGTGCGGGACTGGGATGCTCACGGCTGGAGCGGCACTGATGGGGGCGGATTACGTGGTCGGAGTCGATATCGATCTCGGGTCAATCCTCCAAGCAAGGAGGGCCTGCAAAACGCTCTCGGTGGCTTCGTCCGTCGACTTTGTAAATTCTGAGGTGGGTCAGCTCGAGTTGGGCGCAGATGTTGTTGTCCAGAACCCCCCTTTTGGGATCAGGGTGAGGGGGGCTGACAGGGCATTCATAAGGAAGGGGCTTGAGGTTGCGCCGAGGGTCTATTCGATTCACAAGGGCGGAGAGGACGTAATGAGATTCATCTTAGCATTCGTGGCCGAGTGTAGTGGGTGCGTCGATGAGATCCTTCCGTTAAAGATAAAACTAACGCCAACCTATCATTTCCATAAAAAGAGATCATATGTCTTTGAGGCTTATCTGTTTAGGATCGTAAGGTGCAAGTAGAAATGTCAAAAACAAAGATAGTTACACCTGGGGAGAAGCTCGGGGTCATCGAGGAGTACATTCCAGGGAACGGCACTTATGAGGAGGACGGGAAGATCTTCTCGAGCATGGCTGGGGAGCTTGATCTGGATGCCAAGAACAGGACTGTCAGCATAGTCTCTAAAAAGACTTTGATCCCCGAAATCGGCGACGTAGTGGAGGGGATCGTGGTCGGTATGAAGGAGGATGTGGCACTCGTGAAGATCGTCGGTATAAAGGGCAAGAGGCCGCTGACTGGAGACTTCTCCGCACAGCTGCACGTCTCGCAGGTTTCGAAGGAGTACACCAAGAGCATATTCGACGCTGTAAATCTGAACGACAGAATCCTTGCGAAGGTCACCACTGGATGGATCCCATATCAGCTATCGATCGTGGATGACGAGTTGGGCGTGGTATATGCCACATGCACCAAATGCGGCTGGGAGCTTGTGCTGAGGAAGGGGAAGCTTTACTGCACCAATGACAATATATCGGAGAGGAAGAAAATCTCGAGTTTGTATCTTCTGAAGGAGTAGATCGTATGGAGCTCAAAATTATAAGCGAAGGGGAAAAAAGGCTTGAATTCGAGATACCCGGCGAAGACCACACATTGGGCAACTACCTTAGGGCGACCCTGCTCTCGGTCGAGGGCGTTAAGCAGGCCGGATACGACATAGTCCATCCACTCACAGGGGGGATCAGGATGGTAGTAGTTACAGAAGAGGGGGTTGCGCCAAGGGCGGCGGTTGCTGAGGCCCTGAGCAGGATGGGCAAGGAAGTCGAAGAGTTCAAGGAGAAGCTCAAGGCGGGCATCTGAGGGGCATGGGCCTGATTCCCCCAGAATTGTTTGCAGGCAATTAATCTTTAATTAGGCTGGCTCTGCCACAACAATATATTTTTGGATCGAGGAAAGCATTTGGCACAGCCACGCGGTGAAAATTTTGGGAGAACCTCCGACCAATGATATGTATGGGACGCTCCAGGTGATCTCGAAGGACAAAGGGCTGTCCAGACTTGGAGATGCCTTCGTCAACCTTGTGTATTCGTCTGCCAAATCCAGGTCCTCAGGAAAGCCTTTCGGAGGCAAAGTGCCCGACCGGGTTCTCTCGAGGTCGCTTTCGATCGCAGGGGTGAGGACCCCACCAAGGCTAAACCACGGGGAGAGGGGGGACATAGTCGAGGGGACCTTGGCTTACGCGTGGATGAGGGGGCTCCTGACGCTGGAGGAGGCGGTCGGGGTGCTGGAGGCTGGGCTCCGGGGGGTCGGGTGCGATAGCAGACAGAAGGAGGAGGAAGGCGCGGCCAAGGCGTTCTCGGCCATTTTCTTGACAGCGATAAAGAGGATCTGCGGGCCAGGGGCGGAGGGGTGATGGCGACCAAGAAGGAGGCGAGGATAGCTTACATAGAGGTGATCCCTGGAATTGGGAAAGTTTTGATCGTGGTCTTCCGCGGCGGGTGGATCGATTCCATTGTGTCCTGCGAGGCTGGAAGCATGGACGATCTGGTCAGGTGGCTCGGAACATCAGGATACATCGAAGAGATCAGGGGATTCGAAACCGGCGAAAACTTTCGGGCACTCCCGGATGCCGCGAGGCTCGAGTGTTGGCTCAAGGGGCTTGGGATCCAGAAGCAGGGCTTACCGGAAAGGAACATGGAACAGGTCGCAGTAATCATGGAAGGGCTTGCAGAGTATCAGCGGGCGAAGAGCTGTAAGACAAGGGCAGGGTCGTAAAGAAATACCCAAAAGTATTAAATCAGGTTGTCTGGATGTTTGGTAGGGGTCAACATTGGAGTTTTGTCCCAATTGCAACTGCATACTGCTCGAAGACAGAAAGAGGAAGGTGCTTGTCTGCAGAAAGTGCAAGTTCGAGAAGAGCATTGGTGTCGAGAGCAGTCAGAGGTTCGTGGAAGTACTGGAGAGGAAGGGAGATACTGTGATTGTTAAGGAAGACGACCCAAGCAAGGAGAGGACGCTTCCCATCACGAGGGCAGAGTGTAAGAGGTGTGGGAACATGGAAGCGTACTACTGGATGATGCAGACAAGGAGCGCAGACGAGCCTTCCACGCGTTTTTACAGGTGCACCAAGTGCGGCACTACATGGCGCGAATATGAGTGAAGACTGCAATAGCTCATCATTTATGGACAGCAGGTCTTAAGTATTAAGACAGATTATAGGTTGACGGAGGCGCGTATATGTTTAAAGCAGTTCTCGCCGAGAGCAAGGTCTGGAAGAACATAATTGATTCAGTCTCAACGCTTGTAGAAGAGGGGGTCTTTGTTGCAGACCAGTCCGGCATAAAGCTTAGGGCAATGGATCCTTCCAGGGTCGCGATGGTCGACCTAGACCTACCAAAGGGGGCATTCGAGTCATATGAATGCGCAGGGGAGATCCCAATCGGCGTCAATTTCGAGGATATGAAGAATGTTATGAGGAGAGCCGGATCAAACGAGAGGCTGGAGATCGAGAAGGGCGAGGACGAGTCTAGGCTCAAGATAAGGCTGAAGGGCAAGACAACAAGGACCTTTTCGATGCCGCTTTTGGACACCGGAAAGGAAGAGCTCTCGGTGCCCAGGATCCCGTTCAATGTTACGGTAAAGGCTCCTGCTTCCACCATAACCGAAGCGATCAAAGATGCAGAGGTGGTCAGCGATTTCGTCAGGATGACGGTTGAGGACAGCCAAATGAGGATCACTGCGAGTGGCGACAGAGGGGAGGTGGAGGTCGTGATCACCAAGGAGAGCGGGGAGCTACTGTCCGTCGAGGTCAAAGAACCGTCACAGGCTCTGTACAGCCTGAACTACCTCAGTAAGATGATGATCGCAGCTTCGCTCTCGGAGATAGTTGCCATCATGTTCTCCAAGGACATGCCGCTGAGGCTGGACTTCAACCTCTCCAGCGGGGGCAAGATAGTCTATTATCTGGCCCCGAGGATGGAGTCTGAGTAGCCCCGCAACGATAGATGAGCCTGATGCTGACCAAGGAAGACCTTGCCAAATATCCATTTCTAAAAGAGTCGGCAACATTTGTAGAGAGCCTACAGCTAGACCTAAGCGATCTCGCTACAGAGGAGTATTCTTGCGTACTCATGAAGGCATTGGCAAGGATAAGGAACGGCATAGATCGGACAGCAAAGCCTGTGGATCTCTCTGATCCGGAGACAGAAATCCTTGCTTACCCGCTATCCCTTGCCTTTGTGTACGGCAGTAAGTCCAACTGGCTCCTCAACAGATTTGCCACTGTTGAGGCCAAGAGGGTTGAGGAGGAGCTCAGAAGAGAACCGGAGGGGAAGCTTGTTGAGATCGCAGAGCTTGGTTTCGCATGGGATATACAACAGGAGAACCTTAAACTGGAATGGGAGGAGCTCTCATTCAGCATGCCAGTTCATGCGTATCTTGAGGCAGCCACAGGCTTCAATGATACCCACTGGAAGCTAATAAACCGCTATGTGAAGGGTGGGCGCGTGTTCCTAAATTCCGGCAGCCTTTCCCGGCTCATTTCCGAGGGTTTTAAGATGAAGATAATAAGGAGGGGCGCAGAGAGGGAGCTAGCCGACTTTAGACTGCCCGAGGCGCTAAGACGGCACCTGGATGAAATAATGAAGTATGCGCAAAGGAACGCGCAGTACGATGAGAAACTCCCTCAGGGCCTGGTCAGCGACGCCAGGCCTCCGTGCATCGTGGCAATAATGGAGGACGTGAAGGCTGGAAAGAGCCTCTCGCACATGGCTAGGTTTGCGCTTACGACGTTCATGGTAAACGTGGGCGAGGGCGTTGACGAAGTGCTCAAGCTCTTTGGCAATGTCGCGGACTTTGACGAAGGGAAGGCCAGATACCAGATCGAGCACATAGCAGGGATGATCGGTTCAAAGACAAAATACAAACCCCCTAAATGCGACGTGCTAAGGTCGTTCGGTCTCTGCGTCGGCATGAATGAGTCCTGCAGAAACGCCAAGCACCCTCTTAACTACTACAGGAGGGAGCTGAAGCGCATGAGTAGGTTCGGAGGTCAGGTTGATGCGCGAGGTCGTAAGAAGAGAGTTTAACCGGTACTATTCAGGGTTGGAAGCAGAAGAACTCAGAGTGCCTGAGATGCCCAAGAGGGAGTTTGCGTTTCTGCAGTTTGGGGGGGAGGTCATGATAAGACACATGAAGTTCAATGACCCCGCCTCCCTCAAGGGGTACATCGTGGAGAACACGCCTGCCCACATTTACCACTCCTCTGCGTATTACAAGACCCCCGATGCGGTGGACATGAACGAAAAGGGGTGGCAGAGTGCGGATCTAGTATTCGACGTGGACTCGGACCACATTCGAACAGTGTGCAAGGAAAAGCACGATAGGTGGCGATGCATGGAGTGCGGCAGGGAAGGCCTAGGGTTCCCACCCGAGAGCTGCCCGAATTGCAGTATGAAGAAGATCGATACGCGAACCTGGATCTGCGAGGATTGCCTTGAGGCTGCTAAGAAGGAGGTGATCAAGGTTATCGACGAGTACCTAATCCCTGACTTTGGGATTGGAGGGTCCGATTTCGATGTCTTCTTCTCTGGACACAGAGGGTACCACATACATGTAAGGAGCGAATCGGTCCGCGCGCTTTCTGGGGACGGTAGGAGGGAGATCGCGGACTACGTCAGGGGGATCGGACTGGACGTTAGGTCGCACGGATTCAGGGATGTGAAAAACGAGATCCTTGTGGGTCCAGACATGAAGGATGGCGGCTGGAGAGGAAGGATCGCAAGGGCAGTCTATGAATTCGTCAACAGGTCTTCCTTCGTGGAGCTAAAGGAGGTGGTAGCTCCGAATGTAGCGAAGAACCTCTCTGAGAACAAGGAGAAGTTTCTAAAGAACATCGCATCCGACCCGCCTTACTGGGGGGGTCTGAAGGGATACACCTTAGAAAGCCTTGAGAAGATCGCACTGGCATCGATCAAGGACCTCGTCTGCAACATTGACGAGAGGGTCACGATCGACTCGAAGAGGCTCATCAGGTGCCCCAACAGCCTCCATGGGAAATCAGCGCTCAAGACCCTCCGCGTAGGGTACAGCAATATTGACGATTTCGATCCGCTGAAGGAGGCCGTCGCCTTCAGGCGGGGGAGCATAAGGGTATATGTTAAAGAAGCTCCCCGTGTTAGGATAGGGGATGACGAGCTGGGGCCTCTCGACGATAAGACCTTGGAGGTCCCCCTAGCGCTTGGCCTATATCTTATATGTAGGGGGGCGGCCGAGCCGAGGTGAAATTTGGATGTACAAGAGAATATTGGATTCCTGGACCGCCGAGAGGGAAAGCGAGGAACTGCAGAGGCTCCCGGAAGGATTCAATGATGAAGTGAACAGGTATCTCGAAATGCTCGGTGGAGGGGCTGAAGGCGTAAGAGGAAGACTGATGGAGGAAGAGCTCAGAAGAGCGAAGGTCGCCCTTACGGAACTCAGGCTCCTTAGGAAAGGCAAGATATGCAGGGACTTTTTGTCCGGCACGCTGGATCTCGAAAGACTGCTAGACGACGAGAAGGGGCTATTCAAAGAAAAAGTGGCTGAACCTGCACCGACCGACGGTACAAAAAAGATATTAGCCAGATTGCTCCGAGATGTTCCACCGTTCGTAGGGGTAGATTTAAAAACATATGGCCCCTATAAGACCGAGGATGTTGCGCTGCTTCCAGCGCAGAATGCTGAGGCCCTCATCAAGAGGGGGATTGCAGTAGAGATCAAGAGGTAATTCAGGATGAAGGCGCCAAAAGAGATGAATACGTATTGTCCGAGGTGCAAGGCATACACGGCCCACAGCGTGACCCTTTATAAGAAGGGGAAGGAGAGGGCACTGGCAGAGGGCACAAGAAGGTACGAGAGGAAGAAGCTCGGTTACGGTAGCTCCAGGAAGCCGGTCCAGAAGAGGACTGCAAAAACCACCAAGAAACTCAGCCTCAAGCTGAAGTGCAAGAAGTGCGGCTACCAGAACCAGAAGAAGGGAATCAGGCTCAAGAAGCTGGAGATAGTCTGAGGTGCACAATATGAAGAGAAAAGAGATGCTCACACCAGTACCGAGAAGCAGATTTTACATGGTACAGTGCCCCGAATGCGGGAACGAACAGACCGTGTTCTCGCATGTCGCCACTGTTGTGAAGTGCAATATTTGCGGAAAGGATCTGGCACTGCCGACCGGTGGTAAGAGCATGATACTCTCTGACAAGATCAGGGAGATCAGCTAGATCATCTTTTTTGGCTTTTTTGCGTTCCCAATACTTGTTGGGATAAACTTATAACTTGTCGTTTGGTATGCTTACTTCAAGTTGAATGTAATACTCACTCGATGATCAAAGGTGTTTACTAATGGTGCTGAGAAGGAAGGAATACCCAGAGATCGGGGAGTACATCATCGCGACTGCGGTGAGGCTCCAAGAGCACGGCGTGTATGTGAGCTTGGATGAATACGGAAAGAATGGCTACATCCCCATCGGCGAGATTGCTTCTACCTGGGTAAAGAACATAAAGGACTTTGTGAAGGAGGGGCAGAAGCTCGTACTCAAGGTGATAAGGATCGATGAGAAGAAGGGGCACATCGACCTTTCCCTCAGGAAAGTGACCGAGAGGGAGAAGAAGGAGAAGCTCATCCAGTGGAAGAAGTCGAAGAAGGCTGAGAAGATCTTGGAGATGACTGCCAAGAAGCTTGGTGTTGAGTTACAGGAAGCGGTCAGGCTGATCGGGATTCCTCTAGAAGATAAGTTCGGCGATCTCTACTCTGCACTCGAGCAGCTTGTTCAGAGGGGCCCAAAGTCACTCTTAGATGCAGGCATAACCGAAGAGTGGGCGAACGCGCTCTACAATGCTGCGAAGGATCACATCGAGGCTCCGATGGTCCAGATAACGGGAGAGGTCAAGCTCACCACGTACAGGCCCGAGGGCATCGAGGACATCAAGAGTGCACTCACTGAAGGGATTAAGGCTATCGACCCGAAGGTCGCCAAGGTAGAGATGTACACGCTGGGCGCACCCAGGTACAGGATAGAGGTCTCTGCCAAGGACTACAGGATTGCAGAGGAGCAGATGAAGTCGGCGGTCGATGCAATTGTGACTAGATTCAAGAAGTCTGGCGGGGCTGCCGAGTTCGTCCGGTAAAGCGGGGGTTTGCAGATGAGGGGGATGCTGAGGAGGTGCACATCGTGCGGCGCATACACCATAAAACAGGATTCGTGCCCTCGTTGCGGCGGAGCCCTCAAGATCCCACACCCTGCGAAATTCTCTCCGTATGACAAGTATAGCAGGTTCCGCCTAGCTCTGAAGGAAGAAAGCGCCAAGAAAGGTTAGGTTAGAAAAAAAGGGCATCAGGTCACGGGTAATTGATCTTGTAGACCAGCACCCACCCGTTGCTTGGCGACCTGTAGACTAGATCGTAGTTTTGTGGGGCGGAGATCGTTATCCCAAGCGTCTGGTTGTAGGCTTCTATATACGGGTAGAAGAGCAGCTGATATAGCGTTGTGTTTGCAGCCTTCGGACCGGCCGGGAGCGGGTAGCTGTAGAGTGTGCCTCCGATGTTTATTGTCACTGCCGAGATGTAGTCGGATACGTTGTAGCCTGCCCACACCATCATTGCAGTAGACTTCTCAAAGTCTCCAAGTATGTACCATGGGGGCAGCGCTAGCGGCGGATTAGTGGACACTAGTGTGAACGGCTCGTATACGACGACGTATGAGACGTTCAGCTGCCTAAATATATCAAGAGAGACGGACTCGTTGTTGAGTAAGGCTTCCGCCACTAGAGTGATCTGCGTCCCGTTGATTGTGGCATTGTCATCTATAACGGATTTGTTGGCCATGACATTTATCCAGTAGCCATAGTCCCACCAGCAACCGACAATCGCATCTTGAGGGATGTTGTCTCTCATCCATGCGAGGGCCTCTATCCAGTCGGGGATTTCCTGGCTCAGCCCAGTTGAAGCCGAGACGATCATTGCCGGGCGGTCGGCGTACTTGAGACCGGCAGAGTCGACAACAATAGGCATCAGAGTGGCAGCAATCAAGGCGATCGTGAAGAATCCATAATACTTGCTGAGCTGCGAGGCTTTACTCTTTCGGTCCAGCTCATGCTTCAGAACAGGCCTGACCGTTGTGATTATAGATGTCAGGGCATAACCTGCAGCTATTGCTATCGCCGGGGCCGCAAGGATCATGAGGCGGACGAACGAGCCTGCACCGTAGAGGGCGGTTAGCGCCAAAAGGGCGATGAAGATGGCCTCGTCGCTGAAGCGCCTCACTGCATAGAATACCCCCACCGGCAGTAGCAGCACCAAGGAACGGTACGTCAAGAAGAAATGAGACCATGTGGATGGATTCTGCTCCCCGACTGTCCTGACAGCCTCTTCCGCCCGCGAGAACGGGTTCACAATCGCCAAGAACTTTCCACTGATGTCTCCGAACACCCCCGAAAGCGTCAGAACTCCTGCCACGGCAAGGACAGAAATGATCACGCCGAGGGTGAACCTGGTCCTCTTCTTCGGGTCAGGTATCTCATCAGCGAGGGTCCGTACGATGCACACGAAGAACGCGACAAATGAGCCGATAGTGTACGGTGATATGAGCATCCCAATGCCGTATGCAGGGGTCGCTGCGACGGCGAAGAGCGTTATCGAGGAGACAATCGTAAAGGAGGTGGTCATCCTCCGGCTCCACCTGCCGATTAGAACCATTATCAGGACATAGAGTGCCAGGAAGTTTATAGTGTAGAGGAAGCCCCTCCAGGAGATTGCCATCAGGGCAAGCCCAAGCCCAGAGATCACTGCATACGGAACGGTCTTACCGCGGAGTGACTTGACGAAGAAGACGAGAGCCACGAGCATCCCAATCATCCCAACCGACTCGGTGTCGAAAAAGCCGAGCGAAGTCCTCTGGATTGCTGTTGAGTCTATGGCCAAGATCAGGGATGTGAGCAACCCCACCCCCCTGTTTACGAGCTCCTTACCGAGGAAGTAGCCGAGAAGGATGATGACACCACCAGCAAAAACTGGGAAGAAGACGACCACGTCAAAGAGCGGCACATTTATGCCTAGGAAGTTCAACAGGAGGTAGACGGCCGCGCCTGTGAAAGGAACCCCTGGCAGACCAGCCGTGGACTGGTCGGTGCCCCAGGGCGCCCACCTAGTGGGATCAAACCAAGTATACCATGCGCTGAACCCGTTCTCGACAATATACTGCGCCCCCTTATACTGGATGTAAGGGTCGAATTCGTCGAGGTAAATCCCCCATTTCATTGGGAGGAGACGAACCGCCACTCCAAAGGCGACTAACGCAATTAGTGAGATGTAGACCACAAGGTCATCGAGACCGAACTTAACGCCCCTCGAAAGGGAATCTGCCCAACGACCCATTATCGATACACCAAAACAATTGACCTTATCCTGGGAATAATTTAAACCCTATGGTGTTGACTACCATCCGGAGGCCCTATAGAAGACTCAAGTATCAAGGAAAGAGTTAATATCGAAGCGGCTCAAGATTTCAGATAATCGGGGTAGACGGCATGTCGCGGATAGGTAGGATGCCAAAGGACTACGACTCAAAGACTGTCGAGGAAGGGGTTTTTGCATATTGGAGGGAGAGAGGGATCGAGAAAAAGGTCAGGGATGCAGGTGAAGGCAAGTTCTATTTCCTGGACGGCCCCCCGTATGTGACTAACCCGATACATGTAGGCACGGCCTGGAACAAGATCCTAAAAGATGCTTACATAAGGTTTTACAGGATGAACGGGTTCAGGGTGAGGGATCAGCCTGGGTTCGACATGCACGGTCTCCCCATAGAAGTGATGGTCGAGAAGAAGATCGGCATAAAGAGCAAGAAAGAGATAGAAGCACTGGGCATAGAGAACTTCATAAGGACCTGCAAGGCGTTCGCCCTCGAGAACCTTCAGATTGCGACGAAACAGTTCAAGAACCTCGGGGTCTGGATGGACTGGGACGCACCTTACAAGACCCTTGACGACCACTATATAGAGTCCGTATGGGCGATGCTGAAAAGAGCAGACGAAAAGAGGCTCCTCGAGAAGGGGAAGAAGGTCGTCCACTGGTGCCCGCGGTGTGAGACAGTCCTCGCAGGGTACGAGGCCACGGACGAGTATATGGAACTCGAAGAGGAATCCATATACGTAAAGTTCAAAGTCGAAAGGAAGGAGGACGAGTATATACTGATCTGGACAACGACCCCATGGACCTTGCCTGCAAACGTCGCTGTGATGGTTCACCCCGATTACACGTATGCGCGTGTCAGATCAGGGGGAGAGACGTACATACTAGCAGAGGATAGGCTTGAACACGTCTTCTCGGATACAGGAAAGGAGTATGAGGTAATCGAGAGGTTTCCCGGTTCTTACCTGAGGGGGCTGGGCTACAGGGCGCCTCTACTCGAGGAGGTGCCTAAGCAGGCAAAGCTGAGCCCTGCACATTTCGTCGTGCTCAGCGACCAGTACGTCACGCTTGAGGAGGGGACGGGCTGTGTGCACACCGCGCCAGGCCACGGCGAGGAAGACCATGCTGTCGGGGAGCAATATGGTCTCCCAGACTTCTGCCCGGTCGACGATCGCGGGCGCTTTACTGAGGAGGCTGGAAAGTACGTAGGGAAGAGCGTCAGGGAGACGAACGAAGAGATAATCATGGATCTGAAGTCGAAAGGTCTGCTTTTCAAGACAGAGAGGACGAGGCACAGGTATCCCCACTGCTGGAGGTGCAAGACGCCGCTGATCCTGCGGACCGCCTCGCAGTGGTTCATCAGGGTAACAGACCTGAAGGAGCGACTACTTGAGGAGAACGATAAGGTTGACTGGATACCAAACTGGGCAGGGAATGCCAGGTTCGGCAACTGGATAAAGAACGCAAAAGACTGGGTTATATCAAGGCAGAGGTACTGGGGGATACCGCTCCCGATCTGGGTCTGCGACTCATGCGGGAGGCACCGCGTAGTCGGGTCACTTGAGGAGCTCAGGGATAGCACCTCCTCCGAATTTGGCGAGCTTGAGCTCCACCGCCCGTGGGTAGACAGGATAAAGCTGAGGTGTGACTGCGGTGCCGAGATGCACAGGATCCCGGACGTCGCAGACGTTTGGATGGACTCAGGATCCGCCTCGTTTGCGAGCCTCGGCTACCCGCGGCAGCAGGAAAACTTTGAAAGGTGGTGGCCGGCCGACCTGATCCTAGAGGGGCAGGATCAGACGAGGGGATGGTTCTACACGCTCATGATCTGCAGCGTTGTGCTCTTCGACAAAGCACCCTATAGGAGAGTTCTGATGCATGGCTTCACGACCGCCCAGGACGGGCGGGCGATGCATAAGTCGCTCGGCAATGTCGTCTTCCCGGAGGAGGTGATTGAGAAGTTCGGCAGGGACGCCCTGAGGTGGTACGAATTGGGCTGCACCACCTGGGAGGACTTAAGATTCACATGGAAGGCAATAGAGGAGGCTTCCCGGTTCCTCAACATCCTCTGGAGCACCTATTACTTCGCCAGCCTTTACATGAACTTGGACAATTTCGACCCGGGGAAGCACACAATTGTTGAGGCTGAGAGGGATCTGAGGCTCGAGGATAGGTGGATAATCTCGAAGCTCGAGGGTCTGGTCAGGAGGGTGACCGAAGCGATGGACGGGTGCAGGGTATTCGAGGCTGTGAAGGAGCTTGAAGGATTCATGAGGGACGACCTCAGCAGGTGGTACATAAAGCTGATAAGGAGGAGGACATGGTCCGAGGAGGAGGGCCCGGATAAGATGGCCGCGTACGCAACCCTCAGCCACATCCTGCTGAACTATCTGAAGCTGATCGCCCCGATCGTGCCTTTCATCTCCGAAGAGATATACAGGAAGGCCTTCTCCGGGCTCGATGGGATGCCGGAGAGCGTCCACATGCTCAGATGGCCTTACCCGTCCGAAGGGAGGATCGACCCTGCGCTCGAGGAGGAGATGAAGATTGCCAAGGAGATCATAGAAGCATCATTCAGTGCCAGGCAGTCAGCCAGGATAAAGACGAGGATGCCGCTCCTCAGCATGAAGGTCGTGACGGAGAGCGAAGCCGTCAAGAGGGCGGTCGAGACGATGAGGGGGGTGATAATGGATCAGGCGAACGTGAAGGGGGTCGAAGTGATCACCCCCGAGGAGGGGTGGAGAATGAAGGAAGTGGATCTAATTCCGAATAGATCGATCCTTGGACCAGTCTTCAGGGAGAAGAGCGGACTGGTCGCACATGCCATCAGCAAGATCAACGGAAAGGAGGCGATTGGTGCCTTTGAGAGGGGAGAGACGCTAGTGCTGGAAGTTGATGGTGCCGGCAAGGTAGAGATAAAGAAGGATTATGTGACATTCCAGGAGAAGCTACCTGAAAACTACAGGAGCGAAAAGTGCAGGTACGGGGAGGTCTTCATCGACACGACCCAGAGTGAAGATCTGCTAACAGAGGGGCTCGCCAGGGACGTAGTGAGGAGGATCCAGGAGATGAGGAAGAGGGCCGACCTTAATGTGGATGACTATATCAAAGCCTTTGTGAAGGTACCGTCCGATGATGCAAGAAAGGTACTTGAGAAGAAGGCGGCGGAAATAGCCAGCGAGGTCAGGGCTAAGGAGCTAACGATATCTCTTGGGGATCCGGATTTTGGGGCTCCAGAAGCATGGGAGATCGATGGGGAGAAGTATACCATTAGCATCCAGAAAGTCTAGGCGCGCCACTCTCCTAGGTGTTCTTGGGACGGTGCGTAGACTGATTCTTACCCCAAACCGAAAGGCGTGACTGAGAGTAAACCACGTAGCCGGAATGTGTGATGCAGCAGGAGTGAAAGGGCAGACGGCGTGGCAGAGAGGGCGCTTCAGCTAGGCGCCGTGCCGGTTTCCATCAGGAGAGCCTTGAGGTTCTTGGAGAGGCTTAGACCAGATGGCAGGGCAATAGACCGCCTTACTTGCCCTAGCGATATGGAGAAGAGTTCAGGAAGGCTGAGATCTCATTCCTACACTTCATGGCACAGATAGGAAGGAGGGGCGAACTGCGAGGATAAAGCTGGCGACCGCAAGGATGGCAGAGAGGTGGAAGTAATCGTATTTTGCAGCGGAGACGATACCGCGAAAGACATCTTTAGTTCGGTCGGAGGAGGCCCCAATCCATGGGATCTGCTGGTGTCAATATGCACAGCGGATCTTCGCCGTGATCCCAGAGACAGCGTCCTGGATATTCACGAAGTTCCTGTGGGAGGATCCCCTGATTGAGGAGGCTTCGGGGAGGCACATGCCCAAGATATACGGCTACATGAATGTCCCCTACGACCCAGGAAGGGTACATGAATGAAGCTGTCAACAGATGATGCCAATGGGAACGCGATAGTGATAGCGGTAGTCAATGGGATGGAAGATAGGGTGGCGTATGTGCTCAGTCCTGGTATCGCAGTCAAGAAGATCGAGGTTTTTGGAATCGATGGAATCCTGCTCTGCGTGGACGTCCTGATGGGCAGGTAGCTCGTGACCAGATGCCACATGTGTGGTCTTTCAGAACCGCCAGGGACTGTGATGCCAAGATAATCGTGTCACCAATAGGCAACAAGGGTTCATTCGCTGGGGGGAGCCAGCAGACAAGCCCAAGAGCCGTCAGGGCGGTCGGGAAGGAGAACGTTGCCGTTGTAGTAATGAGAGAAGGCCAGGGATATGAATGCACTGAGGAGTGACACAGACGACCAAGAACTGGACTGGACGCCCTATCCTTGGCTTGGGCATGGCAGGGCAGGGCGATAGTGGATTACAACTTCACTAAGATAATGAGCGCCATCGGATCATTAGCAACGCTAGAATCCCAACAAAAATGTCAGAGTTGCTGCCGCACCAATTCAGAGTACTCCTCGGCTTCGAGGAGATCGTCCGTTCCGCCCATCACCTGTAATTTAACAAGCCAGCCTCTCCCGTACGGATCCTTGTTGACAAGCTCAGGCGCGCCCTCGAGCTCGGAGTTTACCTCCACGACTACGCCGTCAACTGGAGAGTAAACCTCGGCGACAGCCTTGATCGACTCCAGTGTGCAGAGAGCGACACCGCGCTTGACGGTATGACCCACCTTCGGGAGATCCGCGTAAACCACGTCGTGGAGGCTTCTCTGTGCGAAGTCGGAGATACCGACTCTCGAGGGCGAGACGGACAGGTCTATCCACTCGTGGGTCTTTGCATATCGTATTCCCTTCTTTACCAAATTCCCTGAAACGTCTATGAATTCAGACATCCCAACACCACCTCGGTCCGATTCTGGTATCATGCTATTACTATTTATTTATTAGGAGTGCCCTCCAGTAGAAGTATATCTGGAGGCCACCGAGTGGCGGCTCAGATTTTCTTCTGGAAGATCTTCATGAGGCCACGTTTGTTTTCGTCGGAGATGTATATCCTGAGGCTATTCGCATCGAAGCTCATGGTGGCTGAGCACTTCGGGCATCGCCCGTTGTTCTTTTCGAGCACCTCTTTTGGAGAAACGAGTTCAAGATCCTCGTACAGGACGGCTTTACATTGATGACATAAGACTCGTATTGGCAATAATATCACCCAAGCTACCATTCTCAAGGGCACGCTCTATCTTTATCAGGCCCTTTCTGGCCATGGACTCGATCCATATCTCTGCTGCGAACCTCAAATACTTCTCAGATGCTTTTAAACCATTCTCCATGCCGACTTCCTGTGACGCGTTTAATACCCCCTCGATGTACGCAGAGGACTGCATAGAGTCGTCGAGAAAGCACAGGACAGTCCCCTTCGATCTCAGCAGCCCCCAGGACTTCTCGAGGTCAAAGGCGATCACGATGCCCCCGTTCCAAGCACCCACGAGGAAGAGCGCCAGTCCGACTAACACCCCGAAGTCCGAGTAAGGTGAGGTGCCCGTAGATAAGACGCGGTCGATGGAGTAGACGGCTGCCGATATGCCTATAAGAAGCGTGCCTACCATGCCAGCGAATGTCCGCCTCAGCTTCGGATCAGTCCATATTCGGTTTACGAATGCTGCATCGTAGAAGAGTGAAAGTGAGAGGAGGATAACCTTTGACTTGATCGAGGAGAAAGGCATACCATATTAAATAAATCCTGGAGCAGTAATAAGTTTTGGGTTGGGTTGGGTCGGGCTTCGTGACGCATCACCTGCTTGTCTGCGAGAAGCCGAGCGCTGCAAAGAAGATCGCGTACGCGCTCGGCGGTCGGGGCGTGGTCAAGATCGGGCGCGGGGTCCCGTTCTACAGGCTTCAGAGGGGAGGGGAGACGGTCACAGTTGTCTCGGCCATAGGGCACCTCTACAGCCCGGTCCAGCAGGGCAAGGGTTGGATCTTCCCAGTTTTTAATCTTGTCTGGGAGCCGATCAGGAACAGGCGCATCAGGGTTTTCTTGGAAGAGATCGCAAGGCTTGCGGGAGAGGCGGACTCGTTCATAAGCGCCTGCGATTACGACACCGAGGGAAGCCTGATAGCGTTCATGATACTTAGGAACGCGTGCGGGGGCGCAGATGCTAATGCCAGGCGAATGAAGTTCTCATCACTCACAAGGGAGGAGCTCATAAAGGCGTACGAGAATGCCGCTGAGCTTGACATGCCAGTGATAATGGCAGGGCTTGTCAGGCATGAGATAGACTGGATCTTCGGGGTGAACGTCTCGAGGGCTATAATGGACGCGTACAGCTGCAACTCAGGCGGTTTCGAGGTACTGAGTGCTGGGAGGGTCCAGAGCCCGACGCTGAACGCATTATGTGAGAGGGATGACGAGATAGACCTCCACGTGCCAGACCCATACTGGACTGCATGGGCCGAGATCAAGCTACTCTCGAACGGAGAGGTCTTCCAGGCAGAGTACTACAGAAACCCGATATTGGAGGGCGGGGAGGGCAAAGCACTGAAATCAAGGTGCGAGGGGGCATCAGGAGTGATCCAGCGGATCGAGAACTGCGAATCAGTAATCCCTCCGCCGTACCCATTCGACCTAGGGGAGCTGCAGAGTGAAGCATACAGGGCTTTTAGGATCCAGCCCTGGAAGACCCAGAAGATAGCGGAGGGGCTTTACCTGGACGGGGCAATCTCTTACCCGAGGACATCAAGCCAGCAGCTCCCCCCTTCAATAGGGTTCAGGAGCATATTGACAAAGCTCAGAACCAATATTGTGTACTCCGAGAGTATCAATGAGATACTCAGTTATGCAGACGCGGGGAATGGGCTCTGGCCAAGGCAGGGCAAAAAGACGGACCCCGCCCACCCGGCGATACACCCAACAGGAGTCGCGCCTAAGGGACTTAAGCAGGACGGGGAAAAAATCTACGATCTGATTGTAAAGAGGTTCATCGCGACCTTCGGCCCAACCGCCCGGAAAGCATCCAGGTCCATAGAAGTCAAGTTGGACCGGGGCGACATCTTCGTGATCAAGGTCGAGTCAGTGACTGACCCAGGCTGGATGAAGTACTACGCTCCCTATACGAAGGCAGGCAGTGCAGGCTTGCCGGAGGCGGATGAAGGGGAGGAGGCGATGGTCGATAAGGTCTGGGTCGAGGAGAGGTTCACTGAACCGCCCCCGCGGTTCAATCAGAGCAGTCTGATAAAGTTCATGGAGAGGAACGGGCTCGGCACTAAGTCCACCCGAGCAGAGATCATAAACACCCTGTACAAGCGGGGGTATATATCCGGGAGTAGCATCCACGTGACAGGGCTGGGCCGCGGGGTTGTCGAGGTATTGAGAAAGCACTTCCAAGACCTGGTTTCAATAGGGCTGACCAGGGACCTCGAAGAGAGAATGGAGGCGATAGAAGAGGGAAGAGAGGACTACACAGCAGTTCTGATAAGGGGTGCGGAGGTGGTGAAGAAAGCATTTGATGATATGGTCTCTGAGTTCGATAGTGTTGGCGCGGAGATCGCTTCCCTGGTGAAGGAGCTCAGGGATCAGAGGGGTAGGATCGGCCCGTGCCCGTCCTGCCGAACGGGCGAACTGAGGGTCATCAGGTCAAGGAAGACCGGCAAGAGGTTTGTGGGATGCTCTAACTACGGCAGAGGATGCAGTTTCTCGGCCCCCCTCCCGCAGAGGGGGGTAGTCAGTACCACAGGGGGCACCTGCAAGGGATGCGGGTACCCTACAGTGACGGTTATGGGCGTCGGATCCAGACGCTGGAAGATCTGTTTAAATCCAAAGTGCCCCTTGAGGGTGAAATATTGAACTGCAGGGTGTGCGGGGCGCCCAGCAGAGAGGGGATGTGCAAGAAGCATGCAAAGGCAGAGAGGAAGCTCAGAGATCACTTCAGGGTCTGGGCTGAACGGACCGGATTAGAATGGATGGATTATTTGGAGGCGATCATTGAAAACGATCGGACGGGGAGGCTGGTGAAGGAAGTCGCTACGTATCTGCGCAGCGCTGAAGGGTAGAAAGTTCCCTCTGCATCTCCGCCCTTGCTTCGATCAACCTCCGGCGGATCGAATCCAGAGCTTTGGACTCTTCGTCCAGTAATGCCATCCTTTCTTTTATCATCCTATCCGACTCTGCGTATGCAGGACCGCCGTGCACATTCCTCACGTCGACGTTCATCTTAGGCGAGACCGCGCGCTCTATCGAGGAGAGTGGGAGAGAAACTCCAGACTCGGCAGCCATCATTGCAAGCAGGCGCTGGGGATCGACTTCTGACAGCGAAGTTCCTTCATCCGAGAGCGCCTTGACGATCGCCCCCACAAGGTGGTGAGCCTTGCGGAACGGCAGACCACCCTCTCTGACCAAGACGTCCGCAAGCTCGGTTGCCACGGATGACCCCTTATCCAGGGATGCCTTGATCCGGGACTCGTTGAACGTCACTTTACTGACAAAATCTGCAAGAACCGCGAGGGACGCTGCCGTTGACTCGCAGGCGCTCCATAGGTGGGGGGTCAGCTCCTGCATGTCCAAGTTGTAGGTCAGTGGCAATGCCTTCATGATGGACATCATAGAAAACAGCTCGCCGAGGACTGAGCCGCTCTTTGCCCGCACCATCTCGAGCGTGACAGGGTTCTTCTTCTGGGGCATAATACTGCTAGTCGAAGCGTGGTCATCTGGAACATTTATGTAACTGAACTCCGAGGACGACCATACGATCATCTCCTCGGAGAACCTGCTAAGGTCGAGCATCAGGATCGCCAGGGAGGATACGTCCTCAAGGGCGAAGTCCCTGGAGGCGACGGCGTCCATCGTGTTCTCCAATACCCCGTCGAAGCCGAGGTACCTTGCCACCAAAGACCTGTCGATTTTGAATCCTGTACCTGCAAGCGCGGCCGCTCCCATGGGGCATAGACTGATCCTAGGGTATGAACTGATCAGCCGATCGAAGCTCCTCTTTATAGAGTCGTGGTGAGCGAGGAGGTAGTGTGCAAGTGTCACTGGCTGGGCGTGTTGGAGGTGGGTGTAACCTGGTACGACGATCCTGCCTTCTGGCGAGGCTGCCTTCTCCAGTAGTCTCCGCTGGAGGGAGATGATGCCCTGGCACAGGTCGATTGTAAAGTCCCTCAGGCGCATCCTTATGGCTGTCGCCACCTGATCGTTGCGGCTCTTTCCAGTATGCATCTTCCCCCCTATCTCCTGACCGACTAGCCTTGTGACCTCCTCCTCGATGACCATGTGGACGTCCTCCATATCTGGAGGGACCTGCTCCACCTTGCCGAGCAGATTCTCGAGGGCGGAAAGGATCGCTACGGCCTCTCTCTGCCCAATGTAATTGGCCTTTGCCAGAGCTATGACGTGTGCCATGTTTATCTCAATCACAGCGTCGGAGATATAGTGGTCGTAATCTGCAGAAGAGATGAACCTCGCAACATCACGGGTCAGATCTCCTGTGAGCCGCCCGCCGCGAGTTATTTTCAAGATAGGACCCCCTAGATCAACGACTTGACATAACCTTCCTAGAGACGACCGTTGGGAGCCCCCAGAGCTCTACGAAGCCCTTCGAGAGGGACTGGTCAAAAGTGGATGATGAATCGTAGGTTGCAGTCTTGAAGTCATAGACCGAGTTGGAGGATTCCCTGCCGATGACCATCATAGACCCCTTGTATAGCTTGATCTTCACTCTCCCGTCAAGGCGGTCGTTGGCCTTATTAATGAAGGCGTCGAGCTCCTCCCTCAGAGGGTCGTCCCAGAAGCCCGCGTATGCCATGAAAGTCCACTGCTCGTCGACAAGCCTCTTGAAGCTGAGCTCATGCCTGTTCAGGATCAGCTTCTCGAGGTCCTTGTGAGACTCCAGTATTGTGACTGCGGCAGGGCACTCGTAGGTCTCGCGTGACTTTATTCCGACTATCCTGTCCTCCATGTGGTCTATCCTGCCTACGCCGTTCTCGCCAGCTATCCTGTTCAGTCTCCTCACGAGCTCAAGCGGAGAGCATTCCTCCCCATCGATCCCAACCGGAACCCCCCTCTTGAACTCCAGCTCGACGACCGTTGGGCAATCTGGCGCGAGCTCGGGGGATGTGGTCCACTCCCACCCGTCATCCTCCGGGCTGTTCCACGGGTTCTCCAAGGGACCGCTTTCTATGGACCTGCCCCAAAGGTTCTGGTCTATGCTGTACTTCTTTGCAGCTCTGGAAACGGGGATCCCATGCTTCATCGCATACTCGATCTCCTGGTCCCGGCTCATTCCCCAGTCCCTGATCGGGGCGAGTATCTTCATCGTTGGGTCGAGCGCCCTGCAGGAGATCTCTATCCTGAGCTGATCGTTGCCCTTTCCCGTGCAGCCGTGGGCAACCGCATCGCAGCCCTCTCTGTGGGCGATCTCTATCAGCTTCCTCGCTATTAGCGGCCTGCTGAGCGCCGTAGAGATAGGATACTTCCCTTGGTAAAGCCCGTTTGCTTTGACCGAAGGGAAGACATAGTCCCTTACGAACTCTTCCTTTGCGTCAACTGTGTAGTGGTTCTCGGCACCCACATTGCATGCCTTCTCGCCTATTGCCTTAAAGTCCTCCGCCTGGCCGACGTCGACCGTGACCGTCACAATCTTCGATCCGTAACTCTCAGAAAGCCACCTGATCGCGACAGAGGTATCGAGACCGCCGGAATAGGCAAGGGCAATCTTCTTTATTGACATGTTGAAAACCTTCCAATCGATTATAAGCAAACAGAAAGAAATTTTCAGAGTTTAAAAGCTTTTTCTATCTGCATTCAGCCAATTCAAAGGTTGAGTTGGAGTTTGGGCCTTGGATAAGCGCATAGTACTCAGACTCGTTGCGGACGCATCCCGGATCCGGAAAGCTGAGGTCTCCGAAGTACCCGTATGCCCTTGCCCTGCAGCCACCGCAGACGAACCTGTAATTGCAGGAGCTGCAGCTCCCTTTGAGCACGTTCCTGTCCCTGAGGATCCGGAAATCTTCGAGCCCAACCCAGAGGCGCTCGAGCGAGTCGCAGAGGATGTTCCCGACCTTCTTCGGCAGGAAGACGCATGGGGTGATGTCTCCGTTCGGTTCGAGTGCGATGTAGAAGCGCCCAGCCCCGCAGCCGCCTATGAACTCGGCGAGCGAACTGAGCCGCCCAGGCAGCTCAGTGTTGGAGAAGTGGGTCGGCACGACGCTGCATGACGCGCCCTCGATCTCGAGTGCGACCCTCGCGAACTGTGGCGCGGTTGAGAGGAGGCTTATCTTGCTTGTCTTCATCCTCCCCCAGAGCGACCTAAGCAGATCCTCCCTCTCCTTAGGTGAGAGATCGTTCTCCTCTATAAACCTCCCCCTTCCGGTCGGGACGAAGTTGTACATCATGAACCAATCGACCCCAAGGTCCTCGCAGAGGTCTATCATCTCAGGCACCTCATCGAGGTTGTACCTGGTGACCGTGGTGGCTATGTTCACGAAGAAGCCAGCTTCAACTGCGTTCCGGATCCCCTCGACGGTTCTGGTGAACATCCCATCGACCCCCCTGAAAGCGTCGTGGGTCGATGCCCTCGCGCCGTCGAGGCTTATCTGAAGGTATTCCACCCCAGCACTCCTGAGTTCGCGGCACTTCTCCTTTGAGAGGAGGACGCCGTTCGTGGCCATGGCCGTGTAGAGTCCACTAGAGGAGGCGTGCCTTGCAAGCTCAAGAATGTCTCTCCTGACCAGTGGCTCCCCTCCCGAGAATGCAAGCACCACCACGCCCCACTCGGCTATCCTGTCAATGATCCGTTTCGCATCTGCAGTGGGGAGATCATGATTAGCACCACTCCCGGCGTTGGCGTAGCAGTGCTTGCACCGCAGGTTGCAGCTGTTGGTGACATTCCAGACGACCTGGAAGGGAGCGCCAGGCACGAATGGCTTCCTGATCCCGAAGAGAGAGATGCCCTTTATGACATTCGCCAGACCGCGCCTCCAATACTTGTCCCTGAACTTCCCCACCATATCATCCTTGCTGGCACCGAATGTCTTCCCACCCAACGAAAGGAACGCGGAGACGGCCTTCTCAGTCATCTTGCACTTTAGGCATGCATCTTCTCTGACGCCGGTGTAGAGTTCGAGCGCAACCTCGAGCCTCGACCTGCCATCATCATGGCAGTACTCACCCATCTTCCTGAGCGCGGCTTGGACAGGCTTGCTTCCCGCAACCGCGCCTAATAACTGAACAGCGGTCTTCGTTTCCAAACACACCACTCCTGGGTGGCAGCACCGCTGTCGCCCATATATAACTTGCGGTTGCAGCTGTGGGGGCGCTGGTAACATACCAGCCTGGGTGGCAGCACCGCTGTCGCCCATATATAACTCCCCTTGCTCAGATATATTCTTACCATCGAATATGAGGGGGGTCGAAGGGTTTTTCCGATGGAAATGGGTTGATCGCAACCAGGATCTTTTGAATGACGCATTATAGAAGCGGCACAGATCGGCGACGGCGACGGCGACGGCGATGGCGAAAAGCACCACATTGACTGTCATGAATGCTATTATAGGGGGCACTGCCATGAGCCATGCAACCAGAAAGACTGGGTAGGTCATGATCGTAGGTATAGTACGACCACCCCAAGATGCGAAGGCATAATGGCTTAACCGACCCCCACGATCGCAAGGATGGGGGTTACCCTCGAGACCACATCTCCATTATGCCCACTAATACCAGCTGGCACCGCTATAAGGACTAATCGATCCGGAGGGGATACCAGCCTGGTTATCAATCCGACCGCGAGCATGGCAAATCTTAGCAAGGCTACTGTGGTGATGGAGATGAAGGTTGATCCAAAGTTCGGTTTTCCTAGCAGAATAGCTATAACGCTACCCATAACTATGGAGAGGATCCCGAAGACTGCGATGCAGATCAGCAGGTAAGACCGACAGTCAATGACATATCACTGTTCCTCAGCAAGCCTGCTGAGGCGGTTCCTTATGTGTATCAGCATGCTGGACAGGTTCTTCCTGTTGACGAAACTTTCGAGCATCCCCCTCAGCGCAGACCTGTCCTGGCACTTCAGCTCATTCACGGCAGACACCAGGTTCGGCAATGCGCGGATTATGTTGTCCACGATCGTGATGTCTGCAGTCTGTGCAGTCCTTGACAGCGGGTTCAGGTCGATTGCTATAACAAATTTGCCCATCCTCTTCAGGGCCATCGTCCTGTCCCCATCTTCGAGTGGGACAAGAACTACATCAGCCGAATGGATGCCCCTTGGATCGACTTTCCGCCTCTCGCTGAAGAGCTCAGGGATCCTGGCACTCGCCGCACGACCGACCCCCAGAACCTGCTTGGCGCCAGCTGCAACAAGTGCTTCCTTGACGGCGAGTTCTCTATCCCTGCTCCTATAGAAGAGGTTGACCTCGAGGGGGGCAGGTACCGAATCCGAGAGCCTCACCATCTCCCCGGGGACCAGTGCGGCTGCATTGCCGTTGACCGAGATCACCGGGCGAGAGGCCAGGAGCAGCGCGGCTGCGGCAGCCCTCGTGGCAAAGAGGGCGGCAGGCGTTGTCTCCTCTCCTATGAGGTAGTCGAAAGCCTCTCCTCTCCCGTGGGCGATCAGGCCGGACTTTGCGACTACGTTCTTTTCTTCTCCCTCGATGAGCCTCTCCCTGACCATCAGAGAGGCTGCCCTCACATGGTTTTTCGGTATTTTCAGACGGACTCCCATTCCACTCCACTCCTGTGAATCTCAGAGACTATCAGCCTAAGACCTCCAGGCATCACTGCGATGCTGTGGGCCAGAGATCCCACCCCATCGCCCACAAGCCGCTTCAGGACTACGGGAAGCCGATCCCGATCCACGACGGCAAAGACTATCCCCTTCTTGGCGGAGGGACACTCAACCCCCGCGTCCTCGTACCTCCTGAGCACGGACCGGATCGAGCCGTTAGAGATCCCGACCCCGTCCCAGAACTTCCTAGACTGGAGCATGAAGTTCTCGACAGTCTGGCTCTCAAGGAATGCCTCGAGAGCAGTTCTCCCTAACTGATTTATTCGGCTCACTAGACGGTGCTCAGTGATCATGATCCTCGTCTGGAACTCGGTGACTGGCGTGGAGATAATGGCATAATCACCGTCAAATGGGACCTGCTTGGCTACCCCTACTCCAGGTCCCCCGGGGCGCGCCCTCAACTCCAGCCCTCCGATGGTCTCAGCCATTACGTCGCCGAGACCGGTCTCGTTCACGACCTCGGCTATGTGGGCTACGGATGCGACCTCAATCAGGCGCTTCCCTAGACCGAATGCGCGGTTGATCGAGATAGCAAGGCTCAGGGATGAGGCGCCGCTCACCCCGTACCCGTAGTTCGCTGGAAGGATCGACTCCTGCTCCGCGATGATCGCATATTTCTCGGGTTCATGGACCATATTCGATACAACGTACTCGCATGTCGGGGAGGTTGTGGGTGAGCCGTTGCAGCGGAGCTCAAAGCCAGGGGACTTCGCTTCCCTTGCAATGAGCCTAGTCCTAACACCACCACTTATGCAGACGCCTGCACCGGTCGACCCTGACCTTATCGGATCCTCAGACCTGTGTATCATGAAGAAGCCCGTTATGTGCCCCGGGGCATAGCCTTCCCCCACCAATGGCTCAGAGGTCAGCACCTCTTACTCCTCCGGAGGTAGATGTCGAGGACCTGGCTGGCGACCTCTCTCTTTGTCTTGAGCGGAATGTGGAAGGGCGATCCATCTGGGAAGACTACGTAAGTCTCGTTTGTTTCGGACCCGAAGCCCCTGTCTGGGAGGGAAAGTTCATTCGTGACCATCATCTCGCAGCCGGACCCGACAAGCCTGGCCATTGCTCTGGAGACGAGATCCTCTTTTGCTAGCCCGTACTCAGCCTTGAAGCCAATAACGAAGGTCCGGGGGGACAGCCTTTTCGCCTCGTCCAGTATCTTGGGGACCGGCACAAGTCGCAGGTCAACAGGAGAGGCGCTCGATAGCTTCCCATCGAATCTGTGGTCGAACTCGAAGTCCAGCGGGGCGGCGGCCATCACCAGCAGGTCGTATGCCGAGGATGAGAGCTCACTTATCACGGCGTCCCTCATTTCTTGAGTGGTGCTCACGCTGATCACCCTTGCCCTCATTCGAGGTATCGAGATGGGGCCTGCTATGATCGTGACCTCCGCACCCCTTGCGGCTGCTTCGGCCGCAAAGGCATTCCCCATCTTTCCGGAACTGGGGTTCGTAATGTATCGTATGCTGTCCATGTAGGAGCGTGTTGGCCCGGAGGTGACTAGCACCCTCAGGCCGGACATATCCTTCGGGCGGAGGGCAGCAATGGTCTCCTCGACTATTGCATCATCTTCCAGAAGCTTAGCCTTCCCTTCTGAGAGCTCGGGGAGGAGGATCTGGACGCCCATCGATTGGATCTTTCTTATGTTCTCCAGCACTGCTGGGTGTCGGTACATGCTCGCATGCATCGCCGGCGCCACAATGATTGGCAGACCAGCGCCTACAGCAGTCGTCGCGAGGGAGGTGACAGGAGTATCGTCTATGCCTGTAGCGATCTTCCCGATCGTATTAGCAGTGGCAGGGGCGATCAGCACGAGGTCCGCGCTGCCCTCGCCAGCGTACCCAAGCGCCACATGCTCGATCCCGCCGGTAAGCTTGGTGACCACCGCGTTCCCAGTCGCCCACTCCATTAGGGCGGGGGAGATAAGCTGCTGGGCGGCATCCGTCATAACAGCCCAGACGTCCCCTCCATGGCGCATAAGCTCCCGTGCTATCCCGGGTGCCTTAACGCAGGCTACGCTGCCGCAGATTCCGAGTGCAATCTTCTTACCCCAGATGAGCCTGCTCTTGGAACCAATTATGTCCTTGGAGGGATGAATTTCAGACACCGCCTATCATTCATCAATCGTCTATATATGTAATTTATGCATGTACAACGCATAAAAGATAATTTTTCAATAGTTTACATAGACTACATTCCAAGACAGACCGTTAAGCATATAGATTCTTGGAGCGACATTCATCTTGCGGTGGCATCATTTGTACAGAGATCTATTCACGAAGAGAACCCTCTCCTACATCGCTGCGCTCTTCGCAGCATTCCTTACGAGCGGTGGAGTCTACCTCATCGTGATGGAGCCCGAGGCGATGACCGCGAGTGGTGCAGGGGCGAGCTTCTTAGTAAGGTCGAGCAGTAGCCAGACCTCGACCGAGTTCTTTGTGATCTTCTTCATCACGCTGGCAGGGATGGCAGGATTTGTGGCCCTTGAGAGCGCGCTGCGCAGAACCTTCGATCTTGAGGGGGCGAAGCTGAAGTTCCTTGGAGGCACGACGCTCATTGTAATTGCGGTTATACTGCTCGAGTACCTGCTTAGGGCTAAGTTATACTGATCTGATTCGCAATGGGATCACTCAACTCTACCATGGGTACTTCTTCAGCCCCATCTTGTAGGCCACGTAATTGGTTAGAATGTGGATAGGCGGAGTGACCAAGACAATGAAGACCACTTGCTCCCAGTTTGGCTGGTAGATCGGGTAGAGGAAGATGAGCGCGCCAGCCACGAAGTCCAACTGATCGAGGACAGGCGCAGGACGCCCCCTCTCTATGCCAATCCTCCGCTTTATGAAGGCACCGAGCATATCCCCCAGGAGGGCGCCGAGCGCAAGCAGAAAGGAGTGAAGAGGGTACCCGAAGACAGCCCCTGCCAGCGTGCCAAAGAAGAGACCAGCGAATAAGCCCTCGAATGTCTTACCGTCTCCGAGCACGCGCCTGCCATCACCCATTGACCTCCCGAGGTCGATCGGATGGCGACCCCTCGCCAGGACTGGGACGGAGTTGGCTATGTATGCCGGAATGATCAGTACGAATGATGAGAAGGCGAGGTCGAGGATGTCAGTCATTTCCAGTACCCGTTCCGGAGAAACCTCTTGATGTCAATCGTATTAATATATCACGCGGGGGCTGTGGCTTCAGGAGGCGGGCCCGCCTTACTTCGCCGTGGATCCGCTCTAGTCTGACAACTTTGTCTGACCAGTATGTCAGGATCGCGGAGGCCACGGGCTCGTCCCCAGTCCCGTCTGGGATCTCCCTCACCTCGCTTGTTATCAGAACTGCCAGCCCTCTCCGCCTCGCCAAGTCCTTGATTAGCGCTAACTGCCTGTTTAGCATCTTGTTGGCCAGGATGTTTTCGTCATACTCCCCGAGTTCGGCCCTGTACATCCCTGTTGCCGAGTCCAGTGCCAGCATGGATACGCCCGGAGGAAGGTTTGTCTCGAGGGATTCGACAATAGAGTCCTGGTCCTCGAAGTTCTTCACCTCTACGACCCATATCCTGTCACTGATCTCTGACCACTCCGGACCTGAGATCTCGGAGAGGCGACTGAGAGGGAGGCGCCCCTCGGAGTAGACGACAACGCTGATCTGCCCCGACGATGCAGTGGTGGAAGCTGCCTGGAGGACGAGGGTGGTCTTTCCAGCGCCTCGCTTCCCGAAGACGAGAACGATCTCGCCTGGCGCCAGACCCCCCAGCAGGAAGTCAATATCCACGCAGCCAGTGGAAAGTGGAACCCCCTGCAGCTTTTTGACCCCCTCAGATGAACATTGTAGACTCGATATGCGTCTCTTTCTTTTGACGTTTTCCGTACTGGGCATATGAAACGGACAGTAGATCTGCGACAGGCAGGTCAATAGGAGATCGTTTCAGCCCGTACCCCTGTAGAATCCACTGATCAGGCTCGAGAGGCTCCCCTCCTGGTCTTCGACTACAATGATCCGCTCCCTGATCCACGCTGGGAGGAGGCGGCGCAGGTACGGGGATGCAAAGCGGTAGTCCATGAACACGACCACTCCACGGTCTCCTAGGTTCCTGAATGGCCTGCCTGCGGCCTGGGAGGCTTTCCGCATTGCAGGGATCGTGTATGCATACTCCCTCCCCCTGCCGGGGAAGATCGACTCATAGTAGCTTATCTGGGCGTTGATCTTCGCGGTGGGCTTAGGGTATGGGACGCCGACTATGACAACCGAGTTCATCTCGTCGCCCGGGTAGTCTTCACCCTCGCTGAACCTGCCGCCCGTGACTCCTAGGAGGACAGCCCCGCCTGAGACTGCCATTGACTTATACTCCTCGATCAGGCGGTCCTGGTCGATGGATCTGACCTTCTGTTGCTCCATGTAAAGTGGCTTACCCACGGCGGACTCGATGCCAGCCTCGATCAGCCCTTCCATCACACCGTAGGAAGAACAGAAGACGCCCGTGTTGCCCGGGGTGTTCGAGACGACCTCGGAGATCTTCAAGACCATCAGCGAATAGGATTCCTTGCCCCGCTTGTCGTAGAGTGTTGAGACCCCCCTGCAGACGAGGACTAGTGTCTGATCTCTGCTGAATGGGGAGGGGAGAGTGGTCTTGATCGCCCCTTCCAGTATGCCCATCACCGAGGCGTAGGCATCCATGTCCTCAAGCGTTCCTGACATGCTCACGGTGGCTGCTGCTGTACCGATCACCTCGGAGGTTGAGGTCCTGGGATCGAGGGAAACGATCTCCACGGTCTTGGTTCCCTCGCCCTCCTCGCTGTGTATTATGTGTACGAACTCCCTCTTCCCGGAGGTCTCGTATGCCTTGAGGAAGAACTCCCCAAGCCGGTGGATGTAGGACCTCGGTATCCTCCCCTTCGAGAGGAGGTCCATCTTTATCCTCTCCCCGAACTCGTGGACCTCTTCTAGGAAGACCGGCAGGGACTCGATGACTCTCGCAGACTTCAGCGCCTGCTCCGCAACTGACCTCAGATCCACAACGTGTTCCCCATACCCTTTTCCCTCTATGATGGACAGGATCGACTCCGCAAACCTGACTACGTCTGCCTTTCCGTAGTTGTCGGCCTCCCTCGAGCAGAGCAGGATCGAGTTTACTGAGATCCTGTCGCTCTCGTACTCATTGACGGTCTCCGGGAGGTTGTGTGCCTCGTCCAGTATCACCACGTACTGGGATATCGACTGACCGAGGCGCTTCACGAATGTGTCCCTTATCCCCCTGTTGAAGAGGTAGGCATAGCTGAGGGCCACAACGTCCATGTGTGGCAGGACGAGCTTTGCCATCTCGTAGGGGCATAGCTCGCTGCCTCTTGACTGTGAGATCAGGTCGAATGCTGCTTTAGGGGACTCCAAGAAATCATCTATAAGGTACTTTACAGTTCTGCCCCCCTCCTCAATGTTCTCGTGGTAGGGGCACTTCCTGCTCTTGACTAGGTCCGAGCAGAGCTCCGAGACTGTCCTTGGATCCCTCGAGAGGCGGAGCACAGCTTCGTTGACGCACATCTCCGCCCTGCCGCGGATAGAGATCCCCGTGACCTTCTCTCTCTTGCTTATCTCAACGAGCTCCTCGATCACCCTGTCGAGCTCCTTGTATGTCCTAGCTGCATAGAGTATCCGCAGCCCGGCAGGCTTGCACGCCTGAAGCGTGCCAGCCAAGGATCCCGCAGTCTTCCCGAGGCCGCTGGCGCCGTCCACTATGGCGTGTGAACGCTTTTCCACAGCAGCGAAGGCTACCCTAAGCAGCTCCTCCTGGTTCGGCTTGAATGATGGGTACGGAAAGTAGCGCCACGCTGTCATCAACTGAATTTACGCCATGCCTTTAAACTGACGGGGTCGATTTAACGCTGTCGGATGCAGGCCTCAGGACGCAAGTAATAGCGCCCGGCGGGTTAGGGACATGCAGGGGAGGCGGGATGTGAGATGGAATTCTTTGTTGGGGGAGCAGATCCCCAGACCGACCCGATTCTGCTATGCGCGAGGGCAAAAGGCACAAAAAGGATTTAGCCTCTCCAGGCTGATAAATATCAGTCTTGGAGGTCAAATTTGTGAGCCTTAGAGAGTTCATTGAGGCTGAGCGTGCGGTTGGAGATGCGGTCATTGAGATCGAGGAGGAGGTTTCGACTGATCATGAGGCTGCCGCTCTGATGAAGAAGTACGACGGCGGCCCTACACTGGTGTTCAAGAGGCTAAAGGGGTACAGGCACCAGGCTGTTGCAGGGGTCTGCGGGACCAGGGACAGGATATACAGGGCGATTGGGGCGGACCATGATACGTACTGCAGGAGGCTCGCCTGGGCAGTCGAGAACCCGAAACCCCCAGAGGTAGCCGAGGCCGGGCCGGTGTTTGAGGTGGCAGAGCCGCCGGACCTGGAGAGCATACCGATCTTCAGGCACTACGAGAGGGACCCAGGGAGGTACATAACATCCGGGATTGTCGTCGCGAGGAGCGTGGACGGCAGCTTCCAGAACGCCTCGATCCACAGGCTCCTGGTCCTTGGCAAGGACAGGCTAGCCATCAGGATAGTGCCCAGGCATCTCCACGCAATGCTGGAAGAGGGGTCAATGATCGGCAAGAACCTCGAGGTAGCGATCGTCATAGGATCCCACCCCGCAGTGATGGTTGGTGTCAACTCCGGACCGGAGTACAGGGTGAACGAGCTCTGGGTAGCCAACTCGCTGCTCGGGGGCAAGCTGAAGGTAGTCCGGTGCCCGGATGTCGGGCTCGAAGTCCCATGCGACGCCGAGTACGTGCTCGTGGGCGAGATAAGCACAGACGAGACGGCGGAGGAGGGACCTTTCGTCGACCTGACAGGGACCTACGACATAGTCAGGAAGCAACCAGTGGTCAGGATAAAGAGGGTCTTTAGGAGGGAAGGCGCGATCTACCAGGCGCTCCTCCCTGGGGGATCGGAGCACAAGCTGCTGATGGGGGTCCCGAAGGAGGCGAGGATGTACGAGGCAATATCCAAGGCGATCCCCAAGGTGAAGGGGGTCAGGCTCACCCCTGGGGGTGGGTGCTGGTTCCACGCTGTCGTCTCGGTAAGGAAGCAGGTGGAAGGGGACGGGAAGAATGCAGCGCTGGCAGCGCTCGGGTCGAACCCCAGCCTGAAGCATGTGGTGGTCGTGGACGAGGACATCAACATCGACAGCTCCGAAGAGGTGGAATGGGCGATAGCGACCAGGTTCCAGGGGGACAGGGATCTCATAGTCGTGAATGGGGCGAGGGGGTCGTCGCTGGATCCGTCATCGGACCAGGTTAGGATCCTGACCACGAAGCTCGGGATCGATGCGACCATACCCTTGGACAAGCCCAAGGAGAAGTTCGTCCGGGCTGTGATACCCGAGGTCGACCATGTTCAGGAGTACCGATGAGCTTCTTAAAGATGGGGTGGCTGCGTTGAAACTCAACAGTGAAGAGGAGCGGATGCTCGAGGGCATGGGCGGCCAGACTGCCAAGAAGGCCATGGAGCTGCTGGTGGCGATTGGGGAAGTGATGGGCGCGGAGAGGATGGTCAGGGTCACGAGTGCGCAGGTCTCAGGGGTCTCTTATGGGAACATAGGCGACGCGGGGGTGGAGTTCCTAGAGGAGTGGGCCGGGAACGGAGCCAAGGTGGTGATTCCAACCACCCTGAACCCTTGCGGGATGGACCTGGAGAGGTGGTCAGAGATGGGGATTGACGATGCTTACCGCTCGAAGCAGATCAGGATCATCGATGCGTTCATGAGGATGGGGGTAAGCGCCACCTGCACCTGCACCCCTTACCTCGTGGGCAACCACCCCAAGTATGGAGAACATGTAGCATGGTCGGAGTCGTCTGCGATCTGCTACGCGAACTCTGTGATAGGGGCGAGGACGAATAGGGAAGGAGGACCTTCTGCGCTGGCGGCGGCGATCGTAGGCAGAACGCCCATGTACGGGCTCCACATGGAGGAGGGGAGGAGACCAACGGTCATAATAGATGTGGAGGCAGAGGTCAGGACTAGGCACGACTTCAGCCTCCTCGGGTACGCAGTGGGCAGGAGGATCGGAACGGGAGTGCCCCTCTTCGTGGGGATAACCCGAGCAGACAAGAACCAGCTCAAGATAATGTGCGCAGCCCTGGCGGCATCTGGTGGGATCGCGCTCTTCCACATACAGGGTATCACCCCGGAAGCCTGGAGGTACCAGCCCCAAGGGCTGGATCGGATCCAGATCGGGGCAAGCGACCTGGAGGAGTGCAGGGAGGTGCTTAGCTCCGAAGGCGACCCCGATCTCTGCTGCATAGGGTGCCCCCACTGCAGTCTTGAGGAGATGGAGGAGGTCGCGCGGATGCTCAGGGGCAGGAGGGTCGCGAGGGGCAAGGCCCTCTGGGTCTGGACCTCGAAGGCTGTCAGGGACGAGGCGGAGAGGGCTGGGTACGTCCGCGAGATAGAGGAGGCTGGCGGGAGGGTCTTCTCAGATACGTGCATGGTAGTCTGCCCCCTGGAGAAGGCGGGCTTTTCGCACATGGTCACGGACTCATGCAAGGCGGCTCACTACGTCCCCTCCACCGCCAGAATGAGGGCATCGGTGGCAGATCTCCGCGAGGCTGTGGCAATGGTGGTCGAGCCTTGATCGAGATCGTGCTCAGGGGCAGGGGTGTGGCGAAGTTCAGGGGCGAGGGCGAGGCGCTGGTCACGAGGCAGGGGATCTCGTTCTTCGGAGGCGTCGACCCCGAGATGGGGGTCGTAAGAGAGAGAGGACATGAGATCTTTGGAGCTGATATGACCGGTAGGGTCCTCGTCTTCCCAAAAGGCAAAGGGAGCACGGTCGGATCATACGTCCTCTACCAGCTGAGGAAGAACGGCCACGCCCCAGCTGCGATAATAAACGTCGAGACAGAGGCGATCATCGTGGCAGGCTGCATACTCGCTGAGATCCCCCTAGTGGACAGGCTGGACGCCGACCCGATATCCACGATCAGGAACGGGGATTGGATCGAGGTGGACGGGCGCACAGGCTACGTTAGGGTTAGGAGGGGCTGAGGCTGGAACGGCTGGTCAAATGGCTCCCGCAGCAGGTAGACGGCAAAAGTTAAGACAGGAGAGCATTATATCTTTCTTTGGTTGGGATGGGCGATGGAGAGACCATGGGGCATGATCAAGGACCCGGTCCACGGCTACGTCCACATCACTGAGCCCGAGAGGGAGGCGATCGACACCCTTCCCCTCCAGAGGCTCAGGAGAATAAAGCAGCTCGTCTTTGCGGACTATGTCTACCCCGGGGCGAACCACACGCGCTTCGAGCACTCGGTGGGCGTGATGCACCTAGCTGGGCTGCTGGGCAAGACGCTTCCGATCAGCCTTGACAAGGACGAGGTGCAGAAAATAAGGCTGGCAGGGCTCTGCCACGACGTGGGCCATGGCCCATTCTCGCACACGTTCGAGCAGGTCCTGATCAAGAGGCTGAACAAGACCCATGAGGATCTCACGCCATGGATCGTGAGGGGGACCGAGCTGAGCGAGATCATCTCCAAGCACGGTTATAGCCCAGACGAGGTCGCGGACCTGGCAGTCGGCAGGGACCAGAGGGCGAGGGCGTTTATGAACCAGATAATATCGAGTGCCGTCGATGTCGATAAGATGGACTTCATCTCGAGGGACACGTACCACACAGGCGCCGAGTACGGGAAAGTCGACATCTACAGGCTGATATACACGATGGACGTGATCGAAGAGACGCTCGTCGTTGACAGTTCGGCGCTCGCAGCCCTCGAAGCATTCCTAATTGCCAGGGTAGAGTCGTTCAGGACTATCTACTACCACAAGACGGTTAGGTCGGCACAGATCCTACTTGTGAGGGCGCTCGAGGCGGCGGAGGAGGAGCTCGGGCTGTGCAGCTTCGAGATCCCGGACGAGTACCTCGAGCTCGACGACTACAGCGTCTGGGCGGAGTTGAAGGGGTGTGAGAAGTCGGCGCAGATCATCAGGGACCTCGAGTGCAGGAGACTGCTCAAGTGCGCGTACGAGAGGGAGCTGCAGGCTGAGGACAAGTCGATCTCTGGGCTCTTCAGCCTAGACGGGATAAGGAGGGAGGTCGAGTCAGAGATTGCCGACCTGGCAGGGATACCGGCTTCCAACGTCTTTATAGACACGCCTTCGCTCCCATCAATACCCTACTTCCACAAGCTATCCCTCGATCCGATGGAGATACCGGTGGTCGACGCCGCAGGGAAGGATGTGTTGAAGGCGACTAAGATCTCCAAAATAATCGAGGTGCTGAAGGGGTTCATGAATATAGTCAGGGTCTACACGCACGAAGGGGACAGGGAGAGGGTTAGGGAGGCTGCCGAGAAGATACTCGGGCGGCTCCCGGAGGCCGCTAGGGTATCATACTGACCCGGCACCAGTTCTTACACCGACTATGATATGACCGAGATGAGCAAGGGGAGAGCTCTTCTGACGATCTGGGCATGGACCTCTTCGACTGGACAGGAGGCGCTCACGACCTCGTGGCCCTTCTTGCCCGCCCTCTCCAAGAACTTCTGTCTCACCTTATTCAGGAAATCGACCTGCTCGTAACGCTCAGGGGGTGACCCTTTCCTTTTCAGCGAAACCTCGGGGTCAATGTCCATTATTATAGTCAGATCCGGCTTTAGCGCAAACCTGTTGATCGCCAAGATCCACCTCTCCTCGATCCCTTGGGCACATTGGTAGGCGACAGAGGACTCCAAGTACCGATCCGAGACGACTATCTTGCGGTCCGACAGTGCCGGCTTTATGAATTGTTCGACATGGTCTGCTCGATCCGCTGCGAATAGGAGGGCATCAACCACGGGGGAGCCGGAAGGCTGGGCAAGGGATCGCCTGATGGCAGGCTCAATGAAGCCATTGGGGTTTGGCTCCTTGGTCGCGAATGTCCTAAAGCCCTTTTCCTCAAACAGATCCACGAGGAGGCGGGTCTGCGTCGACAATCCAGCCCCGTCCACGCCCTCCAGGGCGATGAAGATTCCCCTCTTGAGATCAGGCATGGGATCAGATCTGGGGGCGATCTGATTATATGCCTATCCCAATCAAGATCTTCCCGGTGATACAGATTGCCCTCTTTAGCCAGGAGGGAAGGGGAGACGCTCCTGAAGTTCTTCGCTAGCAGGGGAACAGGAGATGCAGGCATAAGTATCGTAGCGGACCGGAGGGAGGGGGCATCCCAGACAGCAAAGGCGCTGGTTGCACTTGGCGCCCGTGTGGAGTACAGAACGCTAAAGGTCGGCGACTACATCGTCTCCGAGGGGGTCGCGATAGAGAGGAAGACGCAGGCAGACTTTGCGGCGTCGATAGTGGACAGGCGGCTCTTCTCGCAGGCGCAGGCGCTGAAGGAGTGCTACCCCCGACCGATCATCCTTTTAGAGAAAAATGGTAACGCGGAGACTGGCGTCTCTAAAGAGGCAATTAGGGGCGCAGTAGCAAGCATGGTCCTGGACTTCGGGATCCCGGTGATCACTGCGGATGGACCCGAGGATGCGGCGGGTTTCATAGTTGTGATAGCAAGGAGGGAACAGAAACACACCGGCGTGGCACCGGGCGTGAAGGACAGGAGGCGCCCAAAGACCCCGGACGAGGAGAAGGAGTACGTCGTTGCCAGCCTTCCGATGATCGAGGTCTCCACGGCAAGGAGGCTCCTAGCGAAGTTCGGGACTGTGCAGGCGGTCTTCTCTGCCAGCGAGGAGGACCTTCAGAGGGTCGAGAAGATCGGCCCAAAGAAGGCGAAGAGGATCAGGGAGGTCTCCTCGACGCTCTATGGCAGATCCATGGGTGACCCGCGTAGGGATCAGGATAACTCGCCAGAGAGTGGATCGGGCTAGCGCTTGGAGTTCCGGACCTTACCGAGGAGATCAAAGAGCGCGGATAGGATCCTGACCTCCTTTTCTATCTCCAATATGTCACTGGTCTTCTCGAGCTCGGACTGTATCTCTGAGATCTTGCCCATCAGAACATCCTCGAGGCTCGAGACCACTACCGAATGCGCTGCAACCCTCTCAGTCTCCGTGGCCTTGGCGAAGACTACCCTCCTCCCGCAGCCAGGGCAGACCACCTCGCCGCTAGAGAATCGGAAGAGGGGCGTCTTGCACTCTGGGCAGGACTGGGGGAGCATTGTCGCTCCCTCCCTGAGGAGCTCTGCCATGCGCTTGACCTGTGAGTCCCTATCGCTCATAAAACCACACAGAATAAAGGAAATAAGGAAGATTATATGCTTATTTGCTGAAAAGGTGGTTCAAAATGAGCAGCGATAAGATGACTCAGGCAATCAATGTCCTCCAGAGGATAGCCGACGACAACGGGGTACCCAGGAACATCAGAAGGGCGGCATCAGAGGCGATGAAGACATTGCAGGGCAAGGCATATACAGACGCGGTCAAGGCTGCGAATGCGATCAGCATACTCGAGGAGTGCGGGCAAGACCCAAACATGCCGCTCTTCGCCAGGACGGCGATCTGGCAGGCAATAAGCATACTCGAGCAGGTCAAGGACTGATCTTTTTCAACGCTGTCCGACGACGCTTCTTCTCATCATGGAAAGGGCTTCCCTGCAGGTCTTCTCTGCACCGGCAACCAGCCCGACCCGCTCCTTCAGGTTGAGGCTGCAGTCTAGGTCGTTGCCATCGAGGTCCAAGACCTTTGCGCCAGCCTCCCTGAGTATCAGGACGGAGGCTGCGATGTCAGTGACCCGCAGGAGGCAGCGGTTGTCGAGGTAGAAGTCGAGGGCGTCGCATGCCGTGTAGCAGAGCCCGAGAGCTGCCGACCCGAGGTTCCGTATATGCTTCACAGAGAGGAGGACTGGGAGGACATCGTAGACCTTTTGAGGGTTGCCCCGGACGTTGAAGTCCACTCCTGCGAGGGATTGGGATATCGCTGTGCCATGGTTCGCCATGATCGGAGACCCATCCAGGAAGGCGCCCGCCCCCCTCTCTGCCCAGAAAATCCTCCTTGAAGGTATCTCCATCACGACGGCGGATTCGACGTCCGAGAGGCGCGGACCACGCGCCAATGCTATCGAAAAAGAGTAGAGGGCGATCCCTCGCGTCGCGTTCGTGGTTCCGTCCACTGGGTCCAGGACCACGAGCGGGTAGTCCTCGCCGCCGAATTGCCTGAAACCAAGCTCCTCGCTGAGGAGACCGCCCCTGAATCCTGAAGACTCTAGGTACAAGACCGCGGCATCCTCCGCAACCTTGTCTATCATCTTGGTCAGGTCTCCACTGGCCCCTCTCTTCACCACCTCGCGGAGGGCAGAAGGGGAAGACTGTGTAGAGAGGCGCGATACTGCTGAAAACTCGGATGTGCAGATGCCTTTTAGGAGGTCCAGACTCATACCTGTTAAAAATATATGTAACTCTTATAAATAGTAGGGCAAGCGGGGGTCGCCAAGTCAGGTCAAAGGCGCAAGGCTCAGGACCTTGTGGCGAAGGCCTTCGTGGGTTCAAATCCCACTCCCCGCACTCAAGATTGCCTGTTTGTGTCTGTTTTTTAGCGGTTTTTCCTAAATAATCCAAAATTATTACCTTTTGTTTTTTAGTTGGCTTTTGATTTAGTAACAAGGTTTAAATTCTCGGTTTTATATGATCAGTATGGAAGCTGAACCATGGTGCAGTTGATGAACTAGAAACTACCTGCGCTAGGCGACCATAAGTATAACAGGCTTTGGGGTGTCGTGAAGGTAGGATAAGCAAGAGCGCTGTCTACAACACTCTGTCCGCATGTTTGATGAGGCGGTTATTCCAGTGCACTAAGGGGCCAATTTACGAATTTGAGGATTTAAGGAAAGAGCCGGGATCATGCAGACCACTATGCCAGATAATCTCTACGTGAGGCTAGAAGTAGGTAAGATACCATGACGGATGAAAAAACTTAAGGCATGAGAAATAATTTCTGGACATGAGGAGCGGAGAGAAGCACGGCAAGGCAAAGACTGCTTGTTCTTCAATGGAAAAAACAGAGATTCTGTCTGAGCATCCAATGCCTGGACCGAAGGTTATCAAAAAACACAAAAAAAGAGGGGGCAGGAAAATGCGTTCGATCTTCCAAAAAATTTTTGTTTTAGGTGCCGGAGCAATTGGAAGCGCCTTAGGCGCTTTTCTGTCACAGAAAAAGGATGTGACATTGATTGGAAACAAAGCTCACGTAGACGCCATCAATACGCATGGATTAATTATTAGAGGGGAGATCAATAGAAGATTTTCAACCAAGGCCGAAACCAGCATTAAGGAAGTTCCTCCCAGCTCCCTGATCATACTGACTACCAAGGCTCAGGATTCAGCTGAAGCGATCACTGGCATAAAGCCCTTGTTAAAGAGAGGCACAGTCATTTTGGTTTTGCAAAACGGATTCGGAATCAAAGAGATCATTGAGGGGATTGTTGGGGATGAAATCGAAGTTGTGAGAGGCTTGGTTCTGATGGCTGCGGAATTTTTTGAGCCGGGGAAAATAACATTTTGGGATGGAGAGATAATCATTGAAGCTACCGAAACCGGAGAGAGAATTGCCACATTGCTCCGTGAAAGCGGGCTGAGAACAAGAATTTCAGAAGACATAAAAAAGGACGAATGGGGTAAACTGGTTGTTAACTGTGTAATAAACCCCTTAACAGCAATTCTTAGAGTAAGAAACTACGAAATTGGTGTAGATATCCTAAAAGGAATCAGACACAGAATTGTCCAAGAATGCATTGAAGTTGGAAAAGCTGAAGGAATGAATTTTGAACCAGATCTAGAAAGGGACATAGACAGTAAAATTTTGAGTTATAAAAATTACTCTTCAATGTCTCAGGACATCATCAATGGGAAGAAAACCGAGATTGATTTCCTGAATGGAAAGATTTTTGAGCTCGGAAAGAAACACGGTATTCCGACACCCGTCAATGAAACACTAGTAGGTCTGATCAAATTCCTGGAGGCTTGAATATGGAGCTCGACGCGTTTAGGAACGGCAAGGGGAAGGGCAAAATAATAATGCTGACGGCCTACGATTATCAAATCGCTAGAATATTAGACGAGGCAGGAATTGACCTTATTCTGGTCGGAGACAGCCTGGGGATGGTAGTTCAAGGGCACATGGATACAAGAAGCGTAACCATGGAAGATATGATCTATCACACGCAATCCGTGGCTAGAGGGGCCAAAAAAACTCCAATCATTGTAGATATCCCCATAAACTGCGATGAAACACCAAAAGACGCGTTAGAAAACGCACGACGGCTTTTGAAAGCTGGAGCGCATGGAGTAAAAATCGAGGGGAATAAGCCTGAAGTTATAGAAGCCTTATTAAAAGAGGGCATCCCGGTGATGGGGCACCTCGGGCTCTTGCCCCAAACGGCACCAAGCTACCGTCTAAAAGGCAAACAGCCCGACGAAGCCGAGAAAATCTTTCAGGACGCTCTAGAAGTGGACAAATTGGGCGTTTTCAGCATTGTGTTAGAGTGCATCCCTGAAGGTCTTGCTAGGAGAATTACAGAAGCAGTAGGTGCCCCAACAATAGGAATCGGCGCTGGAAAATACTGCGATGGTCAAGTCCTAGTGATAAATGACATGTTGGGGCTTGACTTGAGTTTCACTCCGAAGTATCTTAAACGATACACAAACCTAAATCAGATAATAAAAGAGGCTGTTGGAAAGTTCAAGGAAGAAGTAAAAAACGGAAAATACCCTGACGAAGAGCACACCTACCAATAACACATTTGGGGCGGAGCAAGCAAAGCCAAATGAACGAGCCGCCTGTTGACACTCACCCTGCCTAAAGTCGGTAGTTTTCTTGCGGATAATTTATAAAAATGGGACAAAAAAGGACGCCCAAAAAATGGGCGGGGTGATGGATGGCGCGGGCTGGCTACCTCTTGCGCATCGCGAGGTATGCGGCTGCTGCGCCGAGGATGACGACGGCGGCGACTATCCCAACGTAGACGAGGGTCATGTCGGCTCCGCCTCCTGCTGCTGCCTCGGAGGCGGTTATCATCCACGACTCGGATGCGGTGTTGCCGGCGGCGTCGGTGAGGAGGAGGGTTATGGTGTGGGCGCCCTCCGAGAGGGTGACGCTGCAGGAGATGCCAGTCGCAGTCACGTTGGCGCTGTGGGTGGCGTCAACCCCGTCTATGAGGAGGCGGACCGAGACTGGGAGGGGCCCAATGCTGGAGTAGGAGGCGTTGAACTGGAACGCCCCGGCGGCCACGGTAGAGCCGTTCGCCAGCGGTGACGAGATGGCCAGAGGGGGCATGGTGTCCACGAGCGGGTGCAGGTCCCGGTTCGAGCCGCCGGTGATGTTGTATGGGATGTCGCCGATGCGGTCTCTGTTGCTGTCCGGCCCGGTGTAGTCGGAGTAGAAGTTATATTCCCAGAGGTTTGCGGCGTCGGTGTTGTCGTAGGCGTTGGGGGTGTTGAACATCAGCTCGTTCCACGTGATGTTGTTGTTGGAGGAGGATTCTAGGTAGATGCCGAAGTAGGTGTTGTTGGTCAGGATGTTGTCTGTCAGGTGGTTGTTGGTGGAGGAGAAGAGGTAGATACCGTAGGAGTCGCTGGTGCAGGTGTTGTTGGTCAGGGTGTTGTCGGAGGAGGATTCTAGGGCGATGCCGAAGTAGGTGTTGTTGTTGCAGGTGTTGTTGATCAGGGTGTTGTTGGTGGAGTTGAAGAGGTAGATGCCGTTGGAGCCACCAGAGACGGTGTTCCCTTCCACCCTTCCGTTGGTGACGTTGTTCAAAACGATGACGGCTGTTGACGACGTGCCGCTCAGCGTGCAGTTCCTGACTATGAAGTATGCATCCGTGTTCGTTATGTTGATGCATGCCCCAGAAGTGCTGCTGATGTTCAAGTTCTCGATGATGTAAGGGTCTGATTCGGTGCCGCTTCCGGAGGCGACGCCGTTCGCTCGCGTGAAATTGGAGTTGCCGTCTATGTAGATCGGGGCGTGGGCGGCAAGGTCGGCTGATGCCAAGGGCGTAATCATAACAGCCAAAGAGAGTATTAATAAGCTAATGAAGAATTTTTTTGTTCTCATATGGTTTCACCAAAACATTAAACATGCAATGTTAATAATTAATAAGTAAGTTATCCTTATCCTTTTCGGATGCGCCTCAGCATCTTGCTGTTCGGTGGCACCATCACATATAGTCGATGATGTGCATTCCACTGGATCCGATGCTGGTCCGGCAGATGCTGCTTTTTTGTTTGACCTCATGCGGCTTGCGGGGCGGGCATCAGCGTGGGTTTACGTTGCAGGCAACTCCAACGGTGGCACGACGGCTTACCGCATGACGGCCGAGTGTCCGGAGGTCATGAAGCTCGACGGGGAGGGTATCAAGATAGGGCTGCTCAAGGTCTACATGGAGACGATATTCTACAGGGACGTTGTCGAGAGGTTCAGGGTGAGGGACGTCTCTTCCCGAGTACTTCTCCAAGGCATTGGGAGAGTGCCTCGGCTGCGCTGCTAAGGATTGCGCGGGAGCTCGGCGTCCAAGCATAGATTTTGTCGTGAAGACGCTCTGGTCATGGCTCAAGCAACTGTCTGATGAGGCGTTTATGGGGCGCGATTTTAAGGTGGAGCTGATCATGCCCCCCAGCATATCAGCGAATAGCCAATTGGATGCTCGACAAACAAAGGATCAGGTACAAAAATTTGGTTCTCAAGCATTTCAAAAGCAGGCTCACTATTTGCTTATGATTCTAGGAAAATAGTTACTTGGATCCATGCGCCGCCATCTGCATCCGTTCGCAAAGAGGTACTATAGCAACTTAATTTATGACCCACACCAGTTTCCAGCAACTGCCAGGCTTGAACGAGAAGCCGTACAAACACCTGGTTCACTCTAGCCCATCCTAATCCGGTTGGACACACAGTCTCAGGTGGAACGGGGGTCGGCATGCTCGCGATATGCATGGCGAGAAAACAGTAACAGAGTGGCGTGAAATCTCCGCAAGCCAGGCATTCATCAATTGAAAAGAAAGAAAGACCGCCGACCAGTTGAACATTAGCCGGTTAAGGTTAAGCTTCGAGAGTTTTCGAATGGGTTTGAATGCGTGTCTGATGTTTGTGGTGCAGGCGCCACTGGGCCGAGGGTGGTTGACGCAATGCCAGATCTCTCGGAAATCGCCTTGGCTAACAATGTTCCTTTGTATGCTGAACCCGCATTCGTCGGTTGCTTTCTTTGTATTGGTGGTGACGAACTGTAACGCAGCGATGTTTTATAGAGAAGGACTGCCCTCAGAGGCGGCTCATTGATTCAAGCAGCTGATGATCTTGGTTGCATGATCAGGCATCAAGCATCGAGCTGACATGTCATAAATTGGTACAAGAAACGATTCTAACAGGCTTTCTGGGACGAGCTGATGATGGCGAAGAGTGCCTGACTGAGCAATGAACCAACATCGAGCAGGTGCGCATGCGAAGATCATGGGGGCGCCCGATAAATATAGATACAAACTGCATCCCCCCATGTTCGGGAGAACCATTCGTTGGAAGGCAGAGAAAATGATGGCAACGAAGCGGAACGCCGCAACTCAAGCGTGTGGACAGGCACTTCGGGCAGGCAATACCTCCCGAGAAGGTGGAGATAGCCTTAGGAAAACTTGCAGTGGAGCCGACAACAGAGATGCTGCGTGCGCAGGCCGGTGCATAAGGGGTCAAGAAAAGGTGCTGCATCAACTTCGGGATCCATTTCAACAGTCATAAAAAGCAAGGCGCATATCGGAGAACAACACGGCTAGGATAAGCATGGACGAGGCGATTAATATGGTCTAGAGCAGAACAGCGGGGCGCTGGTGTCCGCCCAGTTCCAGCCTGCCTCATACATAAACGCGCTTTGCTCCAAACTGTCATAGTATACGGCGCGAACCTCAACTTCCTCCGTGCCGAAGAGCACATAAGGTTGCTGTCCGACCACGGTCTCCTAGGCACGATGGACGATGGCACGAAATACTACACAAAATGGAAAGGAGTTCCTCCAGCAATACAACAGCCCCTTGGACATAATCAAGGAAGACAAGAAGAAACAGTCCTGAGTTCTTTCTCCCAGGGCAGGGAATTTTGAATTAAAGGATCATTTCAAGACCTTTCCGGTCATTACATACCACAGGTAGAGGTCCAACTCCGCAAGGCTTACATTCATGGATCTGGCAATTGCGGATAGCAACCTCTCGATCGATAGATAAGCCATACGCGAGAGCGTCCTCGGGATCGAATCGATAAGGCCCTTCTGGTCGAGGAAATGCAGGATGTGCCTGTCGATGATCGCAAGATCCTTCCGGCCAATGTTCCTCAGGAAGTGGCTCGCTTCCTTGTACCCCAAGCCCCTCACATTCTCAACGAGCCACTCCCTCGCCTCAAAGTCTTCCATTTTGAGCGCCTGGAGAACGCCACCATATAGCTGCCTCGCCCCGCAAATAAACTCCGCCCGCTTGTTCGGAAACCGGTGCCCAAGCGACCTAAGGCATTCAACCAGCTCATGCATGGGCTTGCTCCTGAAGTGCTGCCCTAGGGCCCGCTGTATCCTGATCCCCCCCTCCGCAGTGTAGTTTGCGGTGAGTATGCAGAAACAAAGCTCGCTGAATATCTCGTCAGGGTCCATCCGCCCCCCTATAGCCTCGAACTCTCTCATCCTGGCGTCCACACTCGGACGGACCTCTTCGATGACCTGCCTGAGTTCTTCCAAGAAGTCCAGCCGAGCATAAATGACCACAAAACCTGGTTCCCGGTTCCTCGAGACCGAGCTGCTCCAAGCAGCATACGCCACATCGTGCGCCTCTTCCAGGATCACAGCTAGCTCCTCGAAGTAATCCGCGGCGCAGCAGCTCTCTGCTACCCCTCCGCCAAAGAAGACTCTGAGGCGCCTCAGAGACTCCTCGACGGCTTCGGCATAGACCTCCTTAGAGTGCAACCTGTTGAACTTCTCAATCGCTTCCTCGGTCTTGGTTGAGATGGGCATCGGGTAAGATTTAGGAAATTCGGTAGTTAAGCTTTTTCTGGCTTCAGATTTAAAGTTTATTAAGAAGGAAGTTACTATGAGAATAGGTGATTAATATTTCAGAAATCAGGAATCTACCTCTGATAGGGGATCCAGCGCCCGCATTCTCCGCGCAGACCACGCAGGGACCAATAAACTTCCCAGCAGACTACAGAGGCAAGTGGGTCGTACTGTTCAGCCACCCGGCCGATTATACGCCCGTATGCACGACGGAGTTCGTTGCGTTCGCGAAGAGATACGACAAGTTCAGGGAGATGAACGCGGAGCTCATTGGGCTCTCCATCGACCAGGTCTACGCCCACATAAAATGGGAAGAGTGGATAGCTGAGAAGCTTAAGGTCGAGATCCCGTTCCCCATAATCGCAGACAACACTGGAAAGATAGCAACGCTGTACGGGATGCTACACCCTGAGGCGAAGGGCACACAGGCAGTCAGGGCAACCTTCATAATAGACCCGGACGGGATAGTCAGGGGGATCCTCTACTACCCGCTCTCGGTAGGAAGGAACATGGATGAGATCCTGCGGTTCCTCAAGGCGCTCCAGGTCAGCGACAATGAAGGCGTGTCGCTCCCGGCTAACTGGCCCAACAACGAGATCATAGGGGACAAGGCCATAGTTTCCCCTCCGAATAACGTGAAGGACGCAAGGGAGATGCCCAAGAAGTACGAGTGCTTCGACTGGTGGTTCTGCTACAGGAAGCTCGGGGATGACAAGAGATGACAGAGAGGATGCAGGTATACAAGTGCGAGGTCTGTGGCAACATAGTCATGGTCATGCATGCCGGCCCGGGGCAGCTCGTCTGCTGCGGTAAGCCTATGAAGCTACAGACCGAGAAGACTGCAGACATGGGCAAGGAGAAGCATGTCCCAGTCGTTGAGAAGACGGAGAAGGGGTACATGGTCAAGATAGGGTCAGTCCCTCACCCGATGATGCCAGAACACTACATAGAGTGGATCGAGGCATTGGCGGGCGATATAGTGATGATAAAGTTCTTGACCCACGAGGACAGCCCAGAGGCGGAGTTCGAAACCACCGAGGAAATAAAGAAGGCTAGGGAGTACTGCAACATACATAGCCTATGGGCATACCAGAAGTAGGCAGGCGCACAGCCTTTTTTCTTCATGATTTCTTTTTCTTTCTCTTTCCTTTTCTTTTTTTCGCATTATTGTAAAAATTTTTGTATTACGCACATAAAATTGAACATTTTTTATAAATTATGTGGAAAGTTTTATATATTGACAGAAAGATGTTGTTAGGATTGTTGTTTGATCGGTGGTAGTATGAAGAACTTCAAGGATGCCGTCTGGAAAGAGAAAGTGACCGAAGTAGTCAACGAGATAAACGAGAATGGCATAAAGTTTGCCAGGCTCCAGTTTACTGACCTGAACGGGGTGCTGAAGAGCCTGGCAGTGAGCACGAAGAACATAGAGAGCATCTTCGAGAACGGGCAGTCGTTCGACGGCTCTTCTATAACCGGATATAGGCCGATAGAGGAGTCTGACATGGTGCTCTACCCGGATCCGACCACGTTCGCAATGATCCCGTGGAGGACCAAGGAGAAGTCCTCTTGCAGGCTGATCTGTGATATTTACACCCCGGACAACAAGAGGTTTGAGGGGGATCCCAGGCACATCCTCGAGAGGGCAATGGCGAAGTGCAAGGAGGCTGGCTTCAGATTCTTCTGCGCCCCGGAGCTCGAGTTCTTTGTGGTGAAGGAGAACGAAAATTCACAGACGCCCACACCAATAGACATGGCAGGGTACTTCGACTTGCACCCCGGAGACCTGACCGACGATTTGAGGAGGGAGATCGCAGACACCGCTGAGATGTTCGGGATCAACATTGAGATCTCCCATCATGAGGTCGCCCTTGGGCAGAACGAGATAGACTTCAGGTACGACGAGGGGCTGCCCACTGCTGACAGGGCCATAACGATGAAGATGGTTACAAAGGTGGTTGCCGCCAAGAACGGATACATAGCTACGTACATGCCCAAACCGTTCTTCGGGGTAAACGGGTCTGGGATGCACGTCCACCAAAGCCTCTGGAACCTTGACCTCACGAAGAACATGTTCTACTCTGAAGACCAGAGCTCAAACTACCTGTCGGACATCGCCAGGTACAGCATAGGCGGGCAACTTAGGCACGGTAGGGAGATGTGCTCGGTTCTTGCCTCGTGGCCGAACTCATACAAGAGGCTGGTTCCTGGATACGAGGCACCTGTCTATGTTGCATGGGCGTTCAAGAACAGATCCCCTCTGATCAGGGTGCCGAACTTCGGAGGCAGGAAGAACGCAGCAAGGTTCGAGATAAGGTGCCCGGACCCTGCTGGTAACCCGTACCTCCAGTTCGCGGTCCTGAGCATGGCGATGCTCGATGGAATCAAGAACAAAATAGATCCTGGGCCACCAACCGAGCTCAACGTGTACAAGATGAGTTATGAGGAGAGAAAAGCACGGAACATCATTTCCCTCCCAGAGTCGCTTAAGGAGGCGCTCGACGAGACGGAGAGGAGCGAGTTCATGAGAGAGGTGCTAGGCAAGACTGCCTTCGAGAACTACCTCTCCGTTAAGAGGAAGGAGTGGGATGCCTACAGAATCCAAGTGACCAGCTGGGAAGTCGAACGGTACATCCGTAGGCTATGACACTACTACTTCATCCCCTTTTGTATCCCCCTTTTGGAAACGATAAATACCAACTACACCAAAATTAGATCAGGGATTGCTATGAAGAGGAGGCTTTTGGACATTCTGGCTTGCCCAATGTGTAGGCACTATCCGTTGGATCTTTTTGCGTTCCGAGAGGGGGATGAGATTGATGAAGGTGCGATAGTCTGCAGCAACTGCAAGAGGTGGTACCCGATAATCGAGGCGATACCCCATATGCTACCAGACGAACTCCGCAAGGCGGACGAGGATCTGAGCTTCATGGAAAGATGGAAAGAAAAGCTCCCAAAGGAGATTGTTGAGAAAGGGAAGCCCTTCAATTTGGTCATGGAAAAGTAGGACCAAGAAATTCAAGAGAAAGGGAGTTACTTCCTCTTGTCACACTTCTGGCACTGAAGCTCTCCGTTAGGTAGCATCGTTCCTTCCTCACCAAAGGGTGGGCGGTGGCAGATATAGTATACACTACCGGACGGGGTCTTATAGACTTCGAATAGCGAACATTGCGGCATTAATCTACACCTCCAATTAGGGTGATGGAATAAAACATTTCAACTATATAAGAATTCCTTATCTGAGGCGGGGCAGCAATGCTCAAGTGCGTGCGTTACTCTAACCATATCGGAGGGCATGTAACTTGAGGGTCGCATTGATTCAGATGTCGAGCGGCGGGGAGAAGCGGTCGAATTTGCATAAGGCAGCCCAGATGCTCAGGGAGGCGGCTAGGAGAAAGGCAGATCTTGCAGTGCTCCCCGAGATGTTCAACTTCTTGCCCCGGAGGATGACAAGGGAGGAATGCCTGCCAAATGCCGAAGAGGAAGGAGGAGAAACGCTGGGGGTACTGAGTGAGGTCTCGAAAGAGACAGGCGTTGCAATAGTGGCAGGGAGCATAATTGAAAAAGACGAGGATAAACTGTACAATACCGCCTTTGTGGTGACTGAAAGAGGGATCACCGGGAGATACAGGAAGAACCATCTCTTTAGCTACTCCAATATAAGGGAGGGCGACGTCTTCACGCCCGGGGGCGCGCCGGCAGTGGTCGAGCTTTGCGGAATGAGGGCTGGCATAACGATCTGTTACGATCTGAGGTTCCCTGAGCTTTTCAGGGCAGAGGTGATGCAGGGTGCAGAGGCACTCGTAAATGTAGCAGCATTCCTCGAGGAGACGGGGAAGGCACACTGGATGCCCCTTTTGAGGGCGAGAGCAATCGAGAACTTGGCTTATGTGATCGCCGCAAACCAAGCGGGAGTCCAGGAAAACAATTTCAAGTACTACGGGCACAGCTGCATTATCGATCCATGGGGGAAGGTTGCCAGAAAGGCAGGATTCGGGGAGAAGATCATTTTTGGGAAGGTGGGCCTCAGAAGGGTCCAGGAAGTCAGGGAGAGACTGCCTGTCTTGAAGAATCACAAGCAATACTAAACACTTTAACAAAGGCTACCATCAGACAAATAACAAAAAAATCTAATCGTTTCAAATATGCTATCGTACTTGTATTATTGCATTATTAAAATCATGGGATTTGCTACATTTATATAAATTGGGTCAGCAAATATTCGAACAGTTCAGATCAAAATGGCAAAATGAGAAACGGGAAAGGCGGAATAGTTTTTCCTTCCAAAGCGTACAGATGATGAGTTGGTGAAAAGATGCATTTAAAAATTTTAAAATAAAAAAAGAAAAAGTTACTTTTGGGCGGCTCTGAAGAAGGCACCACAGCTCGGGCACTTGAAGAGGCCTATTGTTATTGCTTTCTTCCCCTTGGGTGCGAGCTTCCAAGTCTTTGTAGGCTTAGCAACCTCGGTTCCACATTTTGGGCATTTTGCCAAATAACTCTCCTCCATTGAGTCCTTGGTATCTCATGGTGTGTTTACCATTAAAACAGTTATGGTGATGGTGAACCAATGGTTGATCATCAACATGTACCAATAAGCGCCTTATTGGAGGATGGAAACCTTCGGGATGCTAAATATTTTTAAGTCTTTATATCAAATATCATAAATTATACTTGTGAAAATTTAAAAAAATATTTAAATTTAGATTCTTCAGTCTGCCTCTAGTAGCGTTGAAAACTTGTAGTGGTGCTCTTCCTCGTCCTTTAGGATGCCTTCAAACAGCCGCTTGGTCACAAAGTCCTTCTCAGACTCAGCGACCTCGATTATATTCTTATAGAGTATTATTGCGTTCTCCTCGTCCTTCTTGTCGATCTCAAGCATTTCTTTTATGTTCTTGCCGTACTTGATCTCGGCAGGCTTGGTCGTCGGGGTACCTCCAAAGTAATCGATGCGTTCGGCTATCGCTTCGTAATGTTTCATCTCCTCGATGGCTATCTTCTCCAAGACCTCTGAAACGGTCTCGCTAAACATCCCTTTGCACATCACATGTTGCCAGATATACTGGATCGAGACCTGGAGTTCTCTTGCAGCAGCATCGTTCAGCATTTCTAAAAGTTTTTGATTCGCCATAAAAAGACCTCCTTTAAATATAAACAAGAACCTTCAGATAAAATTTTAGGTTTTTTCGCGACCAGATCATTTGCAAGAGTGTGTTGATCATCATGCCGATTAGGATCAAACCAAAAAGGAGGTGGGAAGGATAATCAAAGTTGCCTTTTTGCTCAACACTGCAACTAGAGGCGGGACTGCGGACGCGCATATACCCCGCCAGCCAAGGTGAAGGCGATCGCATGCCAACAGGAAGGGCGCTTGCCCCCAAGAGTGAGTGGCGTATCAGTGGCCTGAGTGAATACCGCCTGACCGTGGCAGAGGTAGACAGGCAGGGCGATCAAAGTAGCGGCCAGCAGACCGGTTTAGCCAAGCAGAGCGCGGTGGAGATCATGGACGAGGAGGCATACTTCGCCACGATTGTGCCTGTAAGTATCCATATGAATGTCGGAGGAACAGAAACGAACAAATGCAGATGGCCCCAACATGTACACTTGCAGCAAGCAACGGATAGCTAGGGTTATCAGTATCGTCGTTCTTTAATGCCTACTCCGACCTATCTGCCATTAGCACCTTGCGGCAGCATCGGGTAGCACAGATAAGGTGGCAGTTACCAAGTAAGCCCATCTCCTAGCATTCTCCAAGCGAGTCTTTCGTCCCCCTTAGTAAGAGAACTGAGGCAAGAAGAAGGTGGAGATACGTATCCGTCCTGCCGTTACCGCTGCAGGCACCATACTGGCGTTTATGTAAAACCGATCTCTAAAGCCCGAGGAATTCCCTCAGGATGATTAATGTAATTAGTGAGCTGATGGCTATCAGGACGTTGTCGTCGATGGGGTTGAATTCGAAGTGTTCGACAATTGATGCCACAATCGCCGCGACGACACCAGCCAGACCGGCATAGAAGTACCCGATTGGCAGGCACACCATCAGCATCGCGACATTCCCGACCCAGTGCTTCGTCCGTTTCTTGAAAAGCGCATTCCTTACCACGCCGGTGATCGCGTCGCCAAAGGCCATGAATAAGGCAGTGACAACCCCGTATATGGGATCACCGAATATCAACCAGGAGAAACCTATCACAAACCCCCAAGCTATAGTGAAGTTTACCTCATAAGCGTTCTCCTTCATTTGAAACCAGTAAAGCATCTTTCCGGTCTTATGGGGGAGGTAAGTGAGTACTGCGATTACTGCGACAAGGATCATCGGTATGGTCATCCCAGTGAAGAAAAGGGGGAAGAGAAGCGTGAGGACGCCTGCTCCGAACATGTGGATTATCTTACGGTTGTAATACACAGCGATGTTGTGCTCCATGCCCCTCGCCCTGAGCTTGGCATAGACCCATTTTGTCGAGTAAACTATGAACATCAGGTAGGCAAGCATCGCCAGGGCAATCCCAAGCTCCTCAATAGGCGCTGCGTTGTAAAGAACTTCGAAGTGGAGCCCAATTGACATTTTTGATCGACCTAGTGCCGTATCTCTTGAATAATTTCTTATAGTTCTGAATTACGCCCGTTAATAAGTTTTTGATGATTCTTCGGTAATGCGGCTCGTTGGACATGCCCGAGACAAATGTCGACCGTATCTATAGGGCGCTTTAAGGTGGTCTGGTGCAGTGCAAGCCGCAGAAAGGCGCTTCCATAGACCAAAAGAATAATATGTAAAAGCATGGTCAAATCATTCAGCCCGGTGGTGTAGCGGCCAAGCATGGCGGGCTTTGGCCCCGCCGACAGGAGTTCGAATCTCCTCCGGGCTACCATAAGATTTTTTCCTTTTGTTGCTTTTTCGGGGTTGTTTTGGTGAAAGGCATTTGTTTAATCTTCATTTGATTTTCCTCATGGTTTCATTTCACTTCAGCGTTTAAATTTCTCAAACGCCCTTACTTATTGTGGAGTTGTAGCTGTTGGCGTCGGAGTGTTCTGGGACAGCGACTGCACTGATCCAGTTTCGTTTATTGATTGGGGGATGGTTGAACCTGGCTCAATGAACAATATGACTGCTTATGTGAGAAATGAAGGGAATGTGGCTGCAAGCATATCTCTAGCTACCGAAAACTGGAACCCTTCAAACGCTTCTGATTACCTGAGTAAGCTGGAACGATGACAGTCGACAGCTCAATCCTTGAGTAGCTCAAACGGCATTAATTATATCTGTTTTTTCAAGTGTTCAGTGAATAGAAAGCTTCAGCTTCGACATAATAATCAGCGTCAGTGGTTAGAGCCTTTTAGAATGACGCAGACAATTCACATATTAAGTTTTTCAAAAGCGTTAAGGTTTTTGTCCCATTTGCCTAAATCTTTCCCTATATGAAAAGTGTAAGCCCCTCTATCAGTCCAAGTAGTGCGATTTATCATGCCACATAGCCGTTTTTACTTAAATAAAAAGATATTTGAATTCCGCTCTTGCCAATTTAAAAAGCCACGCGATCAATGCCAACATCTCTTGTAGGTATGCAGGTAATCCAACCTCTGAGCTCCAGTTCACCTGAAACGTAATTTTATCCAAAGCCAGCAACTTCTACGCTTATGATTCATTCTTCCATAACGAAGAAGGAAAGATTTCCGTATTTACTTTTATCTTTTGTATTCTTCAGAACATTATTCGGCAGGCTACTCTTCAGGCCAGTATCCCTCGCCATCTGCTCTCGGCTGAATCCCAGTTCAGCAGGCAACATGATCTCACGACCACGATTCTTCATCGGACGACCACGGCCTAAACTTTTGGATAACACATCTGGATGATCCAAGACGTACGCCTCTGAATTTATCATGTGAGGTGCATCGGAGCGAGGTTTTCGCTTCAAAAGCAACCTAAGAACTCGTTGCAGACGGTGTTGCACAGCTCGATATTTCTCGCAAGAGAATCATGATAAGGCAACGTTAGTTTGATTGCCCTATGCATCGCAGCCAACCAATAAAGTCTTATAGCATCAACGGCTTAAAGAAAAGGGTTGTGGCGATCCCTCCCCGCTTGAAAGCAGGGGTCTCCTCGCCAGATGAATATGAAGGACAAGAGGGTGGTCGTTACAGGTGGCGCAGGGTTCATAGGGTCGAACCTCTCAGCGGATCTCTGTCGTGAGAATGAGGTTACAGTAATAGATGATTTTTCTACAGGCAGGGATGGAAACATAAAGAACCTTGTGAGTCGAGGGAAGGTCAGACTAGTAAAGGGGAGCATCACGAGCCTCGACGCGCTTAAGACGGCTTTCAGAGGGGCGGACTATGTTTTACACCAGGCGGCAATACCATCGGTGCCAAGGTCGGTATCAGATCCGATAAAGACAAACGATGCTGGGATTACCGGCACCCTGACCGTCCTAGTAGCAGCGCGGGACTGCGGCGTTAGAAAGGTAGTATTTGCTTCATCCTCATCGGTCTATGGCGAAACTCCCGAGCTGCCAAAGAGAGAGAATATGGAGTGTAGACCAATGTCCCCTTATGCGGTCACGAAGCTCGCTGGCGAGCATTACTGCAGGGTCTTCACCGAAATCTACGGCCTCGAGACGACCTCTCTCAGGTACTTCAACGTCTACGGACCTATGCAAGACCCGAAATCCGAATACGCAGCAGTGGTGCCGAAGTTCATAGACTGCGCATTGAAAGGGGAGGCATTCCCAATATTCGGTGACGGACTGCAAAGTAGGGACTTCACCTTCGTTAAGGACGTGGTCAGGGGAAACCTGATGGCAGCCGAGTCGGATGCCACAGGGGTGTACAACATCGGAGGCGGCAAGAGAACCGCGGTAATCGAACTAGCCAAAACAGTATCAGAGGTGGTTGGATCGGGGATGAAGGTAGTATACTTGCCACCCAGACCTGGGGATGTCAGGGACTCCTGGGCGGACACCTCGAAAGCTAAGAAAGACCTAGGGTTTGAGCCCGCTTATTCATTAAGGCAAGGCATAACCGAGACGGTAGAGTGGTTCGTCAAAGAACGCAAATCCAAAACGCTGTAAATGCTTTTTCTGCGGTGGTTTTGAGCCGAACTATGGAAGATACAGACCTTTGACCATTACAGTTTTTAGACTGGATTGAGTTGGAAGAAAAACAGAAGAGGGGCTTCGACATCAAGAACTAACGGAGTTTCCAACAGATACCGTTTTTCTCAGGTATTTAACAACGAAAGTCTTCTTGGTAGTATAGACTTGTAATAGATTGAACCAACGAGGGGATATTTTAGATAAACCAATAATGCAGAGTTCGTCCCGAGTTCAAAAACCCTGACAGAACCTGCCAGAATTCTAATCCATAGATTGTGACCAAGGTGCGGGCTATCAATACCTCCAAGTTGCCAAGGTTTCTGATGCCAATGGGATTCCACAGCCTTTTGAGATTGTTGGAATGCCCATCAAGATTAGGTATTTGCTTTCTTTCGGCGGGCATTTGGTCAAGAATGAGATGCAGATACAGCGATCAGGACAACTGATCAAAAGGAATATTTTTATTTCTTGGCGTGCATCCGATCCTCCTTTCCCCAAACTTTATAATCGGACATGCAACATACCTTAAAAAAGTTAATGATTCAGATCAGATGCATTTATTCTGCAAAAAATGATCAATTGTTTTAGAGTTTGAATCTGCTTATTGTTGACTTGAGTTGTGATGCAACCTCTGCAAGTTCCTGTGCCATTCCGGCTAGTCTATCGATGGCAGCGGTCTGCTCCTCGACCGCGCTGGTTATCTCTTCGGAGGAGGCCGCGGTCTCCTCAGATATAGCTGCCAGATTGCCTATATTTTCATCGACTTTCTTTGTCGCGTCCTCAATTTCTGAAAGCCTTGATTTGAGGCTAGACGAAAGTGATGCCATTTTCTCAATGTCCATCGAGATCGAGGGTACTTTGCCAAGCGCCTCACTTATGGTGATCGATCCGGTATCTATGTTTTTCCCAACATCAACTATTGCATTAATTGCCTGTTTTGTCTTATCCTCGGTGCTCGTGACTAGTTCCTCAACTTTCTCAGCAGCGATCCTTGCTTCACCTGCGAGTTTTCTGATTTCTTCTGCGACCACAGCAAAGCCCCTGCCTGCCTCCCCAGCCCTTGCCGCTTCAATGGCAGCGTTGAGTGCAAGTAGAGAGACCTGATCTGCTATGTCCTTTATTGCGCCAGTGATACCTGATATCTGGGCATTGACAGTGGTCAAAGCATCAGCCGCAGTTTTGGCGATGTTTGTCGATCTTTTTATGTTTTCCAAACTTGACATGGCAATCTCGCCCAGTTTTATCACGGTCTTTGCGCTCTCGCCAGCATGCCGGGCATCCGCCTCCATTTCGTCCCCCTGCTTCTTCCCACTAGCCGCAGCCTCAGAAGCTTTCTTAGTCATCAATGTAATTTCGTTCACTGACTTCGCCTGTGATTGCATCGTCGTGCTGATCTGTTGTATTGAATGCGAGACTTGGCTTGCTGAAGAAGTAAGTTCCTCAGCAGAAGATCCGAGTGTCTCTGCGTAATCAGCCACAGTTATGGCAGCCTCTGAAACTTTCACCATCGACGCTTTCAGGCTCTCCCGCATCACCTCGAAAGACTCGATCAGCTGCTTCAGCTCATCCCCAGACCCACCTGTCAGCATAACTCCTCTGCATCTGCGTCTCACAATGGATCCGTCTTCTCCGTTTATAGCCTCATTGACCCATTTGATCCAGATGCGCCTTCCATCTTTGCAGGTGTTCTCCATGACACTCGTTGAGTTTGGCTTCGCATTGAAGATCTTTGAAACCATCGCCAAGTTCGAAGCTGCATCCCTTGAAGGAAGTATCGTACCTATGATGTTTCTACCAACAAGTTCATCATGTCTGAATCCGAATATCTTCAGGCTCTGTTCATTTGTAGATAGTATTCTTCCGTCTTTACCAATCTCGATCATTAGTTCATTGCTTGCCATCGAATTCCCTCCCTTTTAATCCAGCTTCATGAGAGGCGGATGCCCTTAGATCCCCCGAGGCAATACGGATTGCCTCTTTTACTACCCGGTTTATTTTTGACGAGAAGTTCCAAGTGAAAATCACGGATAATGCAACCGTAACTATCGCTATAATGCCAGAAACCACCAACATCTGCCTGGTTGAACTGCCAATGTATTCGTATACATTCTCAGGGTTAGTCATACAGGCAAAGAAGCCAATTTTATAAGGGTACCAAAAAGGCGCCATGCAAACAGCAACAAATCTACCCTGACCATCGAGTGTGTATTCTTTTGTATCAGGAGAAGTCAAAGTAAGGCTTTCTGGTCGCTTCACGCTGACCTCCTGATAGAAGGCCCACGCTTCCCCGAAAGATGAAGAGTGCAAAAAAGTATTGACGCGATCAGCATTAGTATCGGCCCAGATTTGGTTACCATTGTCCTCGGGCGTGAATATGTTTGAGCCTATGTTACCAAAGAGAGACTCCTGAATTACCAGCAGGCGGTTTTGCGCGACATCATACCAATCCGAGATCATGTAAAGATAGTACTGATTTCCGTCGATGCCTGTGAACGGCTTTCCGAAGACTACGACGAGCGGCTTCGCCTTTTCAGAAACGACAACATCCTCAAAGGGCATGGTATAGTACACTTTAGCATCTTCAGACTCAGAAAAAGGATATTCTTGACCTGAACGCATCTGAATAAAGAAGGCTTTCCCCGAAATATCTGCCCCCACAGCAGTCCAACTTCCAGTCCACTTGGAAGGATCGGTCAGTAGAACAACTTTTCCTGAAGCGTCTGAGATACCGGCGAGTATCACCGACTCTTCTAATTTCAATGACTCGAGTGCATAAATCCACTCAGAAGCTGGAGAATTAGCCAGTGAGACTGTTGTGGTCAGTACTATTCTTCCGTTTTCTTCAAGATATGCAAAGTAGTTTTCTGAAACCTGTTTAGAGACGGATCTAAGAGTTGTGAAAAGCTGACTTTTCGTGTCGTTTGTATTGGTCATACTTGCATAGCTAACAGCAACAGCTACAGGCATAAGGGCAACGACCAAGAACATTATCAACAGTTTTATCTTCAGCGAAAGATTCAAAACACTACCTCCCTTCAGAAGCAGTCTCGAAAAAACAATTTAAACATGAGCTCAAAGGGCGCTTTCGAATTACCAGCGTTGGCGATCACTGGTCGCTAAGAGTCGCTTACAGGCATCAATTTTTTGGTTTAGCTACAGGTCTACCATAACCTCAATATAGCAAGATGCTTTCCCATGCAACATCCCCTAAAACAAGAAATGGGTACATTTGGAGGCAACATGATTGCCTAAAGAATGCGTGGCGAAATGATCTTCAGCTTTGACGGACTGGGTTCGGGTTTAGGTGTGGACTTGAACGGCAGATCTGTCTTTTTTCAGCCAGTTATATATGATTCCTTAAAATCCACGCGTGGTATAATAGTAGTTAAAGAGATTTTTTGCGATATATTCTGTTCCTTGAATCATAAGCTTCAAAACTAGTTCCCTCAAACATAATAACTTCATTCATCCCCAAGACTAGAAAGCCACCTTTTGTGAGCGAGGTTTGTAACTTTCCGATTATAATTTTCTGAGTTTCCTGTGATAAGTATATCAACAGATTCCTGCAGAAAACTGCATCCATGAAAAGCATTGGCGGATCGACTACTAGATCATGGTACCTGAACCTGACAACTTTTTTTACCTCATCTGACACGGAGTAATACATGGTTCCAGATCGATCAGTCAAAGAACTTGCTCCAAGGCAGTCACACTCAAGCAGGTATCGTGTTTTTAAACCCCTTGGGATGTTTTTTATGGCGGACTCAGAAAAAATGCCATTGTTTCCTTTCCTGAGAGCGTCTCTATCGATGTCAGTTGCCTGTACTGAAAGTTTGGGCTGAGGGATCCCCAACTCTTTGAAGACCTCCAAAGCAACAATGGCTATAGTGTAAGGTTCCTCCCCGCATGAGCAGCCAACACTCCATATTCTAAGCGTCGGCTCCAACCCAGAAACGATCTTTTCGCCTATCCTTTCCTTGAATGCCAACTTTACGCCATCCCAAACTAGAGGATCCCTAAAGAACTCTGACACATTGATCGATATGCTGTCAAGGAAGGCTTTTTGCTCTTCAGGATTCTTCCTTAGAAGATATATGTAGTCCATTGCAGTTTTTGATCTTGTTGCCATCATCCTGGCAAGGATCCTCCTCCTGAGAAAATCCAGCTTGTACGACTCGATTTTGATACCCATTGTAGACAAAGCTTTCATTATCATTCTAAATTCGTTTTCGGATATCTCCAAGTGCAGTGCACCAATCAAACACTTAATTTTACATGTGCCAGCTTCATGACTGGAAGATGTTAAATTTGAACACACTACTTGGTCTAGTGTGTTTACTACAGATACGCTTCAAGTTTTCAATGCCACACATTCCTTTAATATCGGAGGTCTCGATACCATAACCATAACTTTGCCGTTAATAATATCTAATAAAACACTTCTTCCTCGCTTTCCATCGACTTCTTCAACAAGTATCGGTATTCGTCTAGCCGCAAGCTCTGCTTTGGCAGCTTGGATGTTCTTCTTTCCTATGGCAAGCTCACCACCGAAGTTGAATATTGTTCCGCCGCCAACAATTCCAGCTACAAGAAAATTTCTTTGTGCGCCGTTCTCCAAAATACTTTTTAAAAGCAGCGCTGTTCCAGAGTCTACATACTTTGGAAGCGGGGTTTCCTTTGCCTTTGGAAGCATTGCATGAAGAATGCCGCCAATCTTATTTACAGGGTCGTACAAGACTATAGCCACGCACGATCCGAGCGCCAGGGTAGCCAGCGGGCGATCATCCGAGATACCAATTTCCCCCATGCTGACGATAAGACTTCCTTGGAGGTAATCGGTGATCCTTTCAATATAGACTAGGGTTAGGCTAATTTTTCACACCCCAATATGTAAAAGAATAGGATTTTTATGTAAATTAAAGGCATAGGGCATTTGAGATCAAGCAACAGGACTTCTTGGTCATTAGTCTCGGAAATTTTGGAGCATATTGCATCAGCAAGTGCCATCGGAAGATCGACTGCCACTAGCGGGATCTGATAATCGACCCTTTCACCAGTCTTCTTTTCCACCTCGGAAGAGAAGGCCCCAATCACAATATTCGCAAGCTCCTGCATAGCGGTTTCCTTATATTCATCTAGTAGGTATATGTGTTCGTTAGTCAAGGTATTGATCAATTCATCGGCGCTCGAAAGATCCATCAATATCAACGCATAAGCAGTAACTCCACCCTCCAATTTTGAAAGAATGCCCAAATAGTAAAAGTCTTCTTCAAGAGAGAGTTCCCACACCAAATCGTCGGGATTTATTTTTTTGGTTTTCCAATTAAGCTCGAACGCGATGTTCAGAAAATCTTCAAATGCCGCAGATATCCTTGAAGCAAACCCCTGATCAAATAAAGGTAATTTATGCATAACGATCAACCCAGAAAGGTGCGCTATACAAATTCTTTGCAAGAAGAAGGAAATAAGACTTTGCTGACTGTATTTATCAACTCCTCTTGTTTGAATGGTTTTGCCAGAAAAGCAGTTACGCCCATGCGCATAGCTTCATTCTTTGCCCAAATCTGATCCACCGCAGTCAGCATGATTATCTTCGATGATGGATCTATACTGAGGATCTCTTTTGCGGCATCTATCCCATTTTTATTTGGCATATTTATATCCATTAAGATGACTTGCGGGGAGTGTTCAAGGAACTTGTTGACTGCATCTAACCCATCGGTGGCTTCAATAATCGATTTAAACCCTGCCATAGACAATACTCTACATATAAGCCTCCTCATAAACAAAGAGTCGTCTGCTACAAGTACAGACAATTAGACACCCCTAGGTTCTAAATCTCTGCAGATGACGGGGACGAAACAGATGCTGACGGTTTTTCGGATTTTGCAACATTCTTTGTAATTTTAAACGCTGAAGCGCCGTCTTGGCTTACTTGACAGTGTTCTTGAAGAAGTTTAACAACATCGATTAGGATTGTGAGCTGATTTTCGGATCTAATTATTCCAGATATGAAAGAATTCGATGGACTGGTGGTGATTGATGGTGATTTGACAATTTCCCCGATTGGTACCGTAACAACGCCAACAACGCAATCTACAATCAGTCCTACGACATCAGAGTCGAACTCGACCATTATTATCCTCGAGTTTTCATCAAATTCTCTTTGAACCATCCCGAAGATCTTCCTGAGATCGACTATTGGCGTTATCTGCCCCCTAAGGTTTATGACTCCCTCCACATAGCCAGGTGCATTTGGGACCTTTACATAATCCCTGACCTTGATTATTTCCTTGATCTGATGAACATCAATCCCATATATCTCTTTGTCTAGCTGAAAAGTAATCGCTTGGACTTCGGTCCTAGTAACACCCAATGCTATTCACCAGTTAGATCAGTTTACTCAATTATATTTTAAGCTGATGAGTTAAAGGCGACTAGCAGTCGTGGCAGTCTAAATGGTTTCGCATATTTTTAAATAATATAGGACACTTTAGTTGCCATTGATATGCCTTTTTTGATGATCAGATCGAAATACAACTTTGATGGATAATGAAATGAATAAAGATCGGTAAAGAACCGGTAAAAAGACAATTTATGTCGCCATATGGTCGCCTTTTGATTATTGGTTTATACGATCTGAACTAAAGCAGTATTTTAGGGGAGAAAGTTGATAGGCTTAAGAAAGGCTAAAGACAAAACAATCGAGGTTCAGCATTTGAACAGTTCTGAAGCAAATTTTGGAGCTGACAAATCACAAGCGATTGGCAAAGATGCACAAGAAAATTTGCTCAAGATCAAGGATCAGGAGATAGCAATCAGCCAGTCGATGCAGCAGATAGCTCAGTCGGTTCAACAGATCGCGAAAGGGGCACAAACTACATCTGTTGCGATAAACAACATTCTTGCCCAGATACAGAAAGCAGACGGCATAATCCAAGGAGTGATAAAGTCCAGGGAAGAGGCGAGCGAGGACGCGAGACAAGGAAAAACTCTCGCAGACGAAACGATCGTGAATAGTAAAAAAACAGAGGAAGTTCTTGCGGAAATAAAGTTGGTGCTTGAAACTTTAGGGCCTTCATTGAACTATCTAGATGAGGCAAGTAAAAAAATCGGAGATGTAATTGATACGATAAAGGACATAGCAGATCAGACCTCATTGCTTGCACTCAACGCTGCCATTGAAGCGGCAAGGGCTGGGGAGGCAGGCAGGGGCTTTGCTGTGGTCGCAGGAGAGATACGCAAGCTTGCAGAGGAAACGCGCAAGTCAGTGGATGCAACTCAACAAATAGTGAAGAAAGTTCAAGAAGCAGCAATGAAAACTCTCGATGGAACTGGCGAACTGACCAAGAAATTGAGTTCTGGAACCGAGGTGGTGAGGCAGGGGGCAGAGTCCCTAAAAATGCTTTCGGAGTTCACGATCAATCAATCCGAGGGAATAACCAAGAGAGCTGGAGCAGTGCAAGCGGCAATGGATGTAATCAAGTCCTTGCAAGGACCAATAAGCGAGGTCGCGGCGGTGGCAGAAGAAAATGCTTCGGCCGCAGAGGAGATAACCAGCGCAATACAGGAGGCTAATGCATCGATCGAGGCTAGTGCAACTATGATACAAGACTATCTAAAAAAGCATGAATAGACACCGTTGAACGACTGCAAAACACATTTTATTTCCTCTTTCTCGATCAAACCAGCATTAGACAAAAGAATTAGATAAAGTGTAATCCAAGATTAAAATGAATCTGATATTTTACGTTATATCATACCTAAATATGTAAGTCAGGTGCTCATTAGATTTTGTTCTTGTTAAAAGGAATGGTAAAACATGTGAATTTAAAAGAAAGGTATTTTACCCACCTAAGTTATCGGAACGGTTATTGTTTATAGTCTTTTTCCTTCAAGATCACATAAACCAACAGAATAAGTTACAGTTTTTTGACTGATTTGACTCTCAAGGTTGCTCAAAGCATTCTCAAGTAAGTTCATTCTCTTCTATTTTTCAAGATTTACCTCGTAAAAGCCATTTGCCCTAGATCCTCAGGATGGTGGCATTTCATTTTGTAAACCATTGACCTTACTTTTTCTATGCTTTCCGAAACTTCATTTAGCGTGTTTCTATTTGTCTTTGGCAATTGTCATCACATCTATAACGAATGTTGGTTTTCCGTCGCCGAGTATTGCCGATCCTAGAAAACCCCTCACCTCCCTTAGGATCTTCGGAATAGGCTTCATCGCCACTTCGTCCTCATCTCGCACCTCCGACACTAGGAGACCGTAGTTCCTGCCGTCTCCCCTCTTTATTATGATCACGACGTAGGCGTTGCAGACGCCTTCGTCAATTCCAAGTAGCCAGGCAAGTCGATAGAGCCTAATCAAATTTCCCCTTAGATTTATAAAAGGCGCCCCATGAATAAATCGTATTTCCTCTTTCTTTATCTCAACTATTTCTAAGATATCAATTACCGGTATTGCATAGAGCTGCCCGCTTGAACCGACCCCAACGATGATAACCTTCAGTGTAGCCATCGAAGCAGGGAGGCGCATTGTAATCGTTGTACCCTTTCCAACTTCCGATTTTATCGAAAGCGAACCGCCAAAAGACTCTATTTTACTCTTGACTGCACTCATGCCCATACCCCTCCCCGATAATTCTGATACTTCTTTCTTCATTGAAAATCCAGGAACGCAGATAAGGCCCAGTGCCTCTTCGTCAGTCATACTCTCTGCCTTTTTAGAAGAAATGAGACCCCGAATCACGGCAGTTTCCCGGACTGCCTTCGGATCTATACCTTTTCCATCATCTTCGATATTGAGTATAAAGTGGGAGGCGTCCCTTGAAGCGGATATTTTAATCGTTCCAACCGCAGCCTTACCAATCCTAACCCGCTCTTCTGTGGTCTCTATGCCATGATCGATGCAGTTCCTTACTATATGGACAACGGGATCCATTATTTCTTCGAGTATCTTTCGGTCAATGGCAGTATCACCACCTTCGACGATAAGGTCTATTTCTTTACTAAGGCTCTTTGACATGTCCCTCACCATCCTTGGGAAGATGCCAAAGACCTGCCCTATAGGCATCAGGCGAAGATTCATTACCTCGTTCTGAAGGTCAGAAACCGTCCCATCAATTAGCCTGTGCACCTCCTTTAACTCGGGCGACCCTAGCTGTTTGACTATATTGCCAAGCCGAGATTTTGCCAAAACAAGCTCTCCCGCCAGATTGAAGAGCCGATCTAGACTGCTTATGTTGACCCTGATCTCCTCAACCCTGTGCTTACCCTTGGTCGAGTCGGCCCTTATGGTTGCTGATGATTCTTCCTTACCTTGTGTCTCAAAACACGAAACGAGCTGGTCTATCTGCACTATCTTCTCTGCAAGCAAGGATTTCTCAGAAGGGACGCCCCCGTCTAGGCTGATGGGCTCGCATTTCAATTCCTTTACACCAGGTATCCCTTTGAGAGATTCAATAAGAGACTGGATATCGTTCGTCGAGACCTCAGCTTTCACCGCATTCTCAAATTCCCCGTTTGCTAGTTGTTCGTTAGGGGGATCAGTCTGTAGGAGAACCCCATTTTCAACCAGTGTCTTTAGGATCATGAACGCCCTGACAGGGCGCAAAGGTTTTTCAATTTCGGTCAGAATCGTTATTCTGAAGTGCCCCGCACCAGCTTTGGACTGCCCAGAATCTGAAAAAATGCCATCAAGTTCTGCAATTTTGTCGCTTGACTCGGCTGCGCTATCGGACCCGGTTCCAGTCCGGCTTTGCCCTGATTTTTCACCAAGATCGCTCCAACCCTCTGACTTGATGGGGGCGGTTTTGAGCTCAAATTCCGCTTTTTTCTCATCTTCAATTACCCTGCTCATGCTTGCATGTATCTTGCCTATTGCCTCTTCCAAGTCCTTTATCTTGGCAGTAGAAATCTTAGGTGCAAAACCATCAGAATTGCTTTTAAGAGCCTCAGCTATCTCATGGGATTCCGGCTTAGAACTCTCAGACAGAGGACTAGAAGAAGATGGATTAGTAGAACCCGGGGTTGTAGCAGCAAAATCGTCTACCAATATGCTTATTTTATCCACATACCCTAGCAGTAAATCAATTGTGCTTGTTGAGACTGTTCTTTTTCTCTCCTTCAGATCTGCGAGTATGTCTTCGGCCTCGTGCGCCAGATCGGCTATCTTTTCTAGCCCCATCATTGCCGAATCCCCCTTTATAGTATGCATCTCTCTGAAGGCTTCGTTAATCGCTTCACTGTCTTCTTTGTTTTTCTCGAGGTGCAAGAATATCGCGTTTAGCCTTGCTATGTGCTCCTTAACCTCCCCCAAGTAAAGCTCACGGTAGTAACGATCTTCGTTGCTCAAGCAAAAACCATCCCCTTAACAAAAGAGGTACATTGAACTTTATTGAAGCGACCCGCCGTCATAACGGTTGTTGACTTTATGAACCCGATCCCCCCTTTCCAAGTCATTTTGCCCCAGTCAGATCTATTGTTTGACTCTCAGTTGCGGTCAGCTCTATAAGTCGCTTGGCAATTTTCAATAATTGCGATGAATACGGATGCTGTGGATGATGCAGGCAGAAGACACCCCTAGACCTGTGCGAAAGTATTTCCTCGTAGAATGGAAGAATGCCTATAACCGACGCGTCGATGATCTTTGACACCTCCGAGGGCAGATCGGGGGATTCTGCGAGGTTAGGAGGGACCATGTTTAGTACGACGTAGCTGATCCTGCCGAACTTCTTCATTATCTGACCGGTGATGTATGTCCCTGTCACATCCTGCTTGTCCATCCTCATTAGAAGGAGGCTCACATCACTTGACATTACAGCAAGAAGTGTATCTTCATTTAGACCTGGATGAGTGTCAAATATGACGTAGTCAACATTATATTCTTGACTGAGTTTCTCGGCTACGTGACGGAAGAACTTGTCGCTATACCCTTCCCGTATTACCTTCACTATCTCTTCAGGTTTCATGCTTGAACCAAGGAAGTATACGGCGCCTCGAGGCAACTTCAAGTGATTAGTTATGTCAAGAACTATGTCTTGGAAAGAACATCTGTTATAGATGTAATCATTCAATGTAAAGTTCATCATCTGGGAGGAGACGTTGTAAATTACGTGAAGACCAGGAGAGGTTATGTCCATGTCTATTGTTGCTACTCTCTTTCCCAGCGCCGCCAGAAGCACCGACAAATTTGAAGTAGTGGTGCTTTTCCCAGTTCCACCCCTGTAAGAATGCACTACACACGTCGTAGTCATCTTTACCACCATCAGTGTGAAGAGATTCGCTTTTCAAGTTTTGAAACTCTACTCTCCAGATTGTCAAGCCTGCTTGTTATATCCTCAAGCTTGTCCTCGAATCTAGAGATCACATCCTCTACTTTGCCGGTATCGGTCTGCATCTCGGACATCATAGTCCTTAACTTCATCCTGAGCGCCGATTCGTCCTCCTTATCCTTCAGATCCTTGCCTAAAGACGTTTGTCCCACCCCGTACGATAGATAGAGGCACTATCCAAACTATAAGCAGATTCGCATTAGGCGACCGACTCTCACCAATCCAAAAACACAGGATGCAGTTGGTCGCCAAAATTTAATATCCATATAAAATATGCATATAATAAGCTCAGGCAAGTGCGTTGAGATGACATTTCTTGATCTGCTCGTTGATGGAGAGATAGTGATGGAAGCTATGCTAGTAGACAACTCTGACGGCGAGGAGATAATGTACAAAGGACCTAACCTAGAGAAAAGGATAAAGGATGTCTCATTTATGATAATGGACAACCTTCCAGCGCTGAGATACATCGTGCTTGCAGTTTCCAAGAAGAAGTATGTCATGATTGCGATAAGCGACTCGAAGTATCTTATTCTTGGAATCAATCCGAAGGTGAACTCTGAACAATTCATCCATCAGATTACAAAGTCACTTAAAGAACTTGGCCTTGAATGGCAGGATTAAACAGATTACAGGTAAACTGTAGAAATTACGGTCCTATTTGTATGGAAAAGCGATCATCGGTCGCTTTTTTGCAAATTTTTATAAGAGTTAAAAATAGGAATTCTGTACTATGGTAGAAACCCTTCTGTCGCACGGAGACACGAACACTCTAGAGCAGCTTAGAAAGGTTGACGGATTGATCGATATCTCGAAGAGCACACTACAGTTGGATATAATACTAGCCCTGAATGCAAACAATGAGCTCTCTCCGGCTGAAATAGCATCGGTGATAGGACAGAGAAGAAAAGCAGTCACAGATGCCCTCAGGAAGCTGAGAAACAAAGGACTGGTAGACACGACATTAGAAGGAGGTAAGTCGGCGAGGTATGTGCTGACTGATTCTGGAGCAGAATGCATATCGGTTATAAACCGGTGCATAGGCAACAATGGGCATGGAAAAGCAAATAACATAATTATTAATCAGGTTAAAAAAATCCCCAGCGTGAATGCCACTTCAATACAATTCGCGTCTGCGCTGTCTCAGCTGCTCTTTGCACTCGGAACCGCCAAGGGGAATGCGCTTCCGCTGAGTGAGATAGCTAGCATAATGGGCCTGAGCGAGCAGCGAACCGAGAGCTATTTGGAGTTATTCATGAAGAGCGAGCCAAGGCTCTTCAGAAGGTACACGGATGACCCCTCATGGGTGAAGCACCTCAGGAAGCTCGGATTGAAGTTAAGGACCAAAAAACGGGAGACATTTTATGGGCTGACCCAGGAAGGGCTGCAGTACTTTTACAAACTGCCATCTTACAACCGGATCAGGCGATCCAAGTCATACAAGATGTTGAGCACGCTGACTAGGTCGAACAGCCCGAGGGAAATAGTGAAGAAACTCGGGTTTGCCGTGCTACTGGTCAGCGTGTTTTCATTTGTAACAACGTTCATGGTTTTGGATTTGCAATGGATGCTGATTATAGACATTTTGATGGTTGCAATAGGCATACTGCTATCGCTAGATATATTCAAAGACAATATCTGAAGGAGAGCTCGGGCTTGGCGGATGCACTTCCCCTCAGCAATAGGCTCGCCAGGATCAGGAACTTAAGCGGATTGATCGATATCTCGAAGAGCACACTACAGTTGGATATAATACTAGCCCTGAATGCAAACAATGAGCTCTCTCCGGCTGAAATAGCATCGGTGATAGGACAGAGAAGAAAAGCAGTCACAGATGCCCTCAGGAAGCTGAGAAACAAAGGACTGGTAGACACGACATTAGAAGGAGGTAAGTCGGCGAGGTATGTGCTGACTGATCTCGGGATAGAGTTAGTCAAGACCCTGTTGAGCATCCTAGAGGTTTCTCCTTCGGATGAGCCGGGCAGGATAGGCGAAACGGGGGCTGTCGGGATCGGACAAGCTTTTTCTGGGTCAGAGCCAGCAGGCTTGAAAGAATCTTCAGATGGAAGGAGCCAAAGCATCCTTCATGGTAGATCCTTTCAGGAGGCGGGGCGGACTAATGGACCTCAGAATTTTACGAGGAGAATTGAGCCGGGCTCGTTCGCGCTCGCGTCTGCGCTGTCTCAGCTGCTCTTTGCACTCGGAACCGCCAAGGGGAATGCGCTTCCGCTGAGTGAGATAGCTAGCATAATGGGCCTGAGCGAGCAGCGAACCGAGAGCTATTTGGAGTTATTCATGAAGAGCGAGCCAAGGCTCTTCAGAAGGTACACGGATGACCCCTCATGGGTGAAGCACCTCAGGAAGCTCGGATTGAAGTTAAGGACCAAAAAACGGGAGACATTTTATGGGCTGACCCAGGAAGGGCTGCAGTACTTTTACAAACTGCCATCTTACAACCGGATCAGGCGATCCAAGTCATACAAGATGTTGAGCACGCTGACTAGGTCGAACAGCCCGAGGGAAATAGTGAAGAAACTCTTATTAATTCTACTGATAAGTGAATTATTTTCACTGATAGGGATGGTAGTCCCCTTGGATCTAAGGATCACTTCATTCTGGCTTGCTTTTACGATCCTCCTAGGGTCTGTCGCGCTGGCATCAGCCTTAATATACCGGATTGCAAACCACCTCTGAACTGGTGAGGTTTATGAAGAAAGTTTTGGTTGCAGACGACTCCTCCCTGATGCGCCGCCTCGTCAGCGACACACTAAGGGGAGAAGGTTTCGAAGTGCTAACTGCCTCAAACGGGAAGGAGGCGATCGAGTTGGCAGCCAAAAACAAACCGGATGCTGCCGTCCTAGACGTTAGGATGCCAGTCATGGACGGCCTGGCTGCCCTGAAGGAATTCGTTTCCACTGGAATTCCCACAGTCATGTTTAGCTCTCTTACCAAGGAAGACTCCCAAGTCACAATGGATGCTTTAGAGGTTGGCGCCTTCGATTTCGTCCCGAAGCCAGGAGGCACAGTCACTCTAGACATCTCAGAGGTTAGAGATGATCTGATCAGAAAAGTCAGGGCAGCTGTGATAAGCAAAAAAATTCCGATCTTACGACCAAAGACAGGCAAGTCTGGGAGAGTTGAGGGGGTCCATGCCCCCGCATCTTCTGTACTACTCATTGCAGCATCTACGGGGGGGCCGTCATTCGTAAAGGCGTTAGTTCAGTCACTGGGCAGTGATCTTGAAGCTGCAGTCTTGATAGTTCAGCATATGCCTCCGGTCTTCACAAAATTCTTTGCTGAGAGGATAGCATCAGGTTCGCGTATCCCGGTTAAAGAGGGGGAGGAGGGCGACGAAGTCCGCGCAGGTTTGGCGTTTCTGGCCCCTGGCGATTATCATATGGAAGTTACTTCCGACCCCGTAGCAAGGTTGTCTCTGAACAAAGGACCTAAAGTCAACTACGTCCGACCTTCCGCTGATCCTCTATTTATTTCGGCAGCAAGAAGGTTCGGCAGGAGGGTGGTGGCAGTGATTCTTTCTGGGATGGGATCGGATGCGAAGGACGGGGCGCTGGCGGTCAAGTCCTTTGGCGGGCACGTGATAGCCCAAGATGAGACAACGAGTGTAGTTTATGGCATGCCAAGAGCTGTTATCGAGGCTGGCGCGACAGACGAAGTATTGCCATTCGATGAGATACCGAAGAGGGTGAACGAAATATTAAGTCGCCTGGCATAGAGCAAATAAATATCAGCAAATACCAAATGGTTATATCCAAACAAGTTTTGTTCTATTACCAAATAAAACAGAAGATATTAGTTAATGTGTTTATTCCGCACCAGTACTTAAGTGGATTTCTGGATAAAACTTTGGGAAAGTAAGTCTGATCTCGCAATTCCCAGAGGGATAAGTGGCGTTCGGAGATACGGTGATGTATGGTCGCCTTACAAGGCTGCAAAGTCGCCGCTGCGACGACGACCATCGCCGATGCATCTTAATATTATATACGGTCGCAGTAAAAGCTTGCGTCAGGTGATTGAAAATGAGGAGGATGAATCGAAAGGGCATGACCGGGATTGAGACAGCAATCATTCTCATTGCTTTCGTGATCGCTGCTTCGGTCTTTGCGTTCGCTGTGCTCAATATGGGACTATTGACAACCGCTAAGGCGCAGGATGCCATTATATCGGGCGTTGGACAGGCCCAGTCCTCGCTGAAAATAACAAGTGTATACGCCTACTCTGATAGTGCCGGATCTGAGGCAAATACCAAAGGTGTTGCCATGCTGGTTCAGCCTTCAGGAACTGCCAACGTTGACTTCACAGCATCAAAGATAGCCATCTCGTACAAGAATGAGCACGTGGCGTATCCTGATGTATACGAGGCCGAAACAGCTTCTGATGTTTTCATAAACAAGACGGATTTCGCCGGATCTTACGATGGCAACTTGGTTAATCTTTTGAATGCATCTGGTATGGAAAACCAAACATGTGTAGTAATAGAGATCCAAGGCGACGGAGATATGCTCCTTGAGCAGGGCGAGCTCTTTGCAGTATACCTCCACTTAGAGAACATTGATTCGAATGCAACACTCGGCGTGTACGACCAATTCACAACAGAAATAATCCCAGGCCAGGGTTCAAAACTGACCTTCACTGGAACGATGCCCGCAAGCATACTCGAAGTGATGTTGCTCTCTGGATCCTAAGCCACCATCTTTTTATACTCCATCTCCTAATCCTCTTTTTTTAAACATGAAAAATGAATTTTTGAATTTCATAATATGGATTTTCCACATAAATCAGGGTGGTTTCAGCGTTGGCTGGTCGCCTTAAATAACGCTATTTAAAGTATGGATTGAACACAAGATACGAGCGACAACTTCGCTGTATCGAAGAGGGTGCAGAAGATGTCGCTGCTCAAGGAAGAGGACGAAGACCTAGGGATGAAGATCATCCAGCTCGAAGAGAAGACTAACAAGCTGGAGGGTGCAGTAGCCGAGATTTCCAAAGAGGCGCGCGCGATCCTCAATGATGTCAGAGTGGTCCTGACGGACTTGGAGAACCCAATGAATTACCTCAAAAGCCTCGGGATTGATGAGGTCATGCTAGCCATGGCCGAGAATATCACAGAAAACAAGCTAAAGGAGTTCATGGAGAAGCGCCTCGAAACGCTCGTGAGGACGGTCGTCGAGGGTAAGCTGAAAGAAACGGTGAACGCCATAATTGCAGAGTTTATGGAAAAAGAGGCGGGGGGGATAATAGAAGGAAAGATACGAGATATGAAGGAGAAAGGGATTCTAAATGTTCCGATAAATGTTGACGAATTGAAGAAAGCCCTTGACGAGAAATTAAGCGAAGCCATAAACATGGACGAATTGAAGGGCACTCTAAAGAAAGAGCTGGAGGACTCGATCCAGAAAGATTTAGGTCAGAGCATAGGTAAAGACAAAAGTGCCCTGGAATCGTTGAAAGGGGCGCTTAAGCAAGAAATTCTCACAGAACTTTCGCAAACTCGGTTCCCGCAAGAGGGTACTGAGATGGCGCATGCTGAAAGAATTTCAAACCAGAATCGACAGCGCCAGCCAGTATCCATAGTTGGAATTACTGCATGCGCCGCATCCCTCGTGAGGATCTTTGGTAGGAGGGGGGCGGAGCGTGTAGTCGATGACAACTACCGCCTAGGCAGGATAAATGAGGACACAAGGTCATCCCTGATAAGGGCGATAAGCATAATGAGTGCAGGGGAGGTTCTAGATATGTCCTACGAGAAGGAGTGCAATATGGAGGATCATGTACTTGTCACGTATCTCTTCGATAGGCTAGGAAACGGTGGTGGAGACGTTGACTTTCTCGTGGTCGCGAATCTTCTTGGTAGCTCGTCGATCGTGAAGGGCAAATCCGATCTGAAAGATTAGGGGGATTTTCTTGTTAAATACTCGACCCGAAAATTCAAAGTATGCCAAAAATATCTCAACTAATATTTTGTATAAAGATAAGGGTCACGAGTGATCAGAAGTGAGCTCGGTCATCACAGAAGGGATACTCACCATTGCTATGGTAATAGCGGCCTCTTCGGTAGCGGTCGTGTTTGTTCAAAATGCGTATCAGTTAAACTATGCACAATCGATCTATCTTCAGAATACCAAAGACATCTCGATAACCTCAATCAAGATAGTGTTCGCGATCAACTCTTCTGATAATGAGGTAAAGGTTTGGATAAAGAATACGGGCAGGTATGTTTTCGAGCAAGGTCAGATAAAGCAGTTCAACATATTCTTTGGACCCGTAACCGCCCCTGTTCCGATGTTTTACAACGGAAGCTTCGACAGCTGGGTTTTTGAGATAGTGAATGACTATGACGAAGACGGCAGGCTAGATCCAGGAGAGACCCTTGAAATAACAATTACACTCAATTACACAGTCTTGGAAGGGGACTACCTCGTGATGGCAAATACGCATAATGGAGTCGACGACAAATTTTTCTTCTCAGTTTAGTCAAGTTTGGGACTGATGGAGGGGGACGAATGAGCGGGTTCGGCGGGGCATTTGCGGCGGCAATGGTTGGGTTGGTTTTTGTTGTCGCAATTTCATCCCTGACCAGCCTATCAGGATCTTCACTGATGCTCCTTTCCCAGCAGGCTGACAACATAAAGGAAACTAAGAGTGCAATACTTATAATCAGCGGGGAGCTCCAGCCAGGAAGAGACTCGGCATTGGTCAACATGACACTTGTAAGCACATCGAGCCAGAACAGGGTTTCTGACTTCAAATATATAGATATTATTGTCACATATAGATATAACAGCATGGTGTTTTCAGAACGGCTTTCTTGGCCAGACGGCTGGTCGGTCAATAGAGTCTTTGTTTCAGATGTTGAAGGAGAAATCTTGAACCCCCTCAGGGAGTCCTGTGGGCTCTGGGACGCGGGAGAAAATTTAGAGATTCTTCTTCGGACCACTCATCCTATCGATCCAAGTTCAGTTTGGTCGATAGTGGTGGCGATGCCAGACGGTGGCGTGGGAGCAATGAGTTTTGGAGGTTGAGCGCGTGGTAAACGACGATTCGTATTTTGATCCGATATCAGATGGGCTAAAGTTTTTGCCGAAAGAAAATTTCAGCGACAATGTCTATAATTTAGACTGCGGAGCGTTTAGTAGCAGGTATGCCATGGAATGGGATGCACATCACTTTATGTATGCAAACGAGGTTATTATCAGTTTATTTAATCCAGGAGGCGCACTGCAATGGTAGTCCAGCCACAGAAACAGGGACAACTGATCAGGATGGGCACAGGAGAACTTGACCGCCTGATAGGCGGAATTCCAATGCCCTCAATGAACCTGTTAGAGGGAGAAAATGACACTGGAAAGAGTGTATTCGCCCAAGACGTGACCTGGGGAGCACTTACTTCGGGGTTCACCGTGAGGTACATCACCACAGAGATGACGGCACAATCACTAGTGTCCCAGATGGAAAGCCTCTCCTTTAATGCCACCCCCTATTTCATCGAAGGCAGATTCAAAATAACAGCTTTTCACGCAAAGGGGATCAACTGGGATGAGAACATCGCCTCAAACTATCTATCTGTAATGTTCAATTTCATTAAGAAGAAGGGGGATGCAAATGTCATCGTATTCGACTCGCTCACGTACATAGCGACCCACTCCTCAGAGAAGGATCTATTAAACTTCCTCTCGGAGCTTAGGAACTACGTCGACCAGAGGACTAGGGGGGTCTTCGTCACCATACACCCTTTTGCGTTCGACTCGAATCTGCTGATTAGGATCAGGTCAATATGCGATGGGCATATAGTATTCAAGGTGAAAACACTGCCAAGCAATGAAACCGCAAGGACTCTCGAGATACTGAAATTGAGGGGAGCGGCAAAGGCAACCAATAACCTTTGCACATTCAAAGTTGAGCCGGGGATTGGACTCAGAGTGTTGCCTTTCACACAAGTTAAGGCCTAGGATCGCGTACAAACCGATTCATGGCGGCAATGACGTGGCTGATCGAAAGAGGCTGAAGGGCTGATAGAAAGAGGGCGACAGAAAGTGGCCAGTACATCTGCGCAAGGAAGCACATCTAGACCTGACTCAGGAATGAACTGCAATTTGGTATACGAGTTGGGTGCAGAGTTCGGCGAGTATGCTGTAAAGGCGCCTCACCTCCACGAGTATGCACATAAAGCACGAAGCAACTCGGAATTTGAGGGAATCCCGCTTCAGTTTAAAAAGAGCCTTTCCCAGGACCTCCGTCTCTTGAAGAAGTTCAATCTTATCTATCCTGTTTCCGACAACATATTCATACATGTTTTCAAGGGGGCCAGGGATGCGTACGGCAGGTATTGTCCCATAGAGTCGAGGCTCCCGCCGGATAAGAAAAACCTAATCGGAAAGGCAGAGGAGCTGATCGCCTCAATTATAAATGAAGAAATCGCCCAAAAGATCGTCGAGAAACGTGAAAAGATATTAATCGAACTCTTCGAGGCGGTTGTCAAGATAGAAGGGAGCTCGACCTCGCCTTCGAAAAACAAGACCAGGATCGCTCCCTTGTTTCTTCCGAAGGAAACCTATGAACAGCTGAAATATGAGATCCTCACGGATAAGATAGGAATGGGACCGCTAGAGCCCATGATAAAAGATGTATATATAGAGGATATCTCTTGTGATGGCATAGGTCCAGTATTCTTGGAGCATAAGATATTTGGGTCGATGACCACCACAATAGAGTTTAAGAACGAAAGCGAGCTCGATTCCTTCATTGTAAAGATGTGTGAGAGGATCGGGCGACCAGTTAGCCCGAGGAGGCCGATTGTGGACGCTTCCCTCTTGGACGGGTCAAGACTGAATGTCGTTTTTGGGAACGATGTTAGTAGAAGAGGAAGCAACTTCACTATCAGAAAATTCACAAAGATCCCACTCAGCATAACACAGCTAGTGAAGTTCGGTACACTAGATGCAAGGATGGCAGCGTATATTTGGATGATGCTCGAGTCAGGCATGTCCATCTTTATTTGTGGTGAAACGGCATCTGGGAAGACAACCACATTGAACGCAATCACAGTTTTCATCAGACCTGACGCAAAAGTCATTACGATTGAAGAAACTCCAGAAGTATATATTCCTCACCCGAATTGGGTTAGCGAATGCAGTAGGAGTGGGGAGTCCGAAGCCTCATCGATAGAGCTTTTCGACCTGCTGAAGTCGGCACTAAGGCAGAGACCGAATTACATCATTGTTGGAGAGATCCGGAGTAAAGAAGGCAATGTGGCATTCCAAGCAATCCAGACCGGTCATCCGGTCATCTCCACATTTCATGCAGCTTCAATGCAAAAACTGATCCAGAGGATCACTGGAGATCCCATAAATATTCCAGCGGCATATATTGATAACCTAAATGTGGTACTTTTCCAGAGCAGCGTAAAGAGCCCTAAGACAGGGAAGTTTGAAAGGAGGGTAACGAGCATATGTGAGATAATAGGCATAGATCCAGTCGAGAAATCTTACAACTTCATAGAGATATTTTCTTGGGATCCGATCACTGATGCGCACACTTTCAGGGGGGTCGGAAACAGCTATCTTCTGGAGTACAAGGTAGCACCCATGAAGGGGCTGGCGCCTAAGGACGCCAGGAAAATATACAATGAGCTGGAGCTCAGAACATATATAATTAAGAAGCTCATCGAACTGAACATATTCAACTACTATGACGTTTACAATGCCCTCTCCAAGATACACGAGAATCCGTATCTGGCGGACATGACTTTTGACAACTATACAACAAAGGCAATAGACAAGATCTTGAAAAGTGATTGAAATGAGGATTTCGGATCTTGAGCCTAACAAAGTAACGGATAGAGGCTGGAATTGTCGAGGATGTACAAAGAGTGGATCTAAATGGCAATGACCGATACAAAGGAAATGCCCCTTTGGATGCCACAAAAGAGCGTGGAAGAACTCAAGAAAATTGAGGAAAAAAAAGCCAGAGAACACTTCAAAGTCTCGCTAAGGGACCGGATTTCAATCCTTCTTTATGCTAGGACGAACAAGCAAATTTGGCATACTATGCCTTTCTTCATCATGCACCTTTTAGCTTCAGCATATGCCGACGTTTCATCTCTCGAGCTAGTGAGGGTAAGCAGTAGATCCAAATTTGGACCAATAACTAATATTATGAAAAGAGTGGGTGCAATGGTAGATTTGGGTGTAGATCTCTCGCGTTCGTGTGAGTTAGTAAGGAAGGAAATAAAGACCGTATATTTAAGGGATTTCCTCCAGCGATTTGCTCAGATAGCCAAGATAGGAGAGGACATGATAACATTCCTGACGAAGGAGTATAACTCGTTTATGACGATGTACTCGAGTGAAATGGAGAGAACTCTGAACAGGCTCAAGAGGTTCGCTGAAGCGTATAGTGCGATCCTTTCCGCTTCGGTCCTTATAGTGCTGATTCTCGTGTTTACAAGCATGCTTTGGGGAGCCGGCATCGAGGCTACGGGCATCGCCATGCCAGCAATAATAGGAATTTACGCAATATTTGGTTTCATCTTTTACATGAATTCCCCCAGCATCAGGATGGTCTCAAAGAATTATGTTGACAAGGATCTGAAAAGCACTATCAGGATCAGTAGAATCACTTGGAAAGTAACGTTGGCATTGAACATTTTTCTGGTCTCAATGCTAATTTTCGAACGTATATCCTTCCAAATTGGTATCCTTGGAGTAGCTTTGTCTGGATTGCCATCTCTCTTGATCGGATACATTGGTCTGAAGCGCTCGGGCAAGATTGGGGTAATAGACGAACGATTTCCCGAGTTTATAACAATGCTAACAACCTCACTCTCCACGACTGGAGCCTCGCTAACTTATGCATTCAGAGAGGTTACAAAGCTTGATTTTGGTAAGCTGACACCTTACGTAAGAAGGATGTCTTCACGCCTTGATTTGGGGATCAATAAATCGGTCGCGTGGGAAAATTTAAAGAAAGAGACTTCCAGCGAACTTGTCGGAGTTCATGTAGACGCGATTTCGGACGCGAATAAACTCGGCGCACAAGCAAAGCTGTATGGACCACTTATTGTAAATTCGGCACTGTTCTCTTTAACTCTGAGGCGAAAAGTCGAGGAGACTTCTGCGTTTATGAAGGGGATAGTTGTGCCCATCCATCCTATTTTATGCGCGATCATCGGCCTGATAATGGCCATCTTAACCCAATTCGTCCAAATATTTACGCAGTTCGAAGAACAGGGACTCCCGCTAATATTCGCTTCAGTACCTTCTCTCGCAGCCCTAAATACATACATATATATCTTGATTGCAACCCTCACATTCGTCAATGCAATAATTATCCACGAGATATCCGGTGAACAAGAATTCAGCCTGCCGTTTTATCTTGGTTTATTCATAGTGACTGGGTGGATGACTTATCTAGTTTGCTTCACTTCCGTTGCAGCTTACCTTGAGAACATCGGATTGAGCAGGATGATAGACATAACGGGGTTCTGATCCATGGAATTTGGTTTCAATTTCAAATTGAAGGCAGCAAAAAGATACAAGGAATTAACTCCGACAAGCCAAAGAAGAAGTGTATTCTGGAGTTCGTCTAAATTCTATATTAGAAACGGCGCTCTGAGGCATAGCTTCAGAACACATACAATAAGGTTTAAGGCCGAAAAGAGGCGTTTTTGATGGATCTTTATTTGATTAACTCAATCCTCTTGCCATTTTTGGTACTAATGGGAATGATCGTGATAGTAGGAATGATGGTGATCATTCTTATAGACACGGTCGGACTCTATAAGAGGAGGGAAGAAAGAAAGAGGGGGGATGTGACAGAAAAGAGGGCTCCCCCCGAATCTGAAATGACAGAGTCGGCGGCAGTTGTCGGATTATCAGAGGCTCTTTCGGAATCGTTAGATGAAGCCGGTGCAGAAAACAATCCCAGATCGCGTGATTCAGAATCCGAGCGATTAGTTGAAATTGGGATGGATCAAACTTCAAAGAGATCCCAAGGCAAGTACCATAGGGTGTTAGGAAGGTTTAGAGTGCCACTAGCCAGCATTCTGAAACGAAAAAAAGAGGCGCCAAGTAAGCCGCTCACATTCACATCTATACCAATCCTAAAGGAAGCTCAAGATCAGCCTCATGAAAATTTGCAAAAAAGCACTTCAGCTGCCAATCAGATCTCTCAGGTTGAGCAAGCCAATGCTGGAACCAGCAAAGATCAGATGTTGGCATTGGGAAGAGATGAAAAAGAAAGTTCAGCGGAAGAAAAGAAGCGAATAGAAAAGAAAGGAGAACCAATTAGTTCAAGAGATCAAGAAGGGAAGGAGCCGGAGGAAGAGATCAAAGTAAAACAATTATCAAGCCTTGCCGATGCAAAAGAAATCATCGAAGCTAAGGTCAAGGAGGCTGATAAAAAAAAGTCGATCAATGTCTCGCCCACTGAAACAGACGATGTTGCTTCATTGTTGGGAATAGCACAGAACGCCGGGGAGAAAGAAGGCCCAAGTTCAGAGACCACCAATCTAAGCCCAAATGTGATTTCTCAAGCAGCAAAGTTTGAAGGAAAAAAACCGGAGGAAGCATCAGGACGCGAAGATGCTGAATTACAGGAATTGCTTTCGGAGCCTTCTGCCGCAGACTTGTTGCAGAGGAATGAGGCGATCGATGAGGTGATCATCATATCAAAACAACTTGCTGAGCTGAAATCATCATTGATTCAACTAGATCAAAAACTCAAGAGTCTAAAAAAGGAGTCCTAAGATAAGATCCTGATCTCCTTAATTGTTTTTTTCCCGTTATTGTTGCTATAAAAAACTTTTTTGCCCGATGTTTCACCCAATGTGGGTTTATTCATTTCTTTCGTTTAGGACTTTTGGGGAGAGAAGGCTCAGCCTCGAACCGTTTCTTCAACTCATTCTTTCTGATCTTGAGGAAGTAATAAGCGATGATCGCAACCGTGATCGCAACCAGAAACACCAAGAGGACAACTGACCCAGCCGGGATCGAGTATGGCGCAGGCACGAACGAAACGACGTACTCAAGCCCTGAGTGTGGAGTTACATCCGAAGCCTGATTCCAGCATGCAATCCAAGAAGACCCATTAATGACCTGGAGACCTTGAGCAACCACATTTGACGACCCCAAAGGTAGCTCAACAACCAGAGTTAAGTTACGTACAAGGTATTGGCACCATCCCGGGAGAAAACTGCCGCTAAGCACAATATTCCCTGCCTGGGATTCGAATGCGCTTGCAGCAGGTATGTCGTAGACCAATGTAAAAGAAGCCCTCTCGGTAGGTAAGATCCTGGTTCTCAAATCTATCGTGAGGTAAGCGCCATTCAATTCGTAGTTCATATAGCCGATAGAGTCGTAGACACGGACCAAGGATGCGCTGTCTGGTAGCCTTATCGTGACGTTGTAGGCTATGTTGCTGTTTATGTTCACCACCTGTACAGAGTCCGTTACCGTTATCCCGCCTGATCCGACGGCGATCCTATGTTCCAGATTGTTTATCTCAATGAGTTCAAAGTCCCCGCTGTAACCTATTGTCGCATTGTAAGCCCTTGAAGGCTCTAAGATGTCTTCTCCGACCAGCGCAGGCTTCCCATCCACTGTAGTGTATGTAAGGTTTTCTGGGTATTCAAACAGCGTCGAATTCGATGGTGTAAAAAGGATCAGGTTTGCACCCATCTCTTCTTCCACGGCAGGGTAGAGGTTTAGAAAGGTCGTGTAGTTCTGGCTCGACTTTTGCGTCGTATAGTGCAGAATGGTTTCCAGTGTGAATGAGGAGGTGCCATTCGTCTCAACAAGTATGGTCATGTTACCAGTTGAGCCATCCCATGCGGCATAGAGATTTAGTGCCGAATTGTCTGGTCCGTAAGCCTTGATGGAGTGGAGCGCTTCGGGATTGGGGAGTATGAATGAGACCGTGAAGTTCATTGGACTTGATGAAAGGGTGAACTGGTCTTCATATATTTGATAATAAGGCTCGGCGATAATTGTCCTCTGAACCGTAGAGGATGAAGCGAAGACAGGGCACCACTGACCCATGGCACAGATCAGCGAGAAGATAAGTAAAATTGGAATCATACTTGATCTGATCAAACCAACGACCCCGAATGCGAGATTAATTATCATGCGTTCCCAAATATTAAGATAGGGGTTGTTTATCAGGGGCACCAACCAGTAAATCCCAAATGCTTCCTCCGATCTGTTGGAGATGATCTGCCCTGCTGGCGTCATGAGCCTCGATATGCTTTTATGATGTGCCAAGCAAAGGGGATTCGGTTATCCTTTAAACTGATGAACGAATTCTCGGTGCAGTGCTCGTAAATTATGCTAAAATACGTTATAGTCTAGTCGCGGGCCATGCGCGATGAGGTGCAACACGCCTGAATGAGGATATCGCCTTGCGCGATCATGTTCAGAGCGCACCCCCTGCAGGGCAGGGCGAGTTGCAGGGTGCCCTAACTGATGCGCAGTTAGATATTCTCATCTCGCTACCAAGATGCGCAACTTTGCCCTGCAGCCCGCTTCCGGATCGCATAGAGAACCCACAGGATTGCGGATCATGAAGGAACATTCATGGAACCGAGAAGAGCTGTATGAAACGGGAGTTCCAGCACTACCCATGGACTGACCCGGCAGGCGGTGCCACATCTATGGGGATTGGCTCCAGCAATGGATATTGCTGAAGCGCTGTTGGAAAGGGGGCTGTACCTGCCGACTAGATAATTCCCGCATGCCCTTAGGAAGCACTGACGTTTGAATTCTAGACGGGCGGGAACACAGGCAGGTGCGTAAGCGCTCATGGAGCTCTTTCTTTGGTATATTCCAACGCGGGATCGCATGGGGCTCCTCAGAACACGACTATTAGGAGGCGGGCCCATGCCAATCACCGCACCGATGATAATCTTGAGCCGCAGGACATATTGGGGTTGTTCATGGAGTGGGATACTCCAAGGAGTTTAAAACCAGGTCAATATAACCGTCAACATTCAGGAGGTCCCCAGCAGCGAGTCCACTGAGCTCGAAAAGCAGATTCGGCACAAGACCAGTCACGATAATGATGCCGATCATTGCCCCGATCGAAAGGATCACAGATGTCGACGGGTGGCAGTTGACTGCTCGCTTCTCCCCAGAGTAGATTATCGCCAGTAGGCGGATCTGCGCAATTGACTCGAAGACTATTGCGACAACCATGGGCAGGACGAGGTAGGAATACGCTCCGCCGGCGCTCAGGACCGAGAGTATTAGGAGCAACTTGCTCCAGAACATATTAAGAGGGGGAAAGCCGATCGCGGCCAGCGTCCCTACGGTGTATAGGGAGGATGTCCCGGGAAGCGCCTTGGATATGCCGCGCAGGGCCCTGATATCCCTAGACCCGGTGGCGTGGATGAAGACGCCGGCGATCATGAAGAGGGAGGCCTTCACGAAAGCGTGGTTTATTATGTGGAGGTAGGCTGCTGACGCTCCCAACGAGGTGCCTATGCCGAAGCCGATGGTGATGAAACCGAGGTTTGTGATCGTGGAGTAGGCGATGAGGCGCTTGATGTCGGACTGAACGAGCATGAAGGCGGCCCCGGCAAGGCAGGAGATGGTACCCAAGATCACAAGAAGATAGAGCCCCAATGCGCTCCCTTGAATTGATCCGGCTGCAAAGCCGTCGAACAGTATCCTAGCAAGCACGGCGATGTTAACCTGGACCAACAGACCGGAGAGTATCGCACTTATCGAGCTCGGAGCCATGCTATGTGCGTCCGGGAGCCAGAAATGCTGCGGCACGATCGCGGAGCCTATTGTGAAAGACCAGACAATCAGCGCAACGATCACCGGCAAAGCTGAGGGCCCTGCGAACATGCCGCCTGAGAAGGGGGATTCGTAACCCCCGAGCTTGGCTGCTATCTCGGCGATAGTCATGCTTCCAAACATACCGAATACCATCGCGGTCGAGAGGTAGTATATCGAAATGGCGAGTATATCGTATATTCCGTACTTTATTCCTGCCTCAACCGAAGCCTTGACTTCCTTCCTGAACGGAACGAGGAGGATCGCTGAGAGCCCCATCAGTTCAAGCATGACAAATATGTGGAACATGTCCCCCGAAAACAGCAGACCGTACATCCCCGCCTGCATCAGGAACCTGAGAGAGTAGTACCACTTCACGTCCCGGTCTCTCTCTATGTACCTCATTGAGTAAATCATGGTAGTGGAGAATATCACCGAGACCACGAGGGACATAGGGGCTGAAAAGCGGTCGATCACATACGGGATCCCGACAGGCGGCGGCCACCCACCCATATAGTAGACGTAAGGTCCATCGATCAAAAAGACATTGATGACTGTAAGTAGAGAGAAGATCATGGAGGCGGTTGTGAATATGCCGGAAAATAGCTCGACTGCACGCCGCCCAGAAAACATCCCGATTGCCACACACAGGAATGACCCCAACAGGGAGAGGAGCATAGCAAGGATCGGCGCATGGATCAGCAGGATGTTCATCCTCTCAGCTCCTTTATCTTCTTGGTTTCCATTGTCCCGTAGTACTTGTAGGTGTAGATGATCAGGGCGGTCAGGGTGGCAACCTCAGCGAGCCCGATCACTACAGCAGTGACGACAAAGTAGTGCGCGAGTGGATCCACCGCAATCGATGCGAACTCAGACGGATCCATCCCTGGAGGTATTATGGGCGGTATGGCACTCCCTGACCTGTATCCCTGGAGGATGTAGAGGAGGTTCACCGCGTCGGTGAGGAGGAAGATTGCGAGCATTTTCTTGAATAGGTTGGATTTGAAGAGGGCCGCGTAGATACAGATGGATACCATTATTGCGACTAGAATGTAAGGAAGGTGCCCGATGGTGCCGATCATTCCTCTTCCTCCTTATCGCTTATTGTCAATAGCAAGAACATTATGGTAAACCCCATCCCAACATGGATCATTTCGCCCAGCTGGATTGGGATTATCAGTCCACCAGAGAGGCTTGAGAGGCCAAGAAATGCAGGGTAGCCAAATGGCGCCCAAGCTTTTGGTTGGTTCTGCAGCGCATATGCAAGCGATCCTGATGCCAGCGAGTACAATACTGGAATTATTGTAAGCACGGTAATGAGAGCCAGCCCAAGGATTTTTGCGATATGGGCCTTCTCCAAGTCGATACCCATCTTAGGAAGAAAGCCCCTGGAAAGCGAGACGAGAATTGCAATGTAGGCAATAGCCATTATTGCCCCGCCCTGGAACCCGCCGCCAGGGGTCTTCACGCTGAAGATAGTGATTGCAATAGCTGAGGTCAGGACGAACACAAAGACCAGCCGTGAGGTCGCCCTAACTATGATGGTCATGCCGCGCGTCTTCTTCAGTTTTGCAGGCCTCTCGAAGAACATCGCGACAGCAACTATGCCCACATAGAAGACCATGGTCTCGTACAGCGTGTCGTACCCGCGGTAGTCCCAGAGCAGACCGGTCACAGCGTTTGGGGAGGCGGACCACCAGTCCTGGTTCTCGAAATTGAAAGTGTTAAAGAGGTAGAACTCGCCCAGCGGCCTCACGAATCCTAACTCTGGGTAGCCCAAGAAGGCGTATATGAGGATCGAACTCAGCAAGGCAATGAACAGTATGCCTAGAATTAACCCCTTCCAGCCGCTCATTCCTCTCTCCTCCCCAACTTTCTTAGACCCACAATGAAGAATGCTGTGGATATTCCGACGCCTGCGGCGACCTGAACCAGCGCGATGTCGGGAGCCAAGAGGAGGTAGAAGATTGCGGCGACGAGGACCCCCTCTGCTCCGGCCAGGACGACGGCAAGGAGCAGGTCCTTGGTATAGACTATTGCTGCAGTAAGGACGACGCAGAACAGAAGGAGAAGGTCGATAATCAGGTCTATCATCTGCCATCTTCCTCCATGTGGTCATGCTCCAAGGGCTGACGCGAGATCTTCATCTTGGACGCCGCCTTCGCTATCGCATGCGAAGAGACAGGTGCCGTGAGGGCGATGAATACGGCCGTCCCTATGGCTCCGAGGGATGTAACCACCCCGTCATTTCCATGAACGCCATAGGATAGAAATGCCACCCCAATCAGCGGGATGACTGACCCCCCTATCACAGAAACCGTTGCTGCATGTATTCTGAGGAAGTATGACGGGAAACGCAGGAGCCCGATCGATCCGATGATGCTCAGGGCACCCCCGAGGACTAGGAGAAAAATCCCTATGAAAAGGAAGATCTCAGTCACCAATCTGCTCACCTTCCAGATATCTAGCAACATATAGTGCCCCTATGAAGAACCAGAGTGCCAAGGAGAAGCTGATCACGATCAAGTAGGGCGAGCCGGACATGACGGCGATTATTCCCATGACCACCGTGAGGGCGTATGATACGACGTCTAATGCCAGCATCCGGTCCGGTATCGTAGGGCCAACGATCATCCGGTATAGAGAGATCGTTATCGAGATTATGAACATCGTCAGTGATAAAATTAGAATTATGTCTAGCATAGAAAACGCCTCACCAGTTCCTCAAACCCCTTGCTTATGTTATTGTAGCAAAAGCCCTCCTCGACCGATGGGGCACTGATCCAGTGCACGTAATAGTATCCTTTATCTTCGTCCACATCAACCACAACAGTCCCAGGGGTGTTGGTTATCGAATTGCCCACAAGCATCACGCCGTATTCGGTCGTCATGGAATATGGGACTCGTACTATCGATGGCCGGACATCCATCGTGAATATCCTCTTGATCACGTCCCAGTGAGCCAAAGGCTCATAATACAGCCAGTAGACTATAAGATAGCGCACTGCACTCAGCCACCGGGATGGGCTTAGAATCTTCCTCTCGTCGGAGACGATGAGGTTACGAGTGACTATTCCGACTATTACTGCAATAATTATCCCAACTATCAACTCGTCCGTGCCCAGGCTTCCCACTAGTGAGACGTATACCAAGAATGAGAGGAAGGACGTAAACAAGACCTTGATCAGCACATATCAGACCCCCATTGGAACCAAAACCAACCAAGGAAAGAAGAAGAAGACCATGGAGAGAACTAGCATGGCGGCGATAGGGATCAGCATGGAGACTTCAGGTTTGTTTATCTGCAAGTTCTCCCTGATTGGGCCGAACATCGATTTGCGGATTGCCTCTGCCCCATAGGCAATCGTCAGGATCGAGGAGAATGCGGCTCCAGCCACTATGATCAGAGAGGTGGGATCGCCTGCACCAAGGAAAGCGCCGCTGAATATGATCAGCTTCGAGTTGAAACCAGAAAAGGGAGGGAATCCTGCCAACCCAAGGAAGCCAGATGCCAGAAAGAAGGCTATGAAAGGCATTTTTGTCGCCAGCCCGCCCATCATGCTTATCCGCCTGACGCCATTTAGCTGCATCATTATGACGCCCGCGGTCATGAAGAGGACGGCTTTCAGGAATGCATGTGTTAGGTAGTGGTAGACCACACCGACGGTCCCGACATACGTTATTGAAGCGATCCCCAGCAAAATGTAACCCATATGGCTTATGCTCGAGTATGCCAAAAGCCTTTTTATATCATCTTCGGTCAGAGCGACGAGCCCACCATACACAATCGTCACGAGCGCCCACAAGGAGAGCCACGGCGACAGCTCAAGCGCCGCAGGGGATGCCATCCTCAAGATGCCGTATGCACCAATACCTATCGTAACAGGACTCAGCAGGGCGCTGATGGGGGTAGGGGCCTCGCCGTGAGCTAGAGGGAGCCACGTGTGGAGCCCAAATGCCGCCAGTTTGACGGAGAACCCGACCAGGAGCAGGTACGAGGCGATCGAGAGGTCCTGGTATGAGAAAATGGTGATGCTGCCGCTCTCCATGTAGTGGTACACAAAGCCGACCAGGACGAGCACACCGCTTATGTGGGTCCAGATGAAATAGATAAGAGCGATCCTTTCTTTTTCTCCGTACCCGAACATGTGGATCAGCAACCAGGTACTGATCAGGATGATCTCATAGAAGAGGTAGAACTGGATCACATTTGTCGAGATGACTGCCCCGATCATCCCGAGATAGAAGGCGAGGTAAATCGCATAGAACCTCGAAAATGCCCTTTTTCTCTCCTGCCCTTCGAGCCCCATTTCTGAGATCCTGTGATCCATGTACTTGATCGAGTAAAGGCATACGGCCGCTGAGACGGAAGAGATCGAAAATGCATAGATCAGGCTCATCCCATCTAGTGAGAGGTTAAAGTTGATGTCAAGACCGAGGTAGTTCACCCATGCAATTTCGGACAGAACCATTTCGCCGTCGAGTAGCGACGGGTACAGCAGGATTATTTGGAATACACCGAGCATCGGGGGGAGTGAGGCGATGTATCCGACCTTTTCATTGAGCCGCGATCCGGCGAAATGGACTATTGGGATCGAGAGCAATGGAATAAGTAGCATGCAGAATAGGTTCATGGCGATCCCACCAGGATTAGAAACACGATCAGTAAGAGCAGCAGCACGCCAGCGATACCCAAGTACCTGTTCAAGTCACCGGAATGTATGCGGCTCAATCGCCTTGCTGATGCCATGGTGGCGCGCGCGATTGCCTGGCTTGACTTCCCGAGAAGCCCCTCAAACGAGTAGGCACCTCCAGAGGCTCTTTTTACCGATTTGCCAACCATGGAATATAGACGGTCTACAGGCCTCTTCATCAACATGCCCCTGAGCCCAGAAGTGAGGGCGGCAAGCCGAAGTGCAGGCTGGAAGTTTCTGAAGTACACCAGGTAAGCAGAACCGATCCCAATCAAAAGGGCGAATGTACTAAGGAGAAGGGCGGCATTAACGGCAGAGTTATGCAACACTGCAAGATCTAAGGCGCGTGAAAATGACTCGCTTATGAGATGCTCTATCGACTGCCCGAAGAACCCTAGGAACAATGTCAGCCCGGAAAGCAACAGAGGCGGAGCTGCTAACAGCCATGCCTCTTTGATGTGTGTCTCCCTCTTTGCGGGAGCAATGAAGGCATACCAGAGGAGACGCATGGAATAGAAGCAGGTCATCGCAGATGATATGGCAAGAAGAAGGGCGGCTAAAACATTGACAGGAAAGACTGCTGCCAGGATAGCATCCTTGCTCCAGAACCCCATAAGTGGGGGGAGGGCGCAAAGACTAAGGGCAGAAATAGTCATAGCCACGAATGTCTTGGGCGCCTTTTTTCTGAGCGAGCCCATCTCAGTAATGTATATGGTATGGGAGATGTGGATCGCAGAGCCTGCACCAAGAAATAGAGAAGCCTTGAAGATCGAATGGGAGAGTATGTGGAAGACCGCTGCGCAGAGACCGAGGAGTGGGCTCCCAGAGATTCCTGCCACCCCGAGGGCTGTGAACATGAAGCCGAGTTGGGACACTGTCGAGTACGCGAGGACTTTCTTCATCTCACACGCAAACATGCCGTACAGCGATCCCAGCAGTGCAGTGAGGAGACCTGCCGTGGCAGCAATGAGGAAGAAGGAAGAAGACGCCAGTGGGCTGAGGGGCGATAGCGCATAAAATATGGGCGAGACCCTGGCAACGAGATACACACCTGCCTTGACCATTGTTGCGGAGTGCAGCAATGCGCTGACAGGCGTGGGTCCAGACATTGCCTCTGGCAACCATTCATTGAACGGGAATTGGGCAGACTTTCCAAGGGGGCCAATGACGAGCAGAATCGAGGCGACCAAGATGTAAGTCGGGTTGACTGCATTTGTTGAGACAAGAGCTTGGAGCTCCAGATAGTCGAAGGTTCCATACATTGAGTATAGCATCATTATTCCGACAAGCATCAGCGAATCTGCCACGCCAGTCGTGAGCAACGCCTTCTCTCCGCAGATGGAGGGCCTTTCAAATGGGGCAACCCCCTCCGGACCGCCCAACCACTTATCCTTCTGATCCCTGTAGTAGTGACCGATCAGGAAATAGCTGCTCAGACCTACCCCCTCCCAGCCCAGGAAGCTCATGATGAAATTATCCGAAAAGACGAGCAGGAGCATACTCGATTCAAAGCATGACATCAAAAACCAGAATCTCGAAGCCCCCTCTTCGTCGCGCATGTATTCGATCGAGTAGAAGAATACTACGAGCGAAATGAATGAGACGATCGCGCCCATCAGCACGCTCAATGGGTCAACTATCAGACCGAATCTGACAGTTGCCTGCGGAATCCCCCACCACTCAAACCCATCCACATGAACGACCCCGACTTCGAAGGCAGACCGTAACAGGGACGCAATGATGAGAAAGGATACCCCAGAAGATAGGGTGATCAAGTAACCAGACCTCTTTCCCAAAAGGAAGCAGAACAGGCCCGCAGCGCAGGGCAAAACAATAGAAACCCACAGGGGTAGCGTTTCCATCAGGTCCACCGACTTTATTTTTACAAGTGGCGCTCGAAGGAGGGCGACTGGAATGCAATTTGTTTAATATCATAAATAAGAGCTTCCATCAGTAATGAAATTTTAAGCTCAAGATGAATGGCTTGACGACCACAGCCTGTGATTTTGAAGCCTCCTATAATGTGGTCTTTCAGTATCTTTATCAAGATATAAACTTTTCATCATTTAGTTCAAATTAATTAATTATATAAAATGCTTATTTTAGTTCAAAAGATTGGGCTTGAGGAATGGCCCTAGCAGAACGCCCTGTAAAATCCTGTTTAATGTATTTATACTACGCTGGGCAATAAAAAATAGGGATCGTAATGGGTAAGGAAATAGAATCCAAAGTCATTGATGCCCTTAAGGACGTCATGGATCCGGAGACTGGAATGAGCATGGTAGACATGCAGCTCATTGACACTGTGGAGGAGACGGATGGCATAGTCAAGCTGGAATTTGTCCCATCCAGCCCAATGTGCCCAATAGCATTCTATCTTGCACAGGAGATAAAGAAAGCGGTCTTGAGCGTCCCTGGGGTCAAGAAGGCGACGATAAGATGCAAGGGGCACATAATGGAAGATCAGATAAACAAGTCCGTAAATGAGGAGTAAATATAATGGGGACTGCCGTCTGCGTTAGACTTTTCGCCAGCCTAAGAGAAAGGGCGGGCAAGGACAGGGCGGTCTTGGAGTTCAATGTTCGACCAAGTATCCAAGAGGTCTTGGATAAGATCATTGTTGAAATCCCTGACCTTGAGGGCACGGCTTTCAAGCATGGTCGATTCGATGAGAGGTACAAGGTACTCTCAGGAGGAGAATCAGTGAGCCCAGCAGACTTCAGAAAGAGGCTCGCTGACGAAACGGTGGCCATACTGCCACCGGTCAGCGGCGGATGATTCTTCCCGTGAGGCTAAACGGTGAACACCCAACAACCTCTAGAAGCAGCCGAGCCCCAAGAGTTGAGTGGGCTGCGCATTCTACAATAACGGGCTTGTACTCGTCTGTTCTGGCAACCACGCCAAACCCTCTTCTGTAGCTCAATGCGGTAGCCTCGACCTCCCTTCCAATCCACCCTCTGTTTCGTTCGGTCTGAATTGCGATCTTTTTGGAGGTAAGAATCCGGCTGCGCGCTTTCTTCACTGGCTCAGGGATCTGTTTCAGAAGAGCGGCAGGTGTGTGAGGGCGAGGAGCGAATCTTGAAATATGAATTTTGTCCGGCGTTATTGAGTCGAGCACTTTACATGTTTCCCTGAAATCATCCTCAGTCTCCCCCGGATATCCGACAATTACGTCGGTTGCTAGGGTCATCTGGGGGAAGCGCCGTCTCATGTCGCTCACTGCTTCAAGGTACAGTTCAGCAGTATATCCACGGCGCATAATGGAAAGGATCCTGTCGCTGCCGCTTTGCAGAGGGATGTGCACAAATTTGTAGATTTTATTGGATGTATAGCATTCCATAAGCTCATCGAAACAAGAGGATACTGAAGAGAGGTTGAACATGCCGACTCTCACCCTGAATTCGTAAGGGATTGCTACAGCCCGATTCAGAAGGCTAACAAGGGATGCCCCAATATCCTTGCCATAGACCCCTGTGTCCTGAGCTGCCAGCCTTATCTCTAATGCCCCAGAGACGACAGCATTCTCGATGATCTGGAGTATTTCTTCTGGGGCGACGCTGAGAAGCTTCCCCCTTGCCAACCGAACTATGCAGTAGGAGCACTCTCCAAGGCAACCCCTCGAGATTGGGATAGTGTGGACTAGCCCTCTTGTGAAGGAGGCGGGCTTCGAAAGGCTGTCCCCCTTTTTCACAGATATTACCCCTCCCTGTAGCGCCCTGATCATGTCATGCAGGTTATTCAGAGTCACTATGGAAATTTCTGGGAAGTTGTATCTTAGAAGACCAGGCTGAGCCGCAGCCATGCACCCGGTCGCCACGACCTTTTTGCGCCCAAGGCTGGAGATGTACTTAAGAACCTTGTGCTCGGTTTCCTCTCTTACAGTGCATGTGTTGACGACAACGGCATCGGCATCCTCTTCTGAGTCCACAACTTCGATCGGGTTGCCCTCAAACAGCTTGGCGATCATTTGAGAGTCTGCTCTGTTGAGCTCACACCCAAATGTTCTTATTAAAACCCGCAATAGCATCCCCAGGAAATCAACATCGGACACGTCTGATAAGTCTGGTGCAGACTGTTTTTGCCAGGGTTACTGCGGAGGTGCGCTTCCCCCGCGGCATTGTCTTTCCGGCGGAAATTGAGAGTATGACGGATGCTGGATCGCTAGAAGGCGAGTCGACAACGGTATAAGCATCCCCAACGGCATCGGCCAAGTGAGCGTCGCTTCCGGCTACCATGGGTAGCGAGTTCCTAAGGGCGAAGCTTGTTGCTTTGGAATTATAGTAGCTAAGGGTTGAAGCGTTGAGCGTTTCGATGAGTGGCGAGTAGGGGATCAGAGAACGCGCCTCAGAGATCCCGATGCCATGGCTCAACGGATCCATTGGATGGGGGATGATTACCGTCGATCCTTCCTGATGAGCAGTTTTGACCGCCCCTTCGAGTGAGAGACCATTAAACCTCCGCTTTGGGTTCAGGATTATTAGATGCCCGGCAGTCGTAGTCAGTTCGACGCCTGGAATCACCATAATGCCAAGTTCCCCGGAAAGCCGTTGGGAGTCAGATTCATTTAGGATCAGGTCGTGGTCAGTGATCGCCAAGCCGTGCAGCCCCCTCTTTTTAGCTACTGCGGCGATTTCCCTTATTGAAGAGCAGCCATCCGGGGAGCGATCGGTATGGACATGGAGGTCAATTTTCAGTAGCAAGGCACATCCCTATTACCTTACTTCCGACCCTGACGGAACTGCCCGGTCTGGGATCAACAGTGCCACCTTTTCATCCCCATCCGCGGCGAGTATCATGACTTCTGATTTGAACCCAAATAGCGTGGTAGGTTGCACGTTCATCAGCACCGCTACCTTCTTGTGTAGCATCTCGTCTGGAGAGTAGTACTTTGCTATCCCAGCTACGCATGATCTGACTCCGAACTCGCCAAGGTCAATCTCCAGGTGTAGTAGGTCCCTAGATCCCCTGATCCTCTCGGCGGTCACGATTTCCCCGATGCCAATCTTGGCCTTTTTGAACTCGTCTATGGGGACTCTTTCGCCTACATCTTTGTGAGGGATGAGGGTTTCCCTGATCTTCTGGACATCTTGGGAAGCGATCTTCTTGAAGAGCGGGGAAGGCTCCCCGATTTTATGCCCACATGGAAGGGGGAAGCTGGCTTCGCCCCATGGAAGCTGCTCAATTTCCGAGCATAGACCAAGCATCTTCCATATCTTCTTGGAAGTTGATGGCAAAAATGGAGATATCATGCTGCCGATTGCCTTAACAATCTGGGCTGAAGTATAGAGGGTTGCAGCTGCCCTTTCAGGGGACGACTTGATTGCGGCCCAAGGAGCGGAATCATTGAGGTATTTGTTTCCCTCCCTTGCAAGATTCATTACTGAGAGGAGAGCGTCCCGGAAATGCTTTGCTTCAATATGCATGGCGGTCTCTGCAACGGTGTTTTTTATCATGTGTAGCATCCTTTCATCCTTTTCTTCGAGCTTGGCTTCTGGGATGGTTGATCCGAAAAAACGCTCGATGAAAGTAAGTGTCCTGTGCACGAAATTGCCGAGTACGTCCGCAAGCTCGTCGTTGTAGCGCTTCACGAAATCGTTAACCGAAAAGTCTGCATCCCGGTCAAGGGGGGCAACAGAGATCAGGTAGTAGCGCATCGGATCTGCATCGAATGCCTTCAGATAGTTTTCTATGCTTATGTACCACCCCCTGCTCTTCGACATCTTCTTTCCTTCCAAGGTCAGATACTCACCAGCTATGATCGTTTCTGGGATGTTGAACTCTCCAGTACCCATGAGCATGGCTGGCCAAAATATTGCATGGTGGTAGATGATGTCCTTACCTATGAAGTGCACTATCCTGCCATCGCCCTGCCAGTATCTCCTCCACCCTTCCTGGTCACCCCTACTCATAAAGTAGGCCTTTGTGGACGAGATGTAGCCTATCGGAGCGTCGAACCACACGTAAACCACCTTCCCTTCCCCACCTTCTACCGGCAGTTGCACTCCCCAAGTCATGTCCCTAGTTATGTCCCAGTCGCGTAGACCCTCATTAATCCACTGGAGCGCGTACTTCTTCACATTCTCCGGGATCTTGGTATTGCTGCCCAGCCATTCCTTTAGGCTGCCTTCGAAGGCGGTAAGTTTGAAGAACCAGTGTTTTGTTTTGGAGGGCTCTGGCATGGTACCGCATATCGCGCACTTTGCGTCTTTCAGCTCAGTTATCCGCAGGTATCTTCCGCACGAATCGCAAGAATCGCCTCTCGCGCCTTCGTATCCGCAGAATGGACAGACGCCCTCCACATAACGGTCAGGGAGGTACTTGTCGCATTTTGGACAGCGGAGTAAGTCGATCTCATGCTCGTATATGTACCCTCTCTCGAGCAGGGTTTTGAAGAAGTGCTGTGTCATCTCGTAATGGATGCCCTCAGTGGTCCGCGAGAAGTAATCAAAGCTACACCCCATTCTCTCCAAGTCGCCCTTGATTAGAGGATAGTATCGGTCGGTGATCTCCTTCGGGTGGACGTGCTCCTTTTCAGCCCGGAGGGCGATTGGTGTCCCATGTTCATCTGTAGCGCATATGAAGATCACATCCTCGCCTTTTCTCCTCATGTACCTGACAAAAACGTCAGGAGGAAGATAGGTCGACCGGAGATGCCCAAGGTGCAGGCGGTCGTTACTGTATGGCAAGGCAGAAGTGACAATCATCGGTGCCATATCGATCACGCTTTAAGCTAATATATTCACTTTCGCTTGTTATTTAATGTGTCTAACCTGATGTGCCTGAAATTCCAAAGCAGGCTTAACCCAGACATTTATTTGAACATGTTTGCTGCCTCTTCAGGCTTTAATTTTAACTATAAGGATTTATAGCGGCACCATGTCTCCTTATGTGAGGGATGATTATGTCTTATGATTACGAGGCCCTGCTTCAGAGGGGGTTCTCAAAGATGCCAGAGAAGGTCTTCAAGTCATCAAAGTATGAGACGCCGAAGGCTGAGGTGGCGGCAATTGGCTCAAAGACTCTCATAAACAATTTCAAGGAGATCGCTTCAAGGCTAAACAGGACTCCAAACCACTTGCTCAAGTTCATGGTCAGAGAACTTGCGACCTCTGGAATCGTGGAGGATTCGAGGGCATCGCTGAATGGAAAGTTCTCCAAGGAGGTTATCGACGAACTCATTATCAAGTACATCAAGGATTATGTGCTCTGCAACTCATGCAACAAGCCAGATACCAAGCTCGCGAAAGAGGGCAGATTGACATTTATCGTATGTGAGGTATGCGGTGCTAAAAACCCAGCCAAGACACTGACATGAGGGTGGCCCATGAAAGAGGAAAAGCTTTTTATTAAGGTCTGGGCAGTGCGCGAAGGGGAAGTGATGATTGCGGTTTGTGACCCCCAACTCGTGGGGAAGAAGTTTCATGATGGCAGGCTACTCCTGGATGTGAACGAGGCGTTCTATAAGGGTGAACTAGTTTCGGCAGAGGCAGCCGTTGATTACCTTAGGAAGGCAACTGTGGCCAACCTAGTTGGCGAAGTGGCAGTCCAGTGCGGCAAGGAAGCTGGGCTGATACACGAGGATGGAGTAATGACTATAGATGGAGTGCCCCATGCCCAATTCGTTCTTATATGAGGGGCTGTGATGGGGCGCTTTTGTGCCAGATGTGGATCCGAGTCGGGCGTCTATATCCGAGGACTCTGTAGCGATTGCTACTGGAAGGAGATGGATATGGAGATTCCCTCGGACATATCCGTCACCATGTGTCCGGAATGCAGGTCCCACCTCCAAGGGAAGAAGTGGGTAGAGAGGGACGAGATCGCAGACAATGACTGCAAGGCAGTGGCAGCAGCCGAGACCGAACTTCTGAGACAGAAAAAATTTCATGGGGGCGTGACACTAGAATGGGCAAGCGGAGAAGTGATCGAAAGAGACGCCAGTGGCCGCCCGAAGGCAATTATGCTGAACCTGAGGCTGAAAGAAAAATCCACGGGCATAGAGCATAAAACAGCAGTGCTCGTCTCGATCGAGTATTCGACCTGTAGTACTTGCAAAAAGTATGCAAGGAAGGAACATGAAGCAGTTGTGCAGATCAGGGCGAATGAGAGGCCCTTAGACAATGAGGATCAGAAACACGTGGAGCGGGTGATAAATGAGATCTGCAAGAGGGGACCCGATAGAAACAGGGGCGGCATCGTGGAAATAAAAGAGAAAGAGGGGGGCTACGACGTGAAATTTGCTTCGCTGAGTGCTGCCAGGGTGTTTGCGAAGAGACTCCACGAGGATTATGGCGCCGCCGTGCAGGAGAGCCCCAAAATAGTTGGCATCGACAGAAGGAGTGGGGGAAGAGTTTACAAGAATACGATCAGCATCAAGTTGCCAAGGCTAAGGGTAGGGGATCTTGTTTCCCTTCGAAATAATGTTTATTTACTCACTGGGTTCGACCGCGGCAGGGCGATTGTGAAAGATATGAGAAGCGGGGGGCGTAGGACGCTTGGAGTGGACGAATACATTGCTCTTGAAAAGATCTCTGAGGATTATGTGAGGAGGGTCAGGCTTGATGGAAGAACCAGCAGCCATGCAGACTTCTACGACCTCAATAAGTCCAGCTTTATTGAGATCCCTCCTGAGATGATTCCTCCTGAGATGAAGATCGGGGAAGAAGGGCTGTTGATTAGACACGAGGGCAAGGAAAACGTTTACAGGATAGCGAAATGGGACAGGACAGAGAGCATTTGAATGCTCAATCCAATCCCTATAGCGTTTGTCGAAATCTGTATCAATTGGCGTATGGCGGGCCCGTCGGGATTTGAACCCGAGACCAACGGGTTTCTTCGGTCTCTTAAAAGCCCGCTGCTCTACCGTACTGAGCTACGGGCCCCCTGAGGTTAGGGGAAGGTCTGCTTATTAATATTTTTAGTTGCATCCCGCCAAGCCGGGTAGAGCCAAGATATTTATTTGAATGGGAAGAAATCTCTTCTCCAAGGCGAAGAAGATGAAGCTTGGTAAACCAAGGGGGACGCGCGACTTTCTGCCCGAAGATATGAGGGTCAGAAGGAAAATTATGGACACCATAAGGACTGTATTTGAACTCCATGGATTCGAGGAGATGGACACGCCAGCGTTGGAACTTTGGGAGGTGCTTGCCACCAAAGGAGGGGAAGAGGTGGAGAAGCAGATCTACAAGTTCCAGGATAAGGGCGGGAGGTGGCTTGGTTTGAGGTTCGACCTCACGGTTCCCCTTGCTAGGGTTGTCTCCAACACCCCAGATCTGCCCAAGCCATTCAAAAGGTACTGCATATCAAAGGTTTGGAGGTACGAGGAGCCTCAGAGCGGCAGGTTTAGGGAATTTGTCCAGGCAGACATCGACATTGTGGGATCCCAAAAAATCGAGGCAGACATGGAGTGCCTTTCAACAGCCGTTGACGCCCTCAGGGCCCTCGGTCTGGAGGATTTCGAGGTCAAGATAAACAACAGGAAGGTCCTCGAGGGGATGGTGGAAGTCCTAGGAGTCGAAAATAGCATTGCCGAAGGAATATTCCATGCACTGGACAGGCTCGATAAGGTAGGGGAGACGGAGGTCGCGAGATCGATCGAGGGGATTGGGGTAGGGGAGGAGGAGGTCTCGAGGCTGCTCGAATTTACTAGGTTCAAGGGCGATGATGCCATCGCCTACGTCGAAAAGGAGTTGAAGTCAAGCAGGAGGGCGGTTGAGGGAATAAACGAGTTGAAGAGAATGATAGAGCTCTCTAGGACTTTCGGTCTGGATGGAACTATAGTGGTGGACTTTAGCCTGGTTAGGGGGCTTGATTACTATACAGGGCCCGTATTTGAGGTCAAGACAAAGAGCAGAGGGATAGGGAGCATTGCGGGAGGAGGGCGGTATGACCACCTGATTGAGAAGTTCGGGGGAGTCCCAACGCCGGCCACTGGAATATCCCTAGGTGTTGAAAGGCTTTTCGAGGTCCTTTCAGGGGAGTTGAGAGACAGGGCAGCACCTGCAACGAAAGTCTTTGTTGCATGTATAGGCGATGAAAATATGCCACAGGCTGTTGGAGTCTGCAGAGAGCTTATCAAGCGCGGGATCCCATCCGAGACTGACTTGATGGGCAGGAAGCTTGGAAGGCAGCTCGAGTATGCCAATTCCAAGGGTATTCCTTTCGTCATGATGGTGGGGCCCGAGGAACTCAGAACGGGTGCATTTAAGCTCAGGGAGATGCATAGAAAGATAGAGCACCAAGTCAGACTGGAAGATGTGCCCACGTTGATAAGAAAGCTTGATGGGTCAACTCAGCAGCCCCCCAGCCAAGAAGGCCAGTAGTGCCAAAATCATCCAATACCTGATCTGGTTCTTCACCCGTAATGCCGATCCCCTCCCGTTATCCTTCATGATCCTATAGGAGGAGAAAACAAACCCCAAATCGACAATTGCGACCGGCAACAGGTAAGCTATTCCGAGCTGCCCGAAGATATACGGGAGCGGGGTTATTGCGACTGCAGTGAGGTAGAAGATCACAGAAAGTGTGGCTGCAGCTTTTTCGCCCCTAACCAGAGCCACAGTCCTGATGCCCCGCAGCTTGTCCCCTTCCATATCGGCTATGCCTTTGGTCACCTCCCTCCCTGTGTTGGCGAGGAATGCAAGAAGGAAGAATGCCACAGAGGTCACATTGAAAGACCCCAGAACGACTATGCCCCCGTAGAGAAAAGGCACCGCGACGCAGTAGGAGACAACCAAATTGCCCCAGATACCAGTCTTTTTGCCATAGAGGTTGTACAGTGTGGAAAAGATGAAGGTCAGGGCTGCTAGAAAGACTGCGCTCTCCCTGAAGGGCAATGCAGAGATTATGCCGATTGCCCCAGTCACTGCAGATATGCATAGCGCAGTCTTTTTCGAAATCGCACCCGATGGCAGTGGGCGATCTGGCTGGTTCACCTTATCGATCTCAAAATCAACATAGTCGTTCAGTGCCATTGAGGAGGCGGTTAGGAAAAATGAGACCGAGAAGCCGAGGGTCATCTCGAAAATGGAGGGGATCCTGCCCAAGACCACTATCTCGCCTATTATGACCGCAATCCCCATCATGAAGGAGTTCGTGGGGCGCATGAGCCGGAGAATTGCAATAGATCTTTCACAGAGTGACTTCGGTTGTGTCATAGTAAGTGATCTCACCCTGCCTATCTATGACCGCCAAGATAAGATCTTTCTTAGAAAGCTTGGCAGACTCCGATATGGAAGCAATTTCTGAAACCCTGACGGTCTTCCCTTCGACCAGACCATAGACCAGATATTTGGCCGGCTCTTTTCCGACTGAGGCCCCCCTTTCGTACACCCTGTATTCCAATTTTGGGCCGAAGCCAGGCTTTACGGCATAGCCCCTCTTCCTTAGATCGGAGTAGAGAAGAAATTTCAGCCAGATATCTGGTTCAGAACATTCAAGCAACCTCAACAAAGAAGGAAATTCAAGGATGACCCCTTGCTCGTCGCACACAGTGATTTTTTCGCGATCCACCAAATATAGCATCTCGACATCGTTCAGCCTGAGGGCCCCTTTCTCTAAGGTCCCGACGGCACCTTGCTGGTGCAGCCTGTCTGCATCGAGTCCACTAATTATACACTGGTTCCCGCTTAGGACAGCTTTAGGCAGGGGTTCTGGCAACGAGAACACCTTTAAGACCAAGTAAACGAGAGGTTATCTATATGCCCTTCGAGGAGGATCTATCAAAGTTTTTGGCAGGCTATAAGCGTTTGGTGATAGCCGGGGTTGGAAACAGGATGAGGGGGGACGATGCTGCAGGTTGTTCAGCAGCCCGGATGCTTAGAAGAAAGCTGAAAAGGGACGTCCTTGTCATGGATTGTGGTGCAGTCCCGGAGAACTTCACCTCAGAGATGAAGAGGTTCCAGCCAAGCCACATCCTCTTCATCGATGCCGTTGACATGGGGCTGGATCCCGGTGAGTTCAGACTTATTGACGGCGGCGAGCTGATTGAGAGATCGCTCTCAACCCACAAGCAATCATTAAGGCTCCTCTTCGCAATACTGAGGGAGGGGATTCCAGGAGTAAAGATAAAGCTCCTTGGGATCCAGCCGAAAACGATAGATTTCGGGAAGGGGCTTAGTCGTCCAGTTAGGGGCGGGTTAAGAACCATAGTGGACAAAATAGTTGGTTTGTCAGGGGGCTAACTGTTGATAAAGACGATCGAATGGAAAGATGACTGTGTACAAATAATCGACCAAAATGCCCTGCCCAACGAGCTCAAAATAATCAGATGCGAAGATTATGAGAGGCTGGCGAAAGCCATTGAGTGCATGGAAATCAGGGGGGCACCAGCGATAGGCGTTGCGGCAGCCATGGGGATAGCTCTTGCTGCAAAGAAATGCAGTAGCAAAGATGAATTGCAAGTTAGTTTGGAAGCGGCACATAACAGGCTGAGATCAACGAGACCGACTGCAAGGAACCTTTTCTGGGCTCTCGAAAGAATGAGAAGGATTTGGAAAGACCTCTTGGATGAAACGGCCGAGAACCTAAAAGAAAAGATCATAAATGAAGCTTTGGCAATTGCGGAGGAGGATGTCTCCGTATGCAAGGCCATCGGAGAGAACGGAGCGGATTTGATATCTGATGGGGATGGGATCCTTACACATTGTAATGCAGGAGCACTGGCGTGTGTTGAATATGGAACCGCACTAGGAGTGATAAGAACCGCTTTCAAGGATGGGAGGAAGTTCATCGTGTATGCGTCAGAGACGCGACCGCTGCTCCAGGGGGCAAGGCTAACTGCATTCGAGCTGAAGCATGATGGGATCCCTTTCAGGCTTATAACAGATAACATGGCTGCGTATGTAATGAAAAAAGGGCTCGTAAAGAAGGTAATTGTAGGTGCGGATCTGATAACGAGGCAGGGGTATGTCGTAAACAAGATCGGAACCTATGGCTTGGCTGTTCTTGCCAAGCACCACGACATCCCGTTCTATGTCGCAGCGCCACTCTCTACAATCGACCTAGATAGAAGCCCGGAGAGCGTTGTCATCGAAGAGAGGGCGCCATCAGAGGTCACGCATGTACGAGGAGTCAGGATAGCCCCCGATGGCACAGAGGTCTTGAACCCCGCCTTTGATCTGACGCCAGGGCACCTTGTCTCAGCAATAATCACCGAGTTCGGGGTGACCCGTCCACCTTATGACCTCTCAGTCCTTTTCAGGAATGGTGGCGATCGAATAAACAGGATAGTTGACTGAGTCGTCGATCTCCTTCTTCCATTTTTCACCCACGGCAATGAGCACGAATACACCTGCGATCTCTGCTTTGCTTCGCTTGACCATATTGACTAGAGCTTTAAGTTGTTCTCCGGATCGGACAACATCGTCGGTGATCAATATGCTGTCCCTCTTTTCGATCCCATCTTTAGGCAGATAAAGGGAGACTTGTATGCCGGCTTTTGAAACGGTGTAGGTCTCCTCAATAAAATTTGATACACCAATTTCCTTCTCTTTCTTCGCATATAGAAGCGGGACGCTGAATGAAGACGCAATGTGGACAGCAAGAGGTATCCCATCAACAGCCACCGTAAGCACTTTACTCACCCTTCTCCCTGCAAGTCTTTGCACCACGTGGTCGGCGACGTACCTCAGGAGCAGGGTGTCCCCGAGGACTTTTGTGTTGTCGAGAAAACCACCCTTGTCAAATGAGATCTTGTCCATTATATGGCTGGTGACATCATAACCTTTTTCCAGCTTCTCTAGGATTGAGGCGGCCCGCTCTGGGCTTGGCAGAATGTGCCCCTTGACATATCGGTTCAGAACGGTTATGGGAATACCAGTAAGCCGCATCAGTTCCTGGTACGACTTTACGCTTTTTGTGAGTCTCAGAAACTCAACTGCGCGGATCTGGCGCTTGAGGTATTCGTAGCGGGTCTCCTCGCTCATTCATATACATCTCCATAGACGATATAATTTTAAGTAACAATCATATTATAAATTTTACATATCTATTGAAAATCTCTCTTGCTGCCCACTATCCCTCGGCTGTCCTGGTACATCCCGGAATACGGGTGTGAAGAGGGCGAATCCAACATATTGAAGACAATCTGCACCAAACGCTCGCCTTGTGAGATCCATACGCCCCTGAGACCGAGGTTTGCAATTGAAATTGTGAGTTGCCCCTTGAATCCTGGGTCGACGAAAGCAAAACTGCCCAGAAGGCCCTCGCGTGCGAAGGACGACCTAATGAACAACTGCCCTGCAATCGAGGATGGCAATTCGACTCTCTCGAGTGTACTAATAAGTGCATGAGAACCTTTTGGGATCTCTAAATCAAATCCGGCCCTCAGGTCGTATCCGGATGGGGAGAGACATTCGCTGGAGAAGGGGTCGATCTTCAGCGCCCCTTTGTTGATATAACCTAGTATGCTAGTATCTGACAGCAATGTCAAGCAAATCACCCCAAGTCCAAGCGGAATGGCACAGTAACTCCTTTTTCAGCCAATTCAGAGTCGTACTCCCGTCGAATTTGAGGCTGAAGAGGTTCCAGAACTGCCTCGCAGAATATATCGACTTCACCTTTGAGGAGGTGGCCCACCCAAGAGCCAGCTTCGTTGCCCAAAGCGACGTGGAGATGGATGAATGGCTGCCCACTCAGCAGAGTCAAGTTCCCGTTTCCTACTGCCTCAACATGCTGATCGATCTCCTTCTCCACCCCTTTCTTCACTATTATCTTGGAATTTTTCAATGCGCCAATGAAGGATAGAATGACCGCCGAATGAACCTTTGCACCCCTGGCAAGCCTCTCGAACGAAGAGATCACCTCTTCCCCCTCATCGAATCTGATGATCATGAGTTTTTCTGTACGAAGCAGCCTCAAATTTATCGCCTGTGAATTTTAATTAAGCTTCAGTTATAAAAGGCGTTCCAGTAAAAAGAAGCGCATTAAAAGCGGTTTATAGTTATAGATTATTTTAGTTCATGATAAAAGTTTAAATACCGTAAATGAATTTTCACTTAAAGCTATGACCATCTGACAATAAAACCGAAAAAATGGAGGATTTGAATTGGTCGAGGTATTGAAGAATTACATAAACGGAGAATGGGTTGAATCTAGCAGTGCTGAAACATTAGATGTCGTGAATCCAGCCACCCTAGAAGTCCTTGCAAAGGTGCCAAAGTCAACGAACGACGAGGTCCATGAAGCCATCAAAGCAGCAAAGGAAGCTTTTTGGGATTGGAGATGTACCCCGCCATCAATTAGAGTGAGGTACCTCTTTGAGTTCAGGAGCCTTCTTGACCAGAATTTTGAAAAGATCTCTGAAATTATTGTGAAAGAACATGGAAAGATCCTTGATGAGGCAAGGGGAGATCTAAAGAGAGGCATAGAGACGGTGGAGCTGGCCTGCGGAATCCCGATGATGATGGTAGGAGACATTGAGGAGGATGTCGCAAAAGGAATCGACGAGGCCTACTTAAGGCAGCCTCTCGGGGTCTGTGCTGGGCTTACGCCCTACAACTTCCCGGCAATGATCCCGCTGTGGTTCTTTCCGCTCGCTGTTGCCTGCGGAAATACATTCATACTAAAGCCCTCAAGCCAAGTCCCAATCACTGCCAATATGATCATTGAGCTCGCTGAAGAGGCAGGGTTCCCGCCTGGCGTGATTAACCTCGTAAACGGGAGCAGGAACGTCTCTGACGTACTGCTTTCAAGCTACGATGTTAAGGCAGTCTCATTTGTTGGCTCTACCCCGGTGGCAAGGCACATCTACAAGAAGGCTGCTGAGACTGGAATGAGGGCACAGTGCCAAGGCCAGGCTAAGAACTTTATTGTAATAATGCCCGATGCAGATATGAAGAACGTGATCCCGTCATGCATAACTTCGGCGTGTGGCTGCACAGGGCAGAGGTGCCTCGCAGGTGAGAACTTTATACCTGTGGGGGAGGCATATGAACCATTCAAGAGAGCGCTCGTAGAGGCAGCGTCAAAGGTGAAGATAGGATACGGGCTCGATCCGGAGGCCCAGATGGGTCCGCTTGCGTCCAAGAGCCAACTGGACAAAGTAATTGAATACATTGAGAAGGGCGTCGAAGAGGGCGCTAAGCTCCTGCTTGACGGAAGGAAGTTCAAGTGCGACGACTATCCCAATGGGTATTTTGTTGGGCCGACAGTCTTCGATGAAGTGACTCCGGACATGACCATATTCAAAGAGGAGATCTTCGGTCCGGTGATGTGCCTAAGGAAGGCAGAGTCCCTCGACGAAGCGATTGAACTCACAAATTCCTCGATCTACGGGAATGCTTCTGCAATATTCACCAGCAACGGGAAACATGCCAGGGAATTCTGCTACAGGGTCAATGCAGGAAACGTAGGAGTGAACATAGGTGTCCCGGCGCCAATAGCGTTCTTCCCGTTCAGCGGATGGAAGGAGTCTTTCTTCGGAGACCTCCACGCCCAGGCGATGGACGCGGTCGAGTTCTATACACAGAAGAAGGTCACAATAACCAGGTGGTTCTGAGGTGCAGCTAGGGACATTCGGTGCAATTTTAAAATTCGCATCCGAGTTAGAGGAGGCCGCCACTAATTTCTATGATGAGGCGGCGAAAAAAGCCTCACCTGATCTTCAGAAGGTATTCGGCGACTTCGCTACTGCCTCAAAGAAGAACAAGCAGATGATTGAACGAACCAGGCGCATGGAAATACAAGAGATGGTCCTTGAGGCAATAACTGGCATTGATGGCAACAATTACAAGATGGACCAAAGCATCTCCTCAGAAGAAAGAGAAAACATAAAGAAGGCCATTGAGATCGAGAGCAAGACCAAGAAATTCTATGAAGATAGTATGGAAAAGCTGGGATTTTTGCCCAACGTCAAGAAGACATTTGCAAAGCTTGCTGCCGAAAAGCAAGAGAGGCTGAAGAGGCTGCAGAGCAGCTAGTTCCCTTTTTTATTTCCCAACCTAACTTCCAAAGTAGAATGGATTGCAGAGGTTGATGGTGGGGCTGCCCGGATTTGAACCGGGGTCACCAGGGCCCAAGCCTGACAGTCTAGACCAAGCTAGCCTACAGCCCCGCGTGAAAGATGAAATCATCCAGCCGTTTATTATAAGTATCGCTCGGCGTCACCGCTCAGCGTTGTTAGAACTAAAAATCCTAATTGCTCATGAAAGGGGCCTGAAAACATGCTATAGGATAGGTTAAGGTGCTGTGGGGACAAGGACCCGCTCGAACATGAGCACCAAGACAAGGAGCTGAGCACCCCGTCTCATGACGGCGGCTTCCTCTTCGAACACATCGTGCTTGAGGTGTTCCAAGCATGGCTGAGCTGGGGAACAGTACTGAAGAAGAGGGGGCATTAAGAAAGGCGTTCAAGATTCATCCCCGAGAGTCGCCAAGTACAACAAGAAGGACCTCGAGTGCATCATAGGGGCTTCTGGAATGATCAGGAACAGAAGGAAGATAGAATCAGCCGTAAACAACGCGAAGCGGTTCATCGAGGCGAAGAAGGAGTTTGGTTCGTTTGAGAGGTATGGTGGGGGGCGTCGGCGGGAAGGCGATACAGCACAAGCTGGAGGGGCCCTTGGAGATGCAGACGGAATCCAAGGAGTCTAGGGCGATGAGCGCAGACATGAAGGGACGCGGATTCACTTTTGTCGGGCCGACGATCTGCTATGCGTACATACAGGCAGTCGGCATGGTCAACGACCACCTGGTACGGTGCTTCAGGCATGCCGAACTCAAGGATACCAAGTAAGTGACGCCCAGTGTCGTGGGGGCGGTCTGGCATTACAACCGGTTCCTTGAATTAGCCAATCGCCCTAAATATTGAGGGCCAAGAGAGTCAGGATATTTTTTGTACCGTTAAGAACCGTATTTGGACATGAAAGACCTCGTGAAGAACGACATGATGGCGCAGAATTACGGTATGGAACTGGTCGAGTCCAAGCCGGGATCGTGCATGATTAAGATGGGAGTAAGGATGGACATGCTCAATGCCTACGGTGCCACCCACGGGTCGGTGATCTACGCGCCCGCTGATGTGGCATTCGCAGCCACGTGCAACTCTGGCAGAAGTCTCTCGCGTTGGCAATGAACGTCAACTGCCTGAGACGGGCGCATGAGGGCGAGGCCCTGACCGCGGAAGAGTACGAGGAGAGCTCAGGGAAGGCTACTGCTGTGTGCAAGATCAAGGTCACGAACGGCGAGGGCAGGCTCTTACGCTTTTTCTACACCTTCGCCAGCCGAGGTTTGCGGGAGCGGGTAAAATTCTGAACTGTAATGGAGCATTCGCATCCCCGTTAGAAATACCATTTTGATAAGGCGTCTGATGTAAAGATAGTGGAGAAGAGATCTTTCTAACTGTGATCATTTTGATGAAAAGGCATATGCCCGATAATGAAAAGATAGATCGCGTATGCTAGGGTTCAAGGAACTTGATACTCAGCATAGAAATAAAGGATTAGTTCGACTGGCTTTCAATAAAAGATGGTTTTATTCCGGTCGAAAGTAAGCACTAACGGCTAAATAGGCAAATCGGTAGCCCCATGCAAGGGTTAACTATGCCTTAAAAATCGCCATCGAATGACCGCCAGAAATCACATCCAGTTAAGTTGGAAAAAGACCGTATCTCTACAACCAGTACAGCCAAGGGCGAGATGGTAACAACCGAATATATCAGCCGTTTGGGCAAGATCATTGAGAATTAGGCTTTAGGGTTATTGATAAAACTTTTTCTCAAAAAAGTTTTAATGGCGCCTGGGGTGGGATTTGAACCCACGAGTCTGTTGCCAGACAATGGCTTAGCAAGCCATCGCCTTACCAGGCTAGGCAACCCAGGCTTTGAGACCAAGAAATGTCAGGGTCAGTTAAATATTTTATTTGTATTGTAAATGGTGCGGCAGCCCCCCAGGAGTGGGCAGCCTGCACAGCAATGCCTTTGGACGCCCAGCATCCATCCCGTTATCCTGTGAACGGCACTGTCTAGGCTTAGGGCCGCTCCCTTCCGGGCCTAACCCGTTTCACCTAGCAAGCGGAGTGCCCATCCTTCCGGACGGACCTTGTCCGCGCCAATGCCCCCACAGGGCGAGACTTCCACGCTGCACGTCCATCAACATCGCTGCTGGTTTTGCCGCCTCCCAGAGTTACTGGCCCTACCTTTACGACCGTTTGTAGAGCAGAGGAGGCCGAGCCCTCCAGCCCTCCCTACCGCACCACTTGATTCATCCACTTAGTGGTTTATCAGGATATCGCAGAGTAACCCCCACGCGGTGGTTTGTTTCGGAAAAGGTTCAAACGGACGTCTTCCTAATCCCAAGCAACGAGAACACTTCACATGTGCGGCATATCTTCCTACTTGACGGCGAACCGCACAAAGTGCAGCTTTCCATTTTTGAGGCGACAATTTTTTCTTCTAGAAATTTTGAAAGTGCGTCAGACACATTTACTATCGAATGTTTTGTGCCAGGGTGGTCAGCATCCAGGCGATTCAGAAGATCCCTTATCTCATCCCTCAGCGATGCCCGAACGTATGGGCATTCATTTTGGTAAAGATTGTAGCCCTTCGCATAAACATAAACAGCGATCTCTTTTTCTGGGATGTAACGCAACGGCTTGACCCTGGGAATAAAGCCGTCCCTCACCACAAGAGGCCTTGCGCCTGCCCTGCCAATCCTCTCGATATCCCCACGAAACACGTTGATTAAGAAGGTTTGAGCTTCATCATCCAAGTTATGCCCAGTTGCCACCTTCGTTGCACCTAATTTTAATGCCAAGTCATTCAGCAGGCGCCTTCTAAGTATTCCGCAGAAACTGCACCCCAGAAGCGGGATTCCCTTTGATCTTGCCATCCCGTATATCTCTTCGAGGCTGTACCCGTAGGCTTCTTTGAAAGTGAATATAAAATGCTCGAGCTCAAGCTTATTGGTTACATCTTTTGCGATTCTGATGCCCTCTTCCCTGTAGCCGCGGACGCCCTCGTCTATTGTAACCGCAAAAAGCTTTGCGCCATACCGCTTCTCGATCTTTGACAGGACATGCGCTAGAACTACGCTGTCTTTCCCTCCTGACAAAGCGATCATGATCCGGTCATCCGGCGTGAAGAGCCGCTCTCTCTTTATCGTTTTGAAAACAGTTCGTTCTACGCTCCTCATGAAGCACTGCTTGCAAAGTGCTTCGCCGGACTGTCTTCTAAAGTAGAAACACGGCCTTCCGCAACGGCATTCCTGATTTGGCATCGTGGCTCACCAATCAGCTAGCCAAATTTGAACGATGGGAACAGGACGAAACTCATTGAGATGTTGAGGACCAGGATCATAAGGCAGGCCCATCGCAGTGTATTCGACAATTGGGCGGCTCTTTTTTCGCTTCTGAATAGCGTTCTGAGCAGTATTGCTAATAGCTTATCTCCGTCAAGCCCAGTCACTGGCATCATGTTGATTAGACCTATGTTTATCGACAGCAGGTAAAACCATGATAGTGAACCAAGAATATAGAAGGAACCCATGGATGGCACGAAAGAAAATCTTGGTTCATAGTAGGGAAACGAGTTTATCCCTATGTAGGACGCATTCCTCGTGGTGGATTGGCCTAGCGTAAAGTTGAGCTCTATGCTCGTTCCGTCTCGGAGTATCAGGAAAGGGACAGTGGAGTTTGGAGGTATTTCTGAGAGCACCAACGTAAGAGAGTCTGCGTCTTTGACAGGGGAGCCGTTTATGTTCTTTATCACATCCCAAGTTCTGAGAATGCCATCGGCAGGTGAGCCGGGCACGATCTCGGTGACCTGGAGGCCGCTGGGGTCAGTGCTGTACAAAGGTGCAAGAACCAAATTTGAGTTAATCAAAAGAACCAAGGCAATAAGACCCATAAGGATGTTTGTAGTCGATCCGGCACTGAATACTCTGGCCTGAGCCGATCTCTTGGCTTTATTTAGGCTCTCCTCATCAGGCTCAACGAAAGCGCCAGGAATCACCGCAAGTAGGAGAAGGCCTGTGCTCTTAACCTGTATGTTTTCCGCCTTGGCAGCAACACCATGTGAAAACTCATGAAATATTATGATGATTGCCAAAGACAAGCCAAAGAAGAATAAGGTGTTGAAGTTGAGGGAGAGCGTAATGCCCGGTATCAATAGCGAGACCGGGCTTGCCGACTCGGTATTGAAGAAGAGGTAGAAAAGATTCCTGCACAGTATGTATGTGATGTAGACCATGCCTCCGATCGAGATGGCAACTCCCAAGGTCCAGAAGACTTTCCAAAAAGGCCGGAGAGCCCTTCCGACCCGATCTATCAAGGAATTGAATCGGGTCGTCCTCCACATCATCAGAAACGGATGCACCTCGAAGCTTTTTGGAAGAAATTGCCTCCCTATGTAGACAATCGTCCAGAAGCAGAGCAGTACCGCCAAAAAAACAACCCAAGATTCCACCAGATTCCCCCCAACAATATTAGAACGGTTCAACAACAGTTTATCCGGTGATAGTCGATGAGTATTGTCTCTCTTATAACTGTCGGAGACAGGAAGGAGGCAGAAGAGATCGCTAGGCGTTTGGTTGAGGAAAAACTGGCTGCTTGTGTAAACATAATTTCTCCAGTCAGATCGATTTACAGGTGGAAAGACAGGGTAGAGGAGAGTGGTGAGTCCATGCTGATAGCAAAGACCGAACAGAGGGTCTTCGAGAGAATGAAAAGAAGGGTTCTTGAGCTGCACAGTTACGAGGTGCCTGAAATAATTGCACTAGAGATTTCAGGAGGGCTCAAGAGTTATTTGGACTGGGTTAGTTCAAGTGTAGAATGAGTGGCATTAATGGCAAAGAAAGTTGCACCGCCTTATGAATCCAGAGAGGTTGTCTACGACAAGAGTCATTGGGAACTATTGGGTCGTTTAAGGGCAAAGGCGCTAGGCGTGATCAATGCTTTGAACAAGCATTGTATTGAAGGAAGAGCATATGGGAGCATCGCGAGGGGCGACGTTAATGCCAAAAGCGACGTCGACATCATTGTTCCAGAAACTATCGACTCATTCATTATAGAGGGGGTGCTGGTAAAAAGCGGTTTTTCATTGGAGAGCAGGGAAGTGAGCCAAGCAACTCCGGTACATACAGTGAAAGCAACAATTTATATCGATCAGACGCTCAAGGTCACGTTCCCATTATTGCCAATGAGAGGAAAGGAGAGGGAGTTCTATAAATTTGGAGGGGAAGTTGGTGCTTCAGAACTCGCAGCCGGAACGAGGGTTGCAGGTATCGATAAGAGGCTCATGTTGATTGAACCCACCGAGCGCGGGCACGCAGAGCGATCGGTCCTCACATACGAGGTCGAGGCGGCCAAGATCGTGGGTGTGAGCCTTGAGGTGGTGCTTGAGAGGGTCAGGGTTCTGGCGAGGAGAGATCAAAAGGGCAGGACGGGAATTTTTTTCAAAAAAGTGCTAAGAGAGGGGGAGACCTTTGAGGGGGTGTTGATGGAACGCTTCTCAAAAGACCCGAGTCTAAGGAGGCTCCTCCAACAGCGTGGGAGAAAATGATTTCGGAAAAGGAAGGCAGTGACCCACGAACAATCAGATAAAAAAGGCAGCACACGAATGCTGTTTTGCTGACCATCGGGAGTGCGCACGGTGCATTGCCCTCAGGGATTAAATAGTGGGGCAGTTTGTTGGGGGCAACACGTGAGCGGCCAACGAACCACTCCAGTTTTAATCTTGGTGGTATTGATCTCTATTTCGGCTTGTATCACAGAAGTCAGGGGCGAAGAAGATTCTGAATTGATACAAGACAAATTTCATAGTGTAGTGGAGGAATGGTTGAATTTCTTCAAAGTCAACCTCGATTGGTTTTCCGACACATTACTCAGCTTTATGAAATATGTGGTAAAAACACTTTACTTCATAGTTGGGCTGGCTGGCTTTGTAATGTGGGCTTCAGGATTCTCACGCTACACCGGGAAGAAGCTGGTAATCGGTGCGATAGCAATGGCATTTGTCTCGGAAATACTTCTTTGAAGTTCAAAAACCAGCAGTTTTAATATCATTAGCATTCACCTGATCAATATGGATAGAGCTCTTCCTCAAGGGTGCAAGTTATGCCTAGACGGGAGCAAAATGGTGCTCTTCGTCACAGGCCTTTGCGACAAAAACTGTTATTATTGCCCGCTTAGCAAGTCCAGGAAAGGCAAAGATGTGGTCTATGCAGACGAGACCCCAGTAAAAAATGATCTTGATATCATCCTTGAGTGCAGGGCTATCGATGCGGAAGGTACAGGCATGACTGGAGGAGACCCGTTGATAAGGGCCAAGAGAACTCTGAAGTACATAAGACTGCTTAAAAGGGAGTTTGGAGACGGGCACCACATACATCTCTATACCAACGGCATGCATGCAGGTAAAGACCTCTTGACTAAGCTAAAGGAGGCTGGGCTTGATGAGATCAGGTTTCATCCAGGAAGAGAATTTTGGGATAGGATAGCGGTTGCTAAAGCACTTGGAATGTGCGCAGGGGCTGAGGCGCCATCAATTCCAGGCGGGGAACGGGAGCTGAAGGAGTTCATAAGATACCTCGAGAATATTAAAGCGGATTTTCTGAATTTGAATCAATTGGAATTCTCGCCAGAGAACGCGCTTCAGTTGAAGCAGCGCGGTTTCGCATTAGAAAATGGAGAGATGTCAGCCGTCAAGGGCAGCGAGGAGGCTGCCCTGCATGTGATCAAATGGGCTGAATTGGAAGGGATCTCGCTACCAATAAACTACTGCCCCACATATGTAAAGGACTCTATACAGACAAAGAGGAGGCTGCTCAGAAGGGCAAAGAACGTTCGCAGACCCTATGAAGAGGTTTTTGAAGACGGCCTTGTTGGAAAGGTGGTAGTACGAACTGATACGGGCAGCACCAGAATGCTGAGGAAAGAACTCCATCTGCATTTTGCAGTCCCATTATACGCTATCGGTATATCAGACGACGGAGGGGCGTTGGAGCTGCACAGGAATTTCTTAGATCCCGCAAGGAAGCTTATGAGAGGCGCGATCTTTGAGTACGTCCAGTCATACCCAACATTTTCAAGGGATAAGTTCGCTGGATCCCCGTGTTAACTAAATTTAAAGCGTAGCAGAGCGACAACTCCGCCCAAATTATAGAGCTGAGCGCCTTTTTCGTGTTCACTTCCGATGAAAAAAACTTTGCCGCCATATCTCTCTGCAGTCTTGCACAACTCTTCCAGATCCCTCTTCACTGTTATAGGTGCGGTCTTTATCAGACGATCTGACACCAACAAGGCCTCGACTGCGCCTGCGTTAACACGCCTTTCGACCTCTGAAAGTCCGTATGCGACTAGATTTGGATCTCTTGAAAGCCTTGAGAGCACTTCATCAACCAATCTGGAATCTCGTACTATCAGGGTATCGGCCAATATTTTTGAAATGGCACCCCTATTAATCACCTCTCTTACTCCAGGGAAGCCGACAGTCGATGTCGACTCTTCAAATATGTTGAGGGTACGATGTTTTTCCTTAAGGTATTTTGCAAGTTCATTTTTTGTGAAGCCTGGACCTGCCAGGACTACATTATGGGGCACGTCCTTCATTACTCTAATCAGCTCATTTTCTATTGAACTGAAGTATTTTGACTTTAAGGAGGTTCGGTCAGAATTTTCCAAGTACTTGCCAGGCATGTTTGATTTTATCGATACAACCTCATGCACTTTGTAGTCCTTTATCAGGTAAATTGTTGCTTCCTGATCGTCGATGGTCACGACAATTACATTCGGTCTTGATTTATTAAGGGCCCTTTCTAGGCGTTCCTCAAAGAATGAAGACCAATTCGCTTTGATTATCCTTAAATGGTCTCTTTGGCCCACAGCAAATGAGTGATAAGATCCCAGTATGTTCATATCCTCTGGGGCCGAAACAACTTTGCCCCTGATCCTAAGTTTTCCTGTGAAGCTCTGGATCCCAGTGTCTTCGACCATAATGCACATGAAAACTCGCCTTCTCCCTACCCGCTCTTCGACATCCCCCCTCGAAACTTTGATCTCGCGGGTCGTATGCCCGCAAATTTGGTCTCCAACCTCTATCATGTTGTATAGGTGCCACAGATCATCCTCGTCTTCCACATCTACCTCAACCCACCCCTTTTTCTTGTCTGATTCTATTATACGCACCCTCAGCACCGTTCCAATAACGATATTTGATGCCCTTTTGAATTTTGCTTGTCCTACTATGTCTGACTTCGGGTACAATATAAGGGATGCCAGGCCGGAGGAACTGGACGCGATCCACCAGATCGAATTGAGATCATTTCCAGACCCTTATCCAAGAGGTCTTTTGAAAGCCTTCTTTTTCATACCTGGTTCAATCATAGTTGCTGAGTCTAAAAACAGGATTGTCGGATACGCAATCGGAGTCATAAGAGAAGATCATCTAGGGCACATAGTCTCGATCGCTGTCGCTGAAAATGAAAGGAGAAGGGGGATGGGGAGTGCGCTCCTAAAAGGAATCATTACCAAGCTTTCAAGAATGAATGCAAAGAAGCTCGTCTTGGAAGTGAGAAAGTCAAACTATGAAGCGAAATCACTTTATCAGAAGTTCGGTTTTGAAAAGAAGAAAGAGATTAGAGGGTATTATCAAGACGGGGAGACAGCAGAGGTGATGGAACTCACTTTATGAGGTCATCGAATACCATGATTTTTATGTTCTGGGGCCGCTTCGCGATGTTTCCAATCCTCGCCCCTACCAAATAGGAGACCCCCCTACTGTTTGATATGTCAAGCAAGCGCTGTGTGATAACGCCGTCGAAAATTACTGCGAAGTATTTTATTTCAGAGTTCTGCAGCAGTTCAGCCAACTCTCTTACTGCCACTTTTTGTTTGACTTCCCAGTTCTCGTCTGTCAGGATCCCCTCAAGACTGCCATGAAGCTCCTTGACCAATGATTGTAACCTCTCCAAGTCAGCCTCGGGGATTTCTATTTGTGGGGCAGGTTTTTCAGGTTTTTCTGGCGTCACCACTTCGGTCGTTTGTGGTTCAGGCAAGCTTATTACGCGCTCTTCAACTTTAGGTTGTTTCGTGTGCACTTCAACCTCTGGAGCGCGTTCTCTTTTCTTCTCGCCCATCATTAACAAGTATTGTTCTGCAGGGATTTTGGCGTGCAAGTATTTTGCTATTTCCTTTCCAGTCAAGTCCTCGACCTCTTTGCCAGGAGGGGCACGAGCCACATAGTCTATGTCAGCAACCTGGAACAGCTCTCTAAGGATCAGTTCCCCTCCCCGATCGCCATCCACAAAGGCGATAACTGTCTTCTTCTTACTGAGATCCTTGATTGTATCTGGTACGGATGCACCATCCATTCCGATTACGTTCTTGTAACCGTGGCGAAGCATATTAACTACATCCGCGCGGCCCTCAGTAACGATTATTGTATCTGATTTATCAATGTCAGGACCACATGGTAAGTTGTCAGGCCCGTACTTGCCTATCGCATGAACTCTAACGGACTTCATTATCTCCTCGGAAAGTTCCTTTATTTCAAAGGCACCCTCCGTCTCCCAGTGGACTAATATGTCGCGTGCTCTGTCGATTATCTTGCGTCTCTTTTCTTCCCGGACATCCTCAATTTTTTTAATCTCAACCCTAGCTGAACAAGGACCCACTTTGTCTATAGTTTCGATTGTTGCGGCTATGATAGCAGTTTCAACCCGGTCGAGACTTGAGGGTATCATTACCTCACCGAACGATTTACCAGATTTTGACTCCATGTCGACCTGTATTCTGCCAATACGCCCACTTTTCTGGAGTTCCCTCAGATCCAAGTCCTCTCCCAAGAGGCCCTCAGTCTGACCGAATATTGCTCCGATCACATCTGGCTTGTCGACTACCCCGTCTATCTCAATATTCGCATATATGGTATACTTTGCAGTTGTCGGCGTGCCGCCCATATGCCATGCCTCCTAAAAAATCAGGCCGTACCTAGACCAAAGGCGGCGGAATTATTGTTACTGAAATAAGTGATCCACATGTTAAACAATACCCCTTATCCATTCTATAATATTGATCAAGTCCATAAAAAGACAATTCACTTAAAAATCTTACTATCATGAACGGAGATAATTCAACAGCTCGGACGCTTCTTCGTTGTGGCTGAAGTATCCTCTAACAGGCTCTAACAGAGATATCAGCCCATCGGAAACACCATTTTTTAAGTCAAGGGGGTGCACAAGACCTGCCCGGTAGGATTCGACAAGTTCAGACGGTTTTTCGAATGAGACATCGCCACCATATGTGGCAGGCCGTGGTAATTTGAAGGGTTTGCTCCACATCAATATGTATTTGGCAATATCCAAGACGGGATTCATATCCACGATCTTTGGTGGGCAGTAGGCAGAAGCTATCTTAGAACGGATCTGTTCGGGCAAGTCGTGGATGAATAGGCAGGAATCAGGTTTTGACTTACTCATCTTCACGTCAATCATGGCATTTTCATCGTCTGAAATGTCCATTCTGCCACTGCCTTGTAAGGCGGACAGGAGCGGCATGTGCACCGCAACTGGCTTTTTCATGGAATACGCCTCGGCCACCTCTCTGGCAAGAACGTGGGCTCGCCGCTGATCCATGCCACCTAAACAGAAGTCCAGATCCAAGTAAAAGATGTCCTCAACTTGCATACAGGGATAGATCAGCTTGGAAAAATCGATCGACGCCTCGTCCTCCTTTCTCCCCATGATCGTTACAGCCCTTTTTATTCTTGAGAGGGAGAGCTTCTTTCCAGTCCTCAAGATACCCTCCCAGTACTCCCTGTCCTTAATCAGATCTTCTGCTTTTACGATATTCACCCTTGAGAGGTCTACTCCGAGCGCTCTCAACGAATGTTCAATATATTTGGCGCATGCATGGATTTTTTTGAGATCCCCACCAAATTTGTCATTAATCCAAGCGTGCCAGGTCGCCTCTAAGAGGGTCATCTTGATGCCGGCTTCCATCATGTCTTTGAACTTGTTTACCCAGATAAGCCACCCTAAATGGAAAAGTCCGGACGGTTCAAACCCGAGGTACCCCTTTGGAGACGAGGATGCTTGGAATGCAGCTATTGCATCCTCCCTTGTAATTAGCTCCAGAGAGTTTCTGGCTACCAGCTCGACCCTAGATTCAGCATCCATTTCTGCTACCCCGTCTAGACGGCAGCCGCCGTGTAGCCCGATGCTAACACCCAACCCCATTGAGGGAATTTCCTTCCCACTCGGATGGGCTCTCTACACCGGGCAATGTCCGGCGGCTACCAATGACCATTAATTTCCGATTGATCTATTTAAGTTGATTCTTGCAAAATTACAGCAGGACTGTTGCGGGTGTGGGTTAGGTCGCACTCATCGTCGAGCTAACGCTCACCTCGATTGACTCCTTTAACCCGCGCTCTCGTCCTGCTGCGCTCAGCTCCCACTTCATCGCACCATACTATCCGCTCAGCCCCGAAATAAACTTTCCAAGTAGACCAGTTTTGAAAAATCAATCTCCATTGCGACAGCTGGATTAGAGAGGGCAAAATTAACCAAAACTTGTGGATGCACTTCGCCAAGTATACCGATTTCCGTACCGTTGACACAAATGCTTGCGATCCTCCCATCTATGAAGAGAGTGGACGAAGCCTTCGTGAGTTCGACATTCCCAGAGAGGTTTTTGAAGAGTGAAAATGCCACGGCCTGAATTTCTTCGAAGCCCACACGATCACCGCTTGCGACTACGCCAAGATGATTCGACATTTTTGGAGTTCCATTTTCAATGACCACGACAGAGCCATACTCAAAGATTTTTTGTGGATACTCAACATGTATATTTGCCGACATGAAGTCCAAGAGTTTTGGGAGCAACCGGTCACGGAGCACCGTGTATTCCGAGGATACAGGCTTCACGACCTCTACAAAGGGGCGCTTGGGCAACTGCGGCTTGTTTACCATCATTTCGCAGTTACTCAGAACATATGTTGTGACCTCTACAAAGCCCATGCCGATCATCAGGTCCCTGATCCTTGCCCTCAGTCGGCTACCCGTCAGGGGCTTCCCAATCGTGTGAACCCTTGGAAACGTGGGCTGGACACGGTTAAGACCGTATGCCATCATTATGTCCTCTATTAAGTCGACTTCATGGAGTATATCCACTCGGTATGGCGGAATTTTTGCCCGTACAACCTCATCCCCGATGGTCTCAGTCCAATACCCCATCCTTTTAAGGAGGGAGGTAATATCGGAGATTGAGAGATCTAAACCCAAAACCTCCCTTGCCTTCGAGAGAGAGACCTCTTGAAAGTGTTCTGCAAAAATTGGGGTTCTCAAACGCCTGTCTTTGTATCTTACGTCTACATATTGTAACGAACCCCCCCGCTCTAGAGCGGATGTTATCATTATGTTCAGGCAGATGCTAATCGGTCTCATTTCCAGACCGGTTACATCAATAAACAGGTTAGTTGTCGTTTCGGATACTTTGGTATCTTCACTGTTTATGATCGGGGGCATTGACAGAACTTTCCCCCGGGAGTCGATTAAGACCGGGTAATTCTGGCTCTTCGATATTATATTACCATACTCCTTTCCCTTAGGAGTAAGCTCCAGTATTTCTCTGCCATCCAATTCCGCAGTATGTTCTAACGGAGTGAAACGGATCTCTTCAGGCGGCCTAGCTTCGTATACTATAGGTGGAAGGATTTTATCAAGATCATAAACGCCTATAGAAGCTTTCCTCCTGTTGGATCCGTAGGTGTTATGCAGCTTCTCTTGTAGCTGCATCAACTGCCTCAGTGCCTCATTATTGAGCGACACGCCCCTTACCGCAGCCGATACGATCAGTGGGCGAATGCTCGATACCGATTCAGACACGATGAGATCGATAGGTAGGGCAGGATATTTTCCAAAACTGTACAATGAACCGATTCCAAGGTAATTCCTGATAGCTCTTGACACGCCCTCGGCACTGAACAGGTCGGGCCGGTCAGAGGTCACCTCCACAACCACTTCTTCGTTGGATGTCTCCAGCTCACACTTCACCGCTGTCAAAAGGTCTTCGAGTTCCGAAACAGAGAGATCTTTCCCTATAAGAGACAAGAGGTCTGATCTGTTTAGAGATATTACTGGCAGCGCTTACCACCATCCCCAATTTCTAAGCTTGCTCAAGTCGTTTGAATGGAGGTCCCGAATGTCATTAATGCCCAGCCGGATCATGGCCAATCGGTCTATACCTATGCCCCAAGCAATTACTGGGAAATCTATCTCAAGCGGACCCAAGACCTCGGGTCTGAACATCCCAGCACCAAGACACTCTATCCAACCCAACTTCGGGTGTTCAACGTAAGCATCAATGCTTGGCTCCGTGAACGGGTAATAGCTTGCTCTGAACTTGATTCTTTTAAATCCCAGCTGTTTCGAAAATTCCTGGAGAATCCCAAGCAGATGCCTTACATTTATTCCTCGATCGCCAATTATACCATCTAGCTGGCAAAATTCTATCATGTGGCGCGAGTCTATTACATCTGGTCTGAAAACCTTAGAGAGGCTGAATGCCTTAACAGGGGGATCCTTATGTGAGTCGAGGTAACGGACTGAATTGACAGTCATCTGTGACCTCAATAAAGGGCGCTTGGCAACCTCCATGTCCCACTTGTAGTTCCACCCTTTTGAGCCAGTATTCCCTCCTGACTCATGTACGGATCTCACAGATTCGATTAGCTTAGGGGAGGCGTCTATATCGACTGAGACATTCTTCACTTGGAAGCTGTCGTGAACCGCCCGAGCAGGGTGATCCTGAGCCTGGAATAGGACGTCGAAATTCCAGAATTCGGTTTCCACGAATTGGCCCTCTGTCTCTTCAAAGCCCATGCTGAATAAGATCGCTTTGACTTCCTCGAGAAACTCAAGATAAGGATGTTTTTTTCCGATCTTGAGCTCAGGAGGAGAAGCGGAAACATCATAAGGACGGAGCGTGATCTCTCGCCATTTCCCACTCTTTATGTGTTCCGAAGTCAGAATGCCTACAGCTACTTTGCGGTCATGGTCTGTGCCAGGGACCAACTCGATGACGATTTCTTTGTGGTCTTTTTTGGTGACTAGTCCTCTGAGGAGCAGATCTCGTAGAAGAGGTTTCTCTTGTTCGTCTGGAGAATATGAATTGTTTTCAATTTTTATCAGTATAGGATCATAATAGATTGGGACATCTTTCATCAGAATGATCACATTGCCTTCGGGCTTTTTTTCAATTGAAAGTGCCCCAGTTCTCCTCCCCCATCCAAGGACGGCAGAAACTTCATTTTGTTTCAGGACTTTAGACAACTCCTTTAGAGGGACTGAGCCTCCCTTTTCCCTCAAGAACGCAAGTAACCGGGTCTCGGGCATTCCTTTTGAAGCACAATATTTCCCCTCATCGGTCAAAAAGAACTTTTCCTGTATGAATTCTGTAATCTTAACATACCCTTTTTGGGCTAATAGGCTTGAAATCGGGAAGACAGAACTTTCAGGGATCCCCATCTTCCGGGCTATTGCCGAGGAGTCTGCCCTTCCCCCAAGTTCTATAAGTGCATCAAGGAATTCGGCTTCGGACTGACTGAGAGACATTCTGAACGCCTCTTCTGACTCAACCTCTTTTTAACAAACAACCTCTTTCATCTATCTCTTTATTCCTTATCCTTGAGGAGGAGATCGGCTTGCCATCGCTCGCAAGCTCCAAGCTCTGGACGAAGATTTTCAATGGCGGCATATTCTTTTCGGCTCTTATTCGGTTAGCCGCCTCTGCATTTTTGAGCGTTTCCTGTGTCACCACAATTCCAGATATACCAGCGTCCTCTAATATCGGACCGAATTCGTCATTCAGTTCAATCAGGCGTGCCCTTTCAATCAAGTTGTTTGTAATCAGAAAATATTTTACTTTACTGACCCGTTGATTAAAGCCCTGGATCTCCGTTTTGCCCATTTTCCTGGCGAAGGCATCTGAAGTGATTCCAACTATAACAATATCGCCCAAATCGAATGCCTTAAGCAACAAAGATTCATGTCCCTTGTGGAAATGATCGAAAGTACCTCCCACAGCCACGAGCGGCAGTTTCAAGCATTATTCCTTCTTATGGGAAATAGAGTATATTGACTTTATGTATGAAGGACCAGAGCATTTTTTGCATTGACCCATATCCTTGAAGACGTAATCCCCCTGAACAAAGCTTCTTTCTTCGATTTGCCCACAGCTCTTACACGAAATAACGGTAATTACGTTCTCGACTTCTTCTTTAGGAGCGGACCTGCCAGGTAGGAAATATACAACCCAAGATGCTGCAAGCAATAATAGCCCAACAACCATGATCATCATACTCGAATCTGCCAACTCTTCGAATAATGACACCGATACAAACAGTACGAAAGCGATCAAGGTAAGGGCTATTGAAATGACCGTATTTCTTTGTCGATGGTTTGACATTTCAAACACTCCTATTGGCCCACTCCCATCGTATTTCCGATTCCTGCAACAATTACTGTGTCCCCTTCATTAGTCCGTTCTCTTATTATTTTCTTTACCTTCTCAACAATGAGATCAGATGCTTCGACGATCTCTTTCTTTATGGTTGTTAATGCCTCTTCCAAGCTCATCTTGCATACGATTGCATCGATCGGTATCTTATATTTCACCGCCACCTCTTCTATCTTGTATTTCTCAGGACCTGGGTCGCCTATCGCCGCGCCGACTCCTTCGGCGATCTCACCAGTAGTCTCACCCTCTAACTTTGAGGCGGCATCGACCATTATTATGCGACTCACTTTCCCTTCCAAGCTCTCCACAAGTTCCTTGACTGCCTCACCAGGCTTTCCAACGACGCCTCCGGGGCCTTCGGCTTTAAGCGTAAAGACCTTCCTTTTGTCTATTTCGATCTCGGAATATACGATGTCCTCTGCGATTCTCTTTTGGACAGTGCCAAAGACAAGCTTCGACGCAACAAGAGGTCCAAGCCCGTCTCCAATAGGTTTGCCCGAGGCAAATGTTTTCTGCGCATTATAGTAGGCCTCTGCTTGCTTCATTATCATTGGCAACTGCATATCAAGCTGGACGAAGATCATAAGACTCTTTGTTTTCTTGCCTAGAAGTAAGAAATGCCTCACTACTTTGTATATGTAATTCACAGCCGTTGCCGCTTCAAGTATTGCTTCGACATTCTCCCTTTCAGTCTTTGCCCCTTTTGGAGCAACTTGAGAGACAAACTCTATTGAACGCGAACGCCTCACATCAAGCAGATGCTCCAGCCTTTTTAGAACACCGAAAGGATCCAGGCTTACGGGCTCTATTGTGAAGAATTCCAAAAACCCAGATATGTCCCCACGTAAGTCTGTGCCTTCTGGGGCGAATCTCTTGATGCTGTTTATCGCATCCTCCTTGCTCTTTGATGCAAGTTCTTCAAGACGGACGACCGCTTTCTCAACATTCCTCTGGTAGGAATAGAGCTGTAACTTCTGATTGAAAGCGATGATCACCGCGAAAAATATCAACATCCATACGATGTTGAGAATTACGGAGGTCATGTCGCCTCCGCCGAAGAGACCCTGATTAATAGGAAGCACGTTCTCACCACAATTTTGTTATTTTTGATAGTCTTCTTGGTTATATTTATTTGGTTTATTTGAGCTTTAGAAGATAAGGTGGCCGCCAGCTTCCGCGGCTTCCCAGACCCTCTCGGCGTCCAGTACAATCGCAGACGTTTGGTGGTTTAACTACCGTGTTCGGTATGGGAACGGGTGGAACCCACCAACTTTGGCCGGCGTACCGAGATATAAAAAAAGCAAGGGGTTTTTAAACCTTACTCTTATGGAGCTTGTTCCATGACTATCATGGTCATGGTGGATCGTACTTTGTCTAGTTGCCGGATCTTCTTAGTAACCATCTCTCTGAGCTTCTCAAGGGTATCAGATTCGATCATCACGATGATATCGTAGACGCCATAAACCATGTAGGCAGTCTTGACCTCAGGAATCTTCTTGATATTCTCAAGGACTTCTCGGTCTGTTCCTGCTTCAACATTAACCAATACAAAGGCCAGAGGCATTTTACCACCATTAGAATCTATTGCGAGGATTGCTTATAACTTTTGTTTCATAAATTAACAGATAAGAGAGATATAAAAGAGAGGTTTATTAAAAATGACTTAAAATAGCAGTTTGGAAGGGGCGGGCAGGATGAGGATTGGTGTCGTTGTTCATGGTCCAGAAGCAATAGACACTGGTTTGGCGATCCAGGTGATAGATTTACTTTCGAATTTCGGGGAGGTTAAAGCCTATGTTGGAGGAGCCACAGGAATAATTGCGGTCATAGACGCAGGGCTTGAACAAAGAATCGACATTTCCAGAACAGAAAAACCCTCGGAGGCGATTTCTAGGCTGGATCCAGAATCAACACATCTAATACTTGTGAATTATTGTAAAAGAGAAGAAACAGGAATCGCATTTGGTAGAGCTGTGGCTTCGAGAGCCAAGATAACAAAACCGCTAGTGCAGGTGGACAATAATTTTGTAATAAGCTGGAATGCTGATGGGGAAGAACTTGCCAGAGAGATCTCGGATAAGTTGTCTAAGAAGATCATTGTGCCTACAAAAAACGAAAACAAGACGCCGCCGAACGTAAGGAGAGTGGTTGGCGTTGCCAAAGGGGAGAATGTCTGGGTAAACGGGACAGTGATAGGGAGGGCTAAGAGCGAAGTCGTTGAGCTGTATCAAGGAAGAGACGGCAAAATCCAATTTTCTGGAGTCGAAGTAAAAGAGCACGTTTTGAACCGGCTGGAAAACCTCGACATTGAGAAAGCAATCATACGGAGTGGTGTTATCAGAAGGACAAGTAGAGAGCCAAGATCAATGCCTACAAAGAAGAAGAAGGTTGTCTGCATCATTGATCATGATGCAGAAAGATTAGCCCATAAATTTAGGGATGCTTCGGCTGTGGTGACGATCGGAGATGATACAACGAGAGTGGCAGGGGATCTGCTGAGCAGATACGATATTCCAATTATTGGCATAACTGATGGTGACGAGGATGGGATCTGCAGTGATAGGAATTTGGCGCCCGGGTCGGTCATCCTCACGCTTGAGAAGGGTATGGATGATGTTGCAGCCAAGGTAATAAAAAAACAGATATTCAAGGACGAAAACGAGATTCCATTCAGAAGTTTGAATGATCTTGAGCTAATGGTAATGGAGGCGCTGAGCGCTGTGCCGACAAAGAGTGTTGAAAGAGTGCCGCCGCGTTCTGATTGGTGATGATGTAAAAATGATTATTAGCAAATCCGGCTCTGCCATCAGGAGGAGGTAGGGTTGACCGTTTCCGTTGCCCACGAATAAACCCTGGAGGATAATGACAAAACTTTTGCAAGATCTTTTAATTTCTTTATAGTAGAAGCCGATTCTGCGTAAATGCATGGTCTAAGGCATTCGATAAGTCACATGCAACAACTTCGATATGAACTGACAGGATGTGGAGGTGCGGCAACGTCTTTGACCATGTTCACTCTTGAAGTAGGCTCGTGGGTGTAGCAAGAGGCGGAAACAAAATCTCGGAAATATGAAGATCCGTTCAAGCAAAGTGCCACCAATAAACGACTTTCTACCTCCTTCGTTGAGCCCATTTTCGTCCTGCGGCTGATGCTAAAGCCTTCGCTTCAGTAAAATGGATATTCAGGTTCGCGTGTGGCATTTGTCAGTGACCATTGTCACATTATTGCGACGAGAAAGCTGTAGATTTTGGCATAAATCAAGCGATGAGCTACCCCAACAGGGTTTTCTGTTTATGGAGCACATTCCTTGAGGGATAATCTAGAGGATAAAGGAGAAAGGCGTAGGTAAAATAAATAGAAGCATATAGCTCCAAAAACCAAAGCGCGGTCTAGCCAATGATCTTCATATAGGATCTCAAAAGCCTCCGATATGCGCAACCATCTGTTCGTGTCTTTCTTTGCATTCTTGTTCTTCTAATCGCATTTTTTCATACCAATCTGGTTCACACTTTACTTCACTATGCACTGCATCCACGCGCGCCGTATTTCCCTAATTGTTCCATTTGCCATGTTCTCTCGAGTTTCGGCCTGATTATCGATCGACACAGACCAGTATGGGGGAATGCCGCTTCCGATATAAACATCATCAGCTAATCCTGTAAAATCATTGCAGGATTTGCAGCATTCTAATATGTCCTCAGATCTCTTTCATTGGGATCCTGACTTCACCTGAACCCAGATTGATGCTGAATTTTAGTGGGGCTGGAGGGACTTGAACCCCCGATATGCGGGTTTCCCCGCTCTAGTCGCTCCAGAAGAAAATCATCCCCCAAGGTCATATTTTCTTCAATGAAGCCTCTGGAGCCCTTAACGAGGCGCGGGTTGCCCCTTCGCCTTGCCGTCATACCGTGCTAGACCACAGCCCCACCAAATTCAGAGAAAATAAGTGGAATTATATAAACCTAATTTGACGTATTTTGCCTCCACTGGATTTTGAAATCGAAATGGAAAAGATCATCTTTTTGCTGATTGTGGAGCCTCAGGCGGGGTTTGAACCCGCGACCACCGCCTCTCTGGATCACATCAGTGGTTTACCAAGGCGGTGCTCTACCAGGCTGAGCCACTGAGGCGCAGGTATTTAACCGATGCATAAGGTTAATTAATTTTTTGCAAGGGAAACTGGTATTAATAAAAACATCAACCGCATCGAAACATGAGGCTGAGAGACAAAGAATGAAGGCGGGCGCGCTTCGATGCTTTACTGTTGGCAGCCTTGACATACTTCTTAGAGAAAAACAAGCAATATGCTCTGTCGGTCTTTGCTTGCAACCACAGTTTAGTGGCCGTATTTCGAAGGGGCAGTGCTTGAATGCATAACGATGCCAGATCACCCCTATTTGAAGCCGCCGTGGCTGACACGGGTGCCCATTGGAACTAAAGAAAGAAAATTAAGTCTGGTAAGCCCTCATTTCTTTAATTGCATAATTTAATTACAAGCAAAAATTTTGAACAAAAAACAGAAACAAATCTTAAATTCTACATAAATGCACTTCTATAAATTGTTATCCGGAATTTTTTATATTTTTGGTATCAGAGTTATAAGTGGGGGGAGAATGAAAATAACCTTAAAAGATGAGTTCCCAAGCATAATAGATGTGGCATACAGCGAGTATAAGAAGTATAAACATATTTCAGAAATAATGAGCACAGACTTGAAATATATTGAACAGGAAAGAACGATGCTCGAAGCCGCAAAATCAATGGGAGAACACCACATAGGAAGCCTTCTCGTTAAAGGACAGGATCGGCCACTCGGGATCGTTACGGAAAGAGATCTCCTGACGCGAGTGATTGCTGCTGATAAAAAACCGAGCGAGGTAAGGGTATTTGACGTCTATTCGCCAAGACTCGTAACCATAAGACCACAAGCTACAATCAGAGAGGGCGCAAGAATGATGATAAAGCAGAAAGGCAAGTTGGTCGTTACCGAAGAAAGAAGGGTTGTTGGTATAGTAACAGCTTCGGATTTGATAAAATCGCTGCCTGAGGCACCAGAGACGTCTGTTTTAGTTAAGAACTTTATGACCAAAAAAGTAAGAGCCGTAGACTCTGAGGAAAAAATTATAGACGTTGCAAAGTTAATGGGGAAAGAGAGAATCGGGTCGGTCATAGTAGTCAAGAACGGCAAACCGTGGGGCATATTCACGGAGAGGGACTTGCTCTCAAAGGTCATATTCAAGGACGGCTCTCTCGAGGAGAGAGTGGAGAAGTTCTCTTCTTCGCCCTTAATAACCATAGAACCAGACTGGAGCATACATAGGGCAGCCAAGCTCATGGTATCAAGGCATGTAAGGAGGCTACCTATTTTAGAAGACGGCGAAATGTCAGGAATAATAACCGCGAGGGACTTGGTAGAAGCCTACTCAGTGTGAAAGCTAAGGTTAATTAGAAAGGTGAAAGTAAATTAAAAAGAGGGGATAATTTTGCCCTATTATGTACTTCTATCAAACCTGACGGCGGAAGGAAGGAAAACCATAAAGGAAAAGCCTGAAAGAATCAAAGAAGTCAATAGAGAAATTGAGGCGCTTGGAGCAAAGGTGTTACACCAGTTTGCTACACTGGGACCGTACGACTTTGTGAACATCATTGAGGCACCATCAAACGAAGTGGTCTACAAAGTATCCACAGAGCTTGGCTCAAGAGGCACCCTCAAGATCCTATCCATGCCTGCAGTGCCCGTTGATGTTTTCATTAAAGATCTCAAATCCAAGTGATTGCTCCATCATTCCCTTTTTTGTACATGGATGAAGGTGGTTCACAACGGCATTAAAAGCTAATGAGATTGTAGATTATCAGACCAATAGCATTGTGAGCAGCGTCCTTTTAGATAAAGATGCAGGCAGCCTAACAATTTTTGCATTTGACGAAGGGCAAAAACTCAGCGAGCACACAGTGCCCTACGACGCATTTATCTACATTATTGAAGGCCAAGCCGAGGTAACTATCCAAGGGGAGAAGAATCTGCTGAATCAGGGCGATTCAATAATGCTTCCTGCTAACAGACCGCACGCAGTAAACGCGACTAGCAGATTTAAAATGATGTTATTTATGATCAAGAGCTAGTGTTTTTAAGGATTTGGTGCGGGGAGTGGGATTTGAACCCACGAAGGCCTTCGCCAAAGGATAACCCATCTTAAAGATCTTGAGTCCTTCCCCTTTGACCTGGCTAGGGCATCCCCGCACATTGGAAATAAGACCCCCCAGAAATATTTAAGCATAAAGCCAATTTGTGGTTTTTGTTAAAAAATAGAAGCAAATCATTGCCCCAACAGGAAAGATAGCAGGAACATTACCACCAGAAGCACACCCATTGCGGCGATGAAAAAGTAGCTAATTTTTTGTTGCCGACGTGCATTCTTCAGATTCTCTTCGTACTTTGTTTTGCATATCTCGCTGCAGTACTTCTCACCTTCAGGAATGGCATTTCCGCATATGACGCAGTGGCTATGGGGCCCCCACCTTTCTTCATAACTTTTCTTTGACATCTCGGCCACCTGTTAAGGAATGATTAACGTACCTATCCCCTCTTCCAAGCCATTACAGGCTGCTAGGATATTGTTGGGATCCGTCCCATCTATTATCTTTGTGGTAATGCCAGACCGCTGGATAATCTTGAGAGCCACAGGATCGAGAAGCGCATATTCTCCAGCCTTCGTTCCGAGCGATTCCAGAATCTTGCCCAATTCTGCAGCAGCCACTTTGCTAATGCGCTTTGCATTTGGATCTTTTCTTGGGTCGGACGTATAGACGCCATCAACTGTTGTAGTATTAATTAGCAAATCCGATTTTGTGCTTTCCGCGAGGACGCATGCCACGGCATTTGTAGACTGCCCTGGCTGTAGACCACCCATAACTATGATCTTTCCTGTACTTTTTGCCTTTTCCAATTCCTCGTAGTTAGTTGGCACAGAGGGACATCCAAGTTCCCCTAGAGCTATTGAAAAAATTTTCGCGTTTAAATTGGCTACCTGTATCCCAACAAAGTCACATGTTGATTCATCTGCACCCTGTTGCCTTGCCATTTGGATGTAATATCTCGCTGGAGCCCCCCCTCCCACTACAATGTGCACCTCATGGCCCTTCGAAACGACCCCCCTAATGGTTTTCGCGTATTCGGAAACCCTAGGTTGAGCATCCATTGTGGGGAACAGAACGTGACCACTAAGCTTTATGGTGATCCTCAAAGCGGGCACCGATGAGACTTAATAGTATAAGTTATATAAAGGTTTGAACGATTCACGAATCCCGAGGTTCCGGTATTGTCTACCTCTGAAAGGAGCTCGCTCGAAACATATAGATTAAAGAGGCTGATAGAAGAGCTCGAGTCAAAAGAAGGCAAAGCAACGGAGCTTATCTCTCAATACATACCACCCACCAGGCAGATTTCAGATGCAGTGGCGAACCTCAGAGAAGAGTTGGGCACCTCGGCTAACATTAAATCCAAGTCGACAAGAAAAAATGTCCAAGACGCGATAGAAAGCATAATCCAAAAACTAAAGCTCTTCAAGGCCCCCCCAAAGAATGGGCTCGTAATCTTTAGTGGCGCGATCCCCAGGGTGGGACCCGGCACGGAAAAGATTGAGACCTACGTAATCGAACCGCCGGAGCCGATCAGTCTTTTCCTTTATCGATGTGATTCAAAGTTTTACCTTGACCCCATAAAAGATATGCTCGTCGAGAAGGAAACCTATGGATTGCTTGTAATGGACAGGAGTGATGCAACTTTCGCATTGCTAAAGGGCAGAAGAATCGAGATAGTTGAGACAATAACCTCCGGGAACCCAAGCAAGCACGATGCAGGAGGTCAGTCAGCAAGGAGGTTCCAGCGGATAATTGAAATTGCAGCCCATGAGTTTTACAAAAGGGTTGCGGAACATGCCGAGAAGATATTTTTGCCAATACCAAATCTCAAGGGGATCATCATCGGTGGCCCTGGCCCAACCAAGAACGAGTTCTATGATGGTGGGTTTCTGCACTACCAACTCCAGAACAAAGTGCTCGCGGTAGAGGATCTCAGCTACACCCAAGAGCCTGGGGTATATGAACTAGTTGAAAATGCCAAGGATGTACTTAAGAACGTAGATTTTCTGAAGGAGAAAAAGCTTGTGCAGGATTTCCTTTATCTACTTGCTAAGGACAGCAGTCAGGTCGCGTATGGGGAAAAAGAGGTGCGGGCCAAGCTTGAAAAAGGGATGGTAAAGACCCTTGTTCTTTCTGCCGATCTTGGGACTACCCGTTTCAAGCTGAAATGCGTTTCTTGCGGCAATTTGAAAGAGGTAACGTACACAAAACAGCAGGTCGTAACGATGTTCAGAAAAGAAGTATGCGAAAAGTGCGGCGGGACCATGGAAATCGTGGAGGAGAAGAGCATAGTAGAGGAACTCGCAGAGTTAGCCGAAAAAACCAATGCAAGGGTGGAAGTCATCTCCTCAGAAACAGATGAAGGTAAAATGTTGATGAATTCTTTTGGAGGGATTGTAGCGATCCTTAGGTTTTCGGGGCAGGAGCAATAGTTCAGGACCGATTCATTGCACGAGATTTCGCTATTGCCGCCGCAACTGCTTCCAAAACGATCTTGGAGAACCCCCTGTCTTCCATGACCCGCAATGCCTCTTGGGTCGTCCCGCCAGGAGAAGCGACCATCTTGATGAGCTCAATGGAGGAGTGTCCCCCGTCCAGAATCATTGATGCTGTACCGCGGCAGGTTTGCGCTGCAATCACCCTAGCCAAGTCCTCTCTCAGACCATTTTCAATGGCGACATTTTCCAAGATGTTTATCATGAGAGCGAAATAGGCTGGACCGCTCCCGCTAATCCCTGTAATGGTATCTAGATCTCCTTCATTTTCCACGATTACTGATTTGCCCACCCCGGAAAGAAGGGAATTCACGAACGCAAGTTCCTCTTTGCTTACAAACTCGTTTGCGTAGAAAGCCGACATTGCCTCGTTGACTGCCGCGGCAATATTCGGTATGACGCGCACAACCTTCAACGGTGCACCCTCCAAAAGAGAGAGTATTCTCTGTACGCTGATCCCCGCGACTATTGATATGAGCAATGGATATTTTTCAACGAGCGTTCCACGGTTCTTCTCAAGAAGTTCAGGGAGATCCTTGGGTTTTACAGCTAGAATTAAAACTTCAGAGTCTAGAATTTCTCCTAAGGAGTTTGCGACCCTCAGTCCATATTTTTCAGCACTGATTGCCCTGCTCCTGTCAATGTCGTACACCTTTATCGATTCTTTCTTTAATATGCCCGATTTAATCCCTCCAATCAAGAGTGAAGAGCCCATCTTCCCGTATCCAATCAAACCAATTTTGCTTATCATTTCAACCGGGCCTCCCAGTCACGGTCGATCTCCTTATGGAGAAATGGTTTCGCGTTTTTCCCAACATAATCGGAGACTATGTGCCCGTTACCGATCAAGATATATTTGGTAGTCACCAGACCTTCTAAGCCAACAGGACCTCGAGCATGGATTTTATTTGTACTGATCCCGACTTCTGCCCCCAAACCATATCTATAGCCGTCGCTGAACCTTGTGGAAGCGTTATGGAAGACTGAAGCGGAGTCTACAGATTGTATAAATTGTTTGGCTTTTTCCATGTTTTCTGTTATTATTGCATCAGTATGTCTTGAACCAAAATTGTTTATGTGGGCGATTGCATCCCCGAGGCTGTTGACCACCCTTATCGGTAAAGTGAGGTCGAGATACTCTTTGTTCCAATCAGAGTCGCCTGCGCTTTCAACGGATATCCCGGATCGCGACAGTATGCCGACAGTCGTGGGGCACCCCTTTATCCTTACGCCTCTTTCGATCAGCTCTTTTGAGAGCAGCGGGATGAAGATATCTGCGATGCGATAATCGACCAAAAGAACCTTCATCGAGTTGCAGGCAGCAGGGTATTGAACCCGAGCATCGATACAAATCCTTAGAGCCTTTGTCAAATCAGCTTCCGAATCAACGAATACATGGCATATCCCGGAGGAATGCCCAAGAACGGGAATGCGGGTGTTTTCCTGTATGTATCTTACGAATTCGTTACTGCCTCGCGGAACAACCAGATCAACCATGTTGTCCATTTTCAAAAGAGTCGTTATTGCCTCGCGCCCCTCTACCAGTTGGATGCACCCTTCGGGAAGACCTGCAGCCGCAAACGCCTCCTCGAGTATCTCAAATAGCGTCCGGTTTGATTCCAGTGCTTCAGACCCCCCCTTCAGGATCACCGAGTTCCCTGATTTCATGCATAAGGAAGCGATTTGCGGCAGCGCGTCAGGGCGGCTCTCAAATATCGAGAATATGACGCCAAACGGCACGGTGACCTTGAAGAGCTCGAGCCCCTCGTCCATTTTGATGGAATATAAGACTTGCCCGACGGGATCTTTTAGATTCGCTACGCTTGAGATCATTTTGGAGATCTCTTCAATTTTTGCATCGTCTAATTTTAATCTGTCAATTATTGATTTTGTTATCTCCCCTTTTTCAAGGAGCAGGCTTGCGTTCGCGATGTCTTTCTTATTCGATGCCATTAGTTCGTCCTTCTTTTTCAAGATGGATTCTGAGGCTTTCAAGAGCGCCATGTTTTTGGCTTCTGGTGCAATTTTACCCAAGAGTGTGGATGCCTCTTTTGCCCGTTTCACTTTTTCAAAGATCACATTATTTTTCATTTTTGACCCTCGGTCCGAATAAAGTTCCAACTCGCTCGCCATTAATTATGCGCTCGAGGATACCAGATTCTCTTCCATTAGCAATAACCATTGGTATCCCCATAGCGGTGACCATTTTGGCTGCCTTAAGTTTTGTCTTCATGCCCCCGAACCCCTTATGCGTTGAAGATGCCAGGCTTTCTATTTCTTGCGTCACCTCTGGAACAAACGAGATCAGCTTTGATGAGGGGAGACCTGGATCCCCGTTGTATAACCCGTCGATGTCAGAGAGGATTATCAAGAGATCTGAACCTAAGTGGGTAGCAACAAGCGCTGATAGAGTGTCGTTGTCACCAAATTTTATCTCCTCCACCGCTATAGTGTCATTCTCGTTTATTATAGGCAGAACGCCCAGCGATAGGAGCGTCTGAATCGTGTTGATCAGATTCTTTAGTCTAGTTTTGCTTCTGAAATCGTCCCAAGTCAACAAAATCTGGGCAATCCTGTAACCCTTGCCTGCCATTATATCCCGGTATGATTCCATCAGCAAGACTTGCCCAACAGCGGCAAATGCCTGCAACGAAGAGATCTCGTTGTTCTTTATGGAATCGGAGATAATCGCTTTCCCCGCCCTTATAGCCCCAGAAGAAACTAGCACAACATCAATCCCCTGCCTTCGCAGATTTGAAACCTCCACACAGATGGAATTCATTTTTTCAAAATCAATTCTGCCGTTTTCGTCTGAGAGAGATGATGCGCCTACCTTTACTACGATCAATTTTGATTTTCTAAGCTGGGCTCTTAGTATCGTTTCATCGAGTTCCTGACATCCCAAATGACATCACCATTCTCTTCTGTAATCGGGCGATAAAAGCTTTTAATGTTTAGCTGAGTCTGATTGCTTACAGCTTTTTAATGCACTTCTGATCTATCAAAAGACATCTCTTTGACCTCGCTTCGCTGACAAGAATCAATTGAGGGGGAGAGCGAATCACCATGTTGTTTGATTTCTTGGTAGGTCGCATGAGCCTTTGTCACTCGTCCAAAGGACAAGTGCATAACATTGCGCTTCGTAAAAAGGAAAATGCGTCTACTCCATTGTTATAAATTAGGTGCATGCCTCATATACTTCCACTGATGGGGATAATATGGGAGTTATCAGCAGAACATATCTTATGGCATGCACCTTTAGCAGGTAAAAAACGCCATTATATTAAGATTTCTACAAGCATCTTATAGTTTTTTATAATTAAAATTTATTAATACAAGTTTAGATTTTGAACTTCATGGTAGTCTATTAAATAAAGTCAAAATGTCATATTTTATTGTGTATCACTATAGAAGAAAATAAGGCGATTCGGTTCCATGGATTCATGAAGTTCTTGGTGATTATGCAGGCATTGGCTGCTATCCCGCTTTACGCAATCGGTTGCTTGGTACTCGTACTCAACCTTCTCTACTTCAGCGAGCCCCTTCTGATGTCAGTATTTTTGGGGCATATTTTGTCCATCACCTTTGCTATGCTTAGCGTAGTCTTTGAGTTGCTAAAGAAGATGTTGTAGTAATACCAAAACTTTCACAACCTTTTTATTTTTTTTTCGAAGATAAATAAGGGGGGCGAGGCATTATAAAAAAGGCATGCGCCTTGGGCTTGATTGCATTTTTGTTCCTAATGCCCATGGCAAGCGCCAACCCCACAGTTTTCAGGCTTCAGCCGGATACGGTTGAACGTGAAACATGGGGAGGCTTCAATGGCGACGCCGTTGGCGACTCTGCATATGACCCGGTAAACGGCAAGTTCGTGATGTGGATAAACGACACAAGCGGGTCTTGGGGCTTGTCCAAGATCTCAAGGGGGCTCATGCCTCATGACTGGGGCACGAGGCATGCACTTCTAGATAACGAGGTAGAGATAAAGAGGGGATACCCCACATACGATCTGATCCTGTATATCGACCTGAAGCTTGTTAATTACACAGCCTATACTCCAGATAACTCTTCAACTAACGTTGCCATAGTCCTCTTCTTTGATGGCTTCAAAGATGATTATCAGGTCAAGTGCTACCAGACAGAACTCCAGTTCTTCAGCTACTACGGCGACAGGGTCCAAAGTAATCAGGTCTGGTTTTTCGAGTGGCGGAACGATTCAGTTGCGCAGTTTAAATTGGCGGACAACCTTAAGCCAGGCGAGTATAAGCACTACAACATCAACCTGATCCCTTACATCCAGCAGATGATGGACTACTACCATCTGGACCACGTGAAGCTGAAGCACATTGAGATATTCACTGAAGCATATAAGGGGTACTGCGAGTTTGAAGTTTACCAGGCACAGATAAACGTCGAGCATAATTGGGCATCCCAGCATTTGGTAAAGCTGCTGATCATTATTCTGGTGGGTGTGGCATTATGCATTTTAGCATTACTGATTTTATCCAGGCGCTAACAAATCTATCAGAAAATTGCTGAGACTGTAGGCACAGGCAAGCAGAATAGGCACAATATTGGATTACGTCAAGTTCATGGATATGTGGGCTGTTAAGCCACTTCCACTTTCCCTTTTTTTAGCTTGTACCAGATATAAAGGACTAATGCTAGCGGGAAAATCCATATCGAAAGGGATGTTATAAACGGCAGCCCATAAGAGATGAAGTGAAGTGCGATCGAAGAATGCCCCGGTTATCTGGTCTATTACGCCGGACGCATGCAGTGAATGGGATGGCAAGGAATATGATTATGCCATCTGCATTAGAATTTTATATATTGGTTTTTAGATTCCTTTTTATTTTGCTCATTATGGCAATACATTCAGTCCAGCTTTGTCGTAGATCTGCTTAAGCGTTTCCAAGTAATCAGCATAGTGACTGGCTGACACGCTCCTGGGCATGCACCCCCGAAAGGCGTCTATGAAACGATCTGGGACGGCCATGCGGCCATCTCGTTTGCGAACCAGAACATGAGTATCTTGTGGGCCAACTTTACCTCTGCCTCCTGTGAGGTTTTTCCAAGCCTTTTTGAGCCAGGCATCTACACGGGAAAGAGCTTTTCCTCCGAGTCATTCCTGGTTGCCAGGAATGCACCCAGCCTTTCCTTTGCCTCTTCGTTGAAGAACACGTACCAGTTCTTTTTGGTGTTCCCTGAGTGTATGCCAAGGGCCAGTACCCTCTTCTCTAAGTCAATTTGCCCCTTAGTGAAGGGTAGGGCTTACTTACTTCGCTCTTACTCAGCCCAGAGGATGCCAGGACCAGGAATATCGCTTGGTGCTTCAGGGGAGGCAATAGTGAAACCTTGCCAGCTCCTCCTTTGATGGTAGGATTATTAGGGAGGAAGGGGGCTTCGGTATCTTGATTCCATTCATTATCAGACGCCCCCAGGAAGTCTCTAAAGTACTTCCTCAGGGCCTTGATTGTGTTTGCCTTGGAAGCAGATGTGCCGCTGTATCCAGCCAAGAAGGCCCTGCACCCGCCCCTGCTGAGAGGCAAATCGGACCTGTGGAATGCCCTGACAACCCGCAGATGCTCGCTAACGGTCCTGGGCTGTATACCCGGGTCAATCGAGAGGAAGTCCTTGAACTCCTTTAAATGCCCATCAAGCCCCTCACCATTGTACCGTACGATGGTGGGGTGTATGGGGTTCTCTGGTTTTGGTTTATATAAATGATTAAATTCAAAAAGTTTTTTATCAAACTTTTTGCCTTCAAGGGCAAAAAGTTTGGTGGACTGGGTGGGATTTGAACCCACGACCCCCTGCGTGCGAGGCAGGTGATCTGCCGCTAATCTACCAGCCCTCGGAAAAGACAACCTGCGGCAAAATTTAAACTTTGTTAGATGGAAAAAGATAAATTTGTAGGACCTCACCTTTTTTTCAGCGAGGGCTCGTAGCTCAGCTTGGTATGAGCACTCGACTGATAATCGAGTGGTCGAGGGTTCGAATCCCTCCGGGCCCACTTCATTTTCACTTTCTTTTGATTTCAACCATCTTGATTTTGAATACTAGTGTTTTTCCAGCTAATGGATGGTTGCCCTTGACTCCATATCCCTTGGAAGGGGGTACGACGACCTCTTTTTCTTCATTAACCTGCATACCAACTAAGGCCTCTTCAAAGCCAGGAATTACCTGCCCCGAACCTATTGTTAAGGACAAAGGTTTGTAGTCCCTCGAGGGATTGTAGATCCCTACCTTGATTGCCTCTTTTTGCAACGAGGTGTCGAAAACCTTTCCCCCTTGAAATTTTCCAGTATAATGGACCCTGACCAAGTCCCCCTTTTGAGCTTTGATTTCCTGAGGCATGTTGCTCACCTGATCAAAACATGAAACATGTTCTGTGTTACTTGGTTTTTTGTCTTTTGTCTATGAAAAACACGAACATTTGTTTTGATGGTGTTTTTTATTCAAAAACAGCAATTTCCGGCTAAGGTGAATGTCTCATATTATTCTAGTCCAATATTAATAAAATTGCTTGAAAAACAGATCTCTTTGGAAGAGTTCAAGGCGTAATAAATATATTCAGGTGTGGTAAGTAGGTCAATGCACGAACTGCGATCAACGCAAACCGCGACCTATCGGCGGCGCTGATCATGACCAGACGGGCCCAGCCCGAGGGGTGATTGATCGCTCTCCGGTCGCGGTTATAGTGATGGGGACCTGAATAACGCCAGTGTGCCAACGCCGCTGGGACGATTTAGGTCTTACATTGGACTCGACAAACAACCATGAAATATGGTTGGGGTAATAACGGGCCTTGCGGACGTTAATCCCGGTTGATCCTGCCGGACCCGACTGCTATTGGGGTGAGGCTAAGCCATGCGAGTCGGCTCTCCTAGCCATGATGGAGAGCGGCGTACGGCTCAGTAACATGTGGTCAATCTACCCTCAGGACGGGGATAACCTCGGGAAACTGAGGCTAACACCCGATAGATAATGGATCCTGGAATGGTTCATTATTTAAACGGCACATTGCTCATGCGCAGTATGCCGCCTGAGGATGAGACTGCATCCTATCAGGTAGTTGGTGGGGTAATGGCTCACCAAGCCGATAACGGGTACGGGCCCTGAGAGGGGGAGCCCGGAGATGGGCACTGAGA
>JACIVP010000030.1 GCA_014361455.1 Candidatus Methanosuratincola sp.
GCGAGGAAAACGCGAAGATCGCCTTGTGGCTCCTGCCCTATGTTGGTCTTCTGAGTATCTATGTGTTTCTTACGGAAGTCCTCCAGGGGACGCTTTCCGGCCTCGGACGGATGGACTTGGCGAACGGCATCCAGTCGCTTGGCGGATTGGTTAAACTGATTGTCGCCAGTCTTTTGCTCTTCGCGGGGTTGGGAATCGAGGGCCTGCTCATCGCGGCCGTCGTCTCCCGCGTTGGCGTGCATGTTGTGAGTTTCCTCTGTATTCGACGGATCGTCCCGATCCGCCTGGCACGAATGGAGAACTGGAACGCTCAACGGGGAAAATGCCTTCTACACTTCGGTACCGGGATGCTCGGCGGTTCGCTTCTTTCCATGCTGCTGAGCCCGTTCAACAAAGTCATGCTCTCCCGCTATGCGGGCGTTGCCTCTATCCCTATCTACGAAATTGCCTATACCGGGAGCATGCAGATCAGGGGTCTTGCAGAAGCGGGTATTCGGGCATTGATGCCCGAAGTGAGCCGCTTGGGAACCAACCTAGCCGAACAGGCAACGACGCGAATACGCGAGATCAACCACCGTTGTGTTGGCCTGCTCATCCGTTTAGCTTTGCCTCTGTACGGGATTCTGATCCTTATAGCACCGGCGTTGCTTCGGATCTGGTTGGGCGATAGGTTCACGGAGCCCTTGTCTCTGGCTTTCCGGATCGCCCTGCTGGGGAGTTTCTTGAGTCTCACATGCGTACCGGCATACTATCTATTGCTGGGCATGGGAAGGGTCGGGCACTGTTTCATGAATTACGCGATTCTGGCGGGAACCAATGTCCTGCTGGTGTTGACGTTTGCCTGGGTGGATAACTGTTTGGTATTGCCGGAGGTTCTTATCTCGGCAGCGGTTGGCATGGGATTGTCGAGCATATATACGATCCTGCAAAATCGGCGAATGTTACGGCACATTTCAGCGAGGAATAGTATGGGGCAGGAATTGTCCGAGGAGCATCAAATTGGCAGTCCAAGGCATCTATATGCGAACCATGTCTAAAATACGTAGAGCGCCAAACGCCCTGCGAACGCGGTTGCGCTACCGCTGGCAACCGAAAGCTCTCGTGTGGGCCTACATGCGCAAATACCACCCTGATAAGCCTTTGATAACAGCTTTGGACCAAGACCTGAGGGTTCGCGTATACCCCAAGGACATCATCGGGCGATACATCTACATCGACGGTGTGTTCGAGCGAGAGTGTTGGAATTTTGTGAAGGGATTCCTGCGGCCGGACATGGTCCTGTTCGATGTGGGGGCCAATCTGGGACAGTACACGCTCCTCGGTGCCCGTTGTGTGGGCCGGGGTGGACGGGTGCACAGCTTCGAGCCCAACGAAAGGATGTTCCATGAACTGGAGTTCAACGTTGCACTCAATGGCCTCTCGGAGATGTGCGTTCTGAACCGGTTCGCAGTTTCCGATACGATCGGGACCGCCAAGCTTTCCCGTTACGAAGAAGGAGCAGAGGTTTTTGGCTCTCTCGGTACTCACAAGCGATGCGAGGCGAACATCGTCGGATACGAAGAAGTGCCGACGGTGCGGCTGGACGACTACGTCGAAGAGCATGGAATCGATCATGTCGATTTCATCAAGATGGATATCGAAGGAGCCGAACTGCTGGCCCTCCGAGGCGCCGAGAGGCTCCTGTCCCGCGACGACGCTCCCAAGATCCTCCTGGAAATAGGAGATGTCAACTCCATAGGCTTCGGATACCGGTCGCGCGATCTGTGGGACTATCTTGCGAATTTTGGGTATCGGATGTATTCACTCGGGCCGCGAGGGGAATCTCTACGGGACGCACAACCGCCGACGGATTCTCACCGGGCGACGAATCTGGTGGCATCGAAGCAGGAGCGGGGACGCTTATGAGAGTCGCGCATGGTTGGTCCAGACCGATGAAGGCTTGTCTGAAGAGCTTCTTCCGCCTTTGTGGGCTGGAGGTCAGCCGATGTTCGCCTTTCGAGCCCTATGGCTGGCTGCGCGAATGGAAGATTCGCACGGTCCTCGATATCGGGGCCAACGTCGGCCAGTTTGCCTCGCAGATGCACCGGCTTCTCCCCGATGCCAGGATGTACTCATTCGAGCCTCTTCCAGACTGCTACCGGCAATTGTTGCAGAAGATGGAGCAGGTGGAGACGTTCCGTGCCTTCAATTTCGCCCTGGGCGACAGGAACGGCCGCGAGCAGATCTATCGCAACGACTTCACGCCAAGCTCTTCTCTCCTGCCCATGGACGGCCAACTAGCGCAGTCCTTCCCCTTCGCCGCAACCGCCACACCCCAGCAGATCGAGATCAGACGGCTCGACGATCTCGCGGAGGAACTTGCGCTCGAGCAGCCCATCCTGATGAAGATCGACGTACAGGGCATGGAGGACAAGGTCCTCCTTGGCGCAGAGAACGTGCTGGCCCTTACCTCGATTCTCATCGTGGAGACGAGCTTCCGGACTCTCTATAGAGGGCAAGCTCTCTTCGACGGAATTTACCGTCTGCTGGGCGAGCGAGGGTTCACCTTCATGGGCAGCGAACACAATATCAGAGACCCCAAAGACGGCAGAGTCCTGCAAGCTGATTCCGTCTTCATGCGCCAGAACGAAACTTCTATGGACAATGCAGGATGAGACAATTCACGAGCGATGAAATCCGCGACTTCGTCTCGATGCCTCGCTTCGATGAACAGAAGCTCCTCTGCAAAGATGAGTCGTGGCCGAAAATCTCCATCGTTACGCCTTCCTACAATCAGGGGCAGTTTCTGGAGCGGACGATCCTGAGCGTCCTGAACCAGAACTACCCGAATCTTGAGTACATCATCATGGACGGCGGTTCCACCGATGGAAGCGTCGAGATCATACGGAAATATGAAAGGTACTTGGCGCATTGGACGAGTGGACGAGACGAGGGCCAGGCAGATGCCATAAGAAAGGGATTCCGTCTGTGCACCGGCCGGGTGTTTGCCTACCTGAATTCTGATGATGTGTATCTGCCAGGGGCTTTACATCAGGTGGGCAGGGTATTCCAGGTTAAGCAAGGCGTCGATGTTGTGTACGGCAACAAGTATCTGACCGACGAGAAGGATGACATTATTGGTGAACGGCGGTTCACGCCCTATGTCCCGATCATCTCTCGTGCGGGATTCATCTATGGAGGGTTCGGCATCAGTCAACCGGCCTCCTTCTGGACGAGGAAGTTGTATGATGAAGTCGGCGAAGTCGATCCTGCGTTCATCCACTGCATGGATACTGACCTGTTCGTTCGATTTGCAGTTCGCTCGGCCGGGTTTCGATTCCTGCGAGAATATCTCTGCGGAGCTCGTATCCACCGGGAATCGAAGACCTCCACATTGCGATCTGTTGCGAAGGCAGAGGGCAGAGTGATTCGTATGAAATACCGTCGCCGCAAGAGCCGACTGTTCGCTTTCTTCTGTCTCACTTGTGCTCGCGCGATACGGCTGGCCGGCCATCTGTTTCAGGGCGACGCGATCTACCTCTTCAAGAGACAGTTCACGGGTGATGTGACGTGGGTGCCGTGAGAAGATGATATCTCCTAAGAGCGTTGTCTGTTATCTCATTCTCATTGGGCTTGCTCTGACTCCCGTACTGGGGCTTCAGTTGTGGTTGAGAGTCCTGCCGCCCTTGGGAGCCTACGTCACTGATGGCCCTCACGTTATCATGATAAAGGTAGCCAAAGATGCCATTCTGTGCGCGATACTCCTATGTTTCATCCTTGATGTGCTGCGAGGTCGCCCCATTCCGTGCAACCCTCTCCTTCTGTGCATAGTCGTACTTCTGGGGATCTCCTTTGCTGTGACTGCGGCTGAGCATCGCCCTGTCTTGGCATTGCTTGGCCTTCGGGCTTTCTCACCGTTCTTTCTTGTCTTCATTGCCTATAGCTACCTGGATATGACACATATCCACAGCGTCGTCAAAGTGCTGTCGTTCTTGCTCATTGTGGAACTGTGTGCAGCCTGCATCCGCATGAGGTACGGCTTGGCAATACATGGTGTGACGTATCTTGGCCTTGCGGCAAGGCCATCGGGCACGTTCATGTCTCCTTCCAGTTGGTCGATTTTCTTGTGCTTCATCATCTGCTATATGCTGGGTCTCGATATTTATCGGTTTGGGCGGCCTCGCAGGCGGACGAGATGTCTTGTCGTTGTATCGGTCATACTTGTTCTGCTATCCGGATCGGGTGCAGGTGTCTTGGCTCTGACGACGCTCTTGTCGTGTTATCTTCTGTTCTTATCGAGAACGCACTCTTATTTGAAGGCGTCACTCGTGCCAGTGTTTCTGCTGATGGCCTGTGTCATCGGCGGCCATCTCCACACCATAACGGGACGAGCGACGATATACAGATCCTTGTGGACTCGCATCGGCATCTTTTCTGATGTCTTCATATCGGCTGGAACGAAGGAGATGCTGATTGGAAGGGGGCTGGGTGCAGGCAGCAATGTGGCCGTCACATTTGCGAGCCTGAATCCTCTGGCCTCTTGGGATCCAGATACGGTGTTCATCGCGGATTCTCTCTACAGTTCGATGATCGCGCAAGCGGGGATTCTTTTTCTCGTGGCGTTCTTACTGTTGACTGTCTGGGTATTCCGAAGAGCAGTCTCCGCTCCCTATATTGGCATGAATCCGGTCGTTCTTCTGGCAGTCCCTGCTGCACTTGTGGGTGCTTTGGGAAACGTCATAACTGAGGTGTTTCCTGTAAATTGGCTGCTCTTCATAATGTATGGGGTATCGCTCAAACGAACGGTTCGACAGGTTTCTGAAGATGCACAGCCATCCCCGCCACAGCGGACCGTGGGGAGCGCTGGGCCGACGGCATCTGAATGAACATCGCATTCGTCCTATCTTATCTAGCTGATCGCTTTGGAGGACCGGTTGCTGTTGCGAAGGGCCTGGGGAGGGCACTTGGAGATGCTGGACACGACGTGTCGTACTGGGCCACGGCGATGAAGCGGGATCGCCAGGACTTGATGTCGGTCGCCGATGCGCATCTGTTTGAAACCGATTGGCCACATTCGTGGTGTCGGTCAAGACGGCTTGTCGAGGGGCTGAGCGCGGGTATTGGGTCTGTGGATGTGATGGAACTGAGTGAGTTCTGGCTCTACCCCATATACGCTGGAAGCCGCATAGCGAAGAAAGCGATGAACACCGTA
>JACIVP010000031.1 GCA_014361455.1 Candidatus Methanosuratincola sp.
CAGCGAAGAGGACGAGCAGCAAACAGACCGCCCATATAATGAATTGCTGGAATTATTGCATGCCAATTCTGGCTCCAAGGGGCCGGCACGGAAGAAGAGGAAGGTTGAACGCGAAGACAAGCCAGCAGATGAGGAACCAATTCCAGAGATTGATGGAGAGGAACCAGTGTCAGATGCGGATGCAGACGACCTTCTAGAGACGCAGGAGCCTTCAGATGATGAGGACGGTTCTGCTGTTGGTGAGGAAGAGAGTGACGACGAAGATGGTACTTTGAGACTGAGTGTTTTCTGCTGCTTGGGCGCTAGCTAACATTCACAGCTACCGATCCCTTCGAATCGCACTTTGCCATCCCGGGCGAAAACGACCTCTCTCCCAAGATCAAGGCTGTGGAACAAAAAAAATGGGCCGTGACCAAGAAAGAGCTTCCCGGTGGACTACGACTGGTTCGCAGCTCTGCGAAAGTGGATGAAAACGATACACCCTTACTACCAACACTGAAAAATGTGGCGAATGTAAAGGTAAGAATCAACGAAGCGTGCAGCCTTGTTCTATGCTGATGTCGATGTCGAATAGCTCAAGAGAAAACTGGTGACTCCTGCCAAGGAGCATATTCCAAAGATCGAAGAGCATGCCCAATATGTTGCCCCGTACATCTTCAACTACCAAGATGTTTTGTACGGCGCAAGGTCTCTGAACAACGCAGGCCAATTGCAGGATCTTCTCTCCATCCATGCGGTAAACCATGTGATTAAAACCCGGGATCGTGTTTTGAAAAACAATGCGCGCAGTGCCAAAGAACCAGATGCCGACCTCGACCTTCGCGATCAAGGATTCACGAGACCCAAGGTGCTTTACCTCCTGCCAACCAGACAGTCCTGCGTGCGGGTGCTTGAATCTATTACCAAGTTCTACCAACCCGAGCAGCAGGAAAACAAGAAACGGTTTCTCGACATGTTTTCCGGGCCCAAGGACCAAGGGTGGGAAAATAAGCCCGAGGACTTCCAAGAGTTGTTTGGCGGCAACGACGATGACATGTTCCGGCTGGGTCTCAAGTTTACTCGAAAGACGATCAAGTACTTTTCGCAGTTTTACAATTCGGATATAATCCTGGCCAGTCCGCTTGGGCTGCGGACAATCATGGACCAAGCTGAGTACGTGGCACAACAATCTAACGGGTTGGAACAACTATACTAACGGTCCTTACAGTGCCAAGAAGCGAGACCATGACTTCCTGTCATCGGTTGAAGTCGTGATCATCGACCATGCGGATGCCCTGCAGATGCAGAACTGGGACCATGTCGACTACGTCCTGCAGCAGCTCAACCAGCAGCCGAAACAAGCACACGGGTGTGACTTCAGCCGCGTGCGGTCGTGGTACCTGGACGACCAGGCGCGACACGTGCGTCAAATCGTGGTTTCTTCGTCGTACGTTACGCCAGAGATTCATTCGATTTTCACCTCTCATATGCAAAATGTCGGGGGCAAGATCAAAGCAACGCCAGTGTACGCTGGCGCCATATCCGAAGTCCCACTCCCAGTGTCGCCCAAACAGACATTTGCACGGTTCGACTGTCTCACACCAGCCAAGGATCCTGATGCACGCTTCAAACACTTCACGACCACCGTGCTGTCATCGCTGGTCAAGGAAATCGGCCGTGGCAAGAACCCTGCAGCCGGAGGCACATTGATCTTCATTCCGTCATACCTGGACTTTGTACGAGTACGCAATCACTTCGCGACGTCGTCACAGACCATGAACGTCTCATTTGGAGCTGTTTCTGAATACACAGACGGCCGGGAGTCGGCCCGAGCACGATCACATTTCATGACAGGTCGTCACTCCGTTCTCCTCTACACGGAGCGAGTTCACCATTTCCGACGCTTCCAGGTCCGAGGTGTCAAGCGGATCATCATGTACGGGGTACCTGAGAACCCAACGTTCTGGAAAGAAGTCGTCGGGTTCCTGGGAGCAGACCCAACTGAGGTCGTCGAGAATGCTGAACGGGGGGTCCGGGCGATCTTCTCGAAATGGGATGCGATGAAGCTGGAACGTATTGTAGGAACCCAGCGAGTTGGGAATATGCTGCGAGAACGAGGAGGTGACATGTTCAGCTTTGTATAGCCTTACTATATCATAACTGTATAGCCCTTTAGACTTACCTACTGCATACATACATACATACATAATTGCATACTTAGCCCTATTCATGAGTCATGCGAACCTTTTTTGGTTCCCCATGTGATCGTCGCCGCTGCATATAGTAGTATCAAAATTTTTGACTCTCCATTTCTTCCCCTCGCTCCATTTTTTTCTTTCCCCTCATCTTGCAACAACTCTTCTTTTCTACGGCGTGCTTCAGTCATGGCCTCTGCTGTCCATGAACGATATGTGCCGTTCCAACATGACGGGTCTCATGCTCCATTGCTCCATTCGTACTCGTCCACCTCGGAAGAACCGCTAGACGATGATGAAGGGGCATTATCACCGCCGTCTCGTTGGTCACAATGGAGGGCTGAAGGGAAGTCCTTGTATGCGCAAGGAAAGGGAATGATTCTGGTGACGCTCGCACAGTTCTTTGCGGCAAATATGAACGTGATGACCAAGTATCTGGAGATGGATGGGCCGCATGGTCCTGGCATGGACCCTTTTCAGGTACGAGTTCTTCCGCACAGTGTAGGCTGTGTATACCCGGAGAGCTACATGCTCGAGCAATGGAAATTTTAGAAAAAAAAAAATAATAAAGACAATAACACTTATAGATCCTATTTGCTCGTATGTCTATTACTGTCATCGCTAGTTATTTGTACATGCTGTACGCGCGCGTTCCTGACCCATTTGGCCGACGAGGGGTTCTGGGCCTGCTCACACTGCGTGCGGTGGGCGGGTTTTTCGGTGTCTTTGGACTGTACTATTCGGTCAAATATCTGGATCTCTCAGAAGCGACGGTGTTGACGTTCCTAGCGCCCATCTTGACCTGCTATGCCACATCGCAGTATATGCCTAATGAAAGCTTTGGTTGGAAGCAGCAGCTGGCGGGTCTGGTATCGCTAGGTGGAGTGATATTAATCGCGCAGCCATTTTCTCCAAAGGGAGGCCACGATGGCAAAGAGAACGAAATCCAGCATCTTCTCGCGATCCTCCTGGCACTCGTCGGCGTGCTGGGCGCAACCTGCGCATACACCACCCTCCGTATGATCGGGAAACGAGTGCACCCGTTGGTCTCGGTCACGTACTTTTCCGCATACACGACAGTGATCTCGTGCGTCGCGATGCTTGTGATTCCCACCGTGCAGTTCGAGTTCCCGGACACGGCTTTCCAGTGGGCTCTGCTCGTCGGCCTCGGAATCTGTGGCTTCTTGCTGCAGTTTCTACTCGCTGCCGGGCTGGCTTACGTGCCTCCTCCTCCATCTCCTTCTTCTCGAAGTGACCCCGGCACGCAGTCGTCGGCCGGCAACCGTGCAACTTCCATGGTATACACGCAGATGCTGTTCGCGTTGGTCTACGATAAGCTCGTGTGGGGGAAGACCCTATCCCCAATGAGTTGGGCGGGGTCGGGGCTGATTCTGGTCAGTGCGATTTATGTGGCTGTCGCGCGAGACGAGAATAAGCCATCCATGCCGTCCCAAGAGCATGAACAAGCAGGTCACCAGGACGAGGTCTGAGGTCACGTACAACTAACTGCGTATATACCGGATAAATGCCTTCCATTTTAGTGCTCATATCTTGCCGCTTTTTGATCACTTGAGTACCCTGACTGATCAAGATTATGTCAGCACTAAAAATTAATAGAGCGACGGGTCCGTGTTGGTTATATTAGAGGGCTCTCAACAGGTAACTAAATTAGAGCGACTTAACTAGAGCGACAAGTCCAGCTCCCACTAAAGTGATGGATCCGTCTTGGTTATATAAATACGATTATGTTAACTAGCACTAGTACTCTCGTAGCATAAAGCCAAGTCATGTATCTCCCTCCACAGCAAAACTATGACTCTCAAAAGGCCTTATTTGTCGATTAATACGTTGGCTTATGACTAACTAGGGGTTATACATTTATTGCACGGAGATCGACATAAGTTACATACGTCGGTTTACATAATCAACATGGATAAAATGCAGTACGCTAGCCCTATCTCGTGCAACCATTCCACATCAAATAGCCCATCGTCCATCAAAAAAACGCTGGGATCATCCAACGTTGGCCATTTATTCTAACAGCCTCATTCCTAATCTGAAGACAAAACATTGAGAATTCTACTTCGGTCAGCTCCTGGAAGACCGCAACGAGGTCCCAAGGGTCCACTAGACTGCATTAAGAGAGCCTTAAGCGTCTATAGTGCTCCTCATGTGGAAGTATGGGAATATGATCGGCTCAAAGGCAGTGGTGTGTCAAGAAAAATCGTCAATAAAAATGTTAGGCTGAGGTCTAACAGTACGCTACTTTATAAGGCGCCTAAGGATGTTTGGCTTGTGAGAAGTAAGACATAGTGGTCTTTTCACCCTTTTGGACTGCTGGAAGAGGTAAGCCCTATGTTGTCACCGCTCGCTGTCTCTCACGCAGTGTCATATTGACTAATTCCTTCCCAGATCCTTTTCCCCCTGCCCAGCAAACCACGCAAATCAGTGAATACAATTCAGTTGGTACGATGTTCTCCGAAACAAAATGAACTTGTGCAAGACCCCCGAAAAGAATTCCCAGACCGTTATTCCCGGACGACCTGAGAAATATTATAATTCCGGGAGTCAGCATCGACCAAAATATCAAATACTGTTGGCCTGGTTACTTCGGGGAGGCTATTTGATGTGGAATGGTTGCACGAGATAGGGCTAGCGTACTGCATTTTATCCATGTTGATTATGTAAACCGACGTATGTA
>JACIVP010000032.1 GCA_014361455.1 Candidatus Methanosuratincola sp.
GGATCGTTCAGGAACGCTTCGGCCACATCCATTGTTACAAACCAATCTGTCAAATCTCCATGAGCTTTTGTGCCTACAAAGTCGAGCTGGCGTTCCTCAATGATCATCTGGAAGGCATGATAAGAGCGTATCTGAGCTTTAAGCTTCTCAGGCGTTAGCGCCTTTCCATCATATTTGATTTCACCGACATGTTTTTCAAGCCAGACCAGCGCGTTCTCCACACGAGAGGCCTCGACGCGCTCGGCATAACGTACAACGTCGTACTGCTCAATATGCTCTACATCCACTCCGAAAATGCTGTTCCATTGGTCAAGGTTAGCCACAGCAGTGTACATGCCAAGCGGTCGCCCGCCAAAAAGCCCGTAGGTTTGTCCCTTAAGCCTGGCTAATGCTCCAGCGGCCCGGACGAATGACATCACTCGTCGTAGGACTGCTGAATCCTCGATGGAACCCCAGACACGGCCATAGGGCAGACCAAGCTGATCCATTGTCCCTGCAGCCGAAAGCATGGCTACCATGCCCGGTTCGGATGGATTGAGGTTGCAGAACAGGAGAAAAGGCCCTGGTGCGAATTTGGATGCAATGGCAGTCAGATGAGGGAAAGCCCAAATCGCGTAATTAAAGATGGTAAGCTGGCAACCATCTTGGGCAAGGCGCCTTGCTTCATTGCGAGCCAGTTCGGGTGTCCAGATTATATCCCGCCCGGCAACGACTTCGACTTCGCCTGTTCTCTCAAGCGCAGCCGTCACGGCGTTCTGGTAGCGCCAGTTGACTTCAAGCAGGTCTTCGTGAATATACTTGCGACCATCGGAAAAGGTCAGCAGGCCGACTTTGATTCGCGGTGATGACATGTAGACTCTCCCCCGGGATAACTTTTCAACCCTCTCAGTTCACCCATATCGATACAGACCCCTGGTCGTATCGCCTCTCCTATCAGCGTAACGCCAGAGGTCTGTATCATTCTCACTGGAGCGAAGAGCTGCGCTTACTCCCGAACTTTAGTCCTTGTAATCGCGCGCCCAGATAAACTCCATATCGGGCAGCGTAGCAGGTGTCGCCACACGACCAGGGACCAGAATCTTGGGAGCGCCAACCGGATCGCCTTCCGCCAAGCGAACCGCCATATGGACCAGCTCGACCGCGTGGAAGTACGCGTCGTAGGTGGTGGCGACGTCAATATAGCCGTTCAGCATGGCTTCGTAGCCCTGAGGGTTGACGTCTTGAGCCGCGATCCAGATATGCCCTTCCTCCCCAGCGGGGTGGAGCTTTCCGGCATTCTCAAGGGCGGTCAACACACCCTCGAACGCGAAGTCAGAAGCAACAAACATGCAGTTGGCATCGGGATGGGCCTCCAATGCATTTGCTGTGCCAGACAAGAACTTTCCAGGGTCCCATTCAGTTGGGATCTGCACGACAGTCTCCCACGCGCCAAGCGCCTCCTCGACATCGTGCCACCCCTTCGAACGGTTGACCGCGTTCATGTCACGCAAGTCGCCTTGTAGCTCAATGCACTTTCCTTGAACACCGTTCTCCTTGAGCAACTCAGCAAACGCTTCAGCCGTGGTCACTGCCTGTGTGTAACTGTCGGCGCCAACGTGAGCATCCGGTTTAACGGCGCTCGACTCGCGGTCGAACGTAATGAAAGGGATACCGGCTTGGTGAGCAGCCGTAATGGAGGCTCCGATCGCGGCAGCGTCGTGCGCACGAGCTACGATTACATCGACGCCCTGGTTGATCAGGTCCTCGATGTTCGACGCCTGCTGGGTCGGGTCGCCGCCAGCGACATTGATGACCCATTCGATCTCTATGCCATATTTCTCCCCGTATTCCTTCGCATACGCCTGCATGTAGTCCTGCCACGCCTGGATGAGCGAATGAATCTTCTCGTTCCAGGAAAGGCCAATGGTGATCTTGTCTTTTTTGGCAGTCTGACCCTGGGCGAAGGCCGTCGGTAATAGAACCGCTACGACTAGCGCGAGAACCAGTAAGGACTTGATATGCTTATTCATGGTATAACCTCCATTCCTCTCTTGATTTGCAAAAACTGATAAGGTAGTTTGTGGTTCCGGACGCCTGTCAGGTCTCTTTGATAAACCTCCTCTCTGCACCTCTCTATCACTGCCATGAGCGGCCCGTAAGCGCGGCACACATTGAGCAGAGGATTCCCATCGTTCTAGGCATCTTTTACGATTATTTTGGAGATGAGGCTGGCTTTGTGTTTCATCGAGTCGGCAAACATTGCCACAAAGATGATCCCTCCTCGTACAAATGGATAAGCATAGGGAGACGCTCCCATGTGATTCAACCCGTTTTCAATAATGTTCAGCGTCCAAGCGCCGATCATGAACCCGGGAACCAGGGAACCTTCTCCCCCAAACAGGCTGACTCCCCCCAAGATCGTCATCGCCATGCCAGTAAATTCGAGTCCCAGGCCGATGTGCGAGTTGTGAGAGCCAACTTGCAGCACAATCAGAACCCCGCCCATACTTGCAAACAACCCTGAAAGCGCAAAAGTGGTGAGATTCACGCGCTTCACATTGACGCCCAGCCGTTTGGCGACTTCCTCGCCATTTCCAACTGCAACCAAATCGCGGCCATACGATGTGTAACGCAGCACGACCTGCATCAACACCAGAAAAACCAGGGCCAGGATGAAATCGGCATACAACGGACCAATCGAGGAATTCCCCAGTCTTCGCAGGTTGCCCGCAATACTTGTCGTCAAAGACTGAGTGAGTAACAGTCCAAGACCCCGGTAGATGAACATAGTTCCCATAGTGGTGATCAGCGGATTGACCTTGAAATAAACTATGATTACGCCGTTGATCAGACCGAAGAGGGCGCCAAGCAAAAGAACAACCGCTAACGATACGGCAGGGGGATAATCGTGTTTCATGAGAAGGGTGATCCCTACCCCTGTTGACAGATACGCAATGGAACCGATAGAGATATCGAGCTTGCCGCTCATCACGACCATAGCGAAGCCTGCAGCCAGGATCATCATTGGCGCTGAGTGATGCAGCAAGTTCGAGAAGTTGCTGGCCGAAAAAAAGTGGGGTGTGCTGATAGAAAAGAAGATCAAGACAAAAACCATGACGATATAAAAACCATGAGACAACAGGATGTTGCTTAGCTGCGCAACAGGGTTTTTCGCTCGCACAATGTGCATTGCCTTGCTACCTTTCGTTACTACACACTAGAAGCCGCAGTCATCAATTGCACGGCTGTTGCACCTCTAGGGAGAGCATCAACGATGCGCCCACGGTTCATCACCAAGAAGCGATCGCTCATAACCATGATCTCTTCAATGTCAGACGAGATAACCAGGATGGCCGCCCCTGCTGCAGCCAGTTCGTGGATCAACTTGCGAATCTCGAGCTTGGCGCCAACGTCAAGACCGCGAGTAGGCTCGTCCATAAGGTAGATGATCGGGTCGCGTTGCAGCCATCGCCCGATTATGACTTTCTGTTGGTTGCCTCCGCTGAGCGTAGCAACTGGCTGGTCCAGACTGGCGAGCATAATATTCAGTCGCTCGACATACTGTCTGGCAAGTTTTGTCTCTTTTTTGGCGTCAACAAGCGGGCCGACCAAAGTCAGCGCTTTGAGATTGGCCAAAGACATGTTTTGCTTGACTGAAATGGGAAGCAGCAGGCCATCTTCGCGTCGGTTCTCAGTAATCAGGCCAATATACTGTTTGGCCCGCTCTGGTCTCACACGCACCAAATCCTGATGTTTTCGCTGCCGCACCCAGATCTCGCCACCATCGATCGGATCAAGCCCCATAATGGCGCGCACCAGCTCAGTCCTGCCCGATCCAAGCAATCCCCACAAACCAACCACTTCACCAAAACGCACTTCGAAGCTGATATCCTGCAATACGCCCCTGCGCCGCAGGCCTTTGACACTGAGCGCCACATCGCCCGCTTGTGCACTCTCGTGAGCGTAGTAAGCGTCTAGCTTGATGTCACCGATCATCATCCGCACCATATCTTCGCGGGCCAGGTCTGTGACCAGGCCTGCGCCAACCGTCTCTCCGTTGCGCAACACTGTCACGCGTTCGCAGATGTCAAACACCTCATCGAGGAAGTGCGTAATGTAGATGATCGTTACCTGTTGTTGCTTGAGAGCCTGAATGGCCTCGAAGAGTCTCTGTTTTTCACGGCTCGTCAGGGAAGAAGTTGGTTCGTCAAAAATGATGATGCGCGGATCGGCCAGCAAAGCGCGCCCGATCTCAACCAGTTGCTGGTCGCCAGGGCTTAAGTTGCGCAGGGGAACATCCAGATTAAGCTCGCATCCCAGGCGCGCAAGCACAGCCTGGCACATTTCCTTGGCTTTAGCGTAGTCGATGAGGTGAGATCGGAACGGGAATCTGCTGATACACATATTGTCTACGATGCTGAGCGTAGGCAGCACAGTCATTTCCTGGTGAACAAAAGCAATGCCTAAACGCATCGCATCTGAGGGCGAATGAATATCGACAGGCTGACCGCCTATCTTGATGACGCCTGCATCTTTGCGTATCACGCCCCCCAAAACATTCATCAGGGTGCTTTTTCCAGCCCCGTTAGCCCCAACGAGGGCCATGGCCTCGCCAGCATATGCCTCGAAATCCACATTCTTAAGCGCCTGGACTCCAGGGAACTGCTTGGCGACCCCGATCATTTGCAAGGAAGGAATTGCCATAGGTGCTCCTAGCGCTTTCTAAGCGTGTCCAAAGCGATTACCGCAATGATCACAATGCCCTTGATGACCAAGGTCGTATAGTATTCAACATGCATCATGTTCAT
>JACIVP010000033.1 GCA_014361455.1 Candidatus Methanosuratincola sp.
GACCGGCCAAGGATCCCATGGCTTTATGCTGCTGCCCTGGCGGCAGGACGGGAGTTTGAGGTGATGAAGAGGCTTTATCCTGTGGTCTCAGTTCCCAGGCCAGTGGCCTTAAGCCGGCATGCTCTGGCAATGGAGTATGTCCCCGGCCCGCTTCTGCACAGGATCGCTCTGAAAGATCCGGAGGATGGCCTGAGTCTGATCCTGGATGAGGTGGGACGGGCCCTGGGCCAGGGGATAATCCATGCCGATCTGAGCGAGTTCAATATCATGATTGCTGATTCGGGACCCGTGATCATCGACTGGCCTCAGGCGGTGGATTCCAGCCACCCTCATGCAGCCGAGCTCTTAAAAAGGGATCTGGGCAATGTGCTGCGTTTCTTTCGAAGAAAATATAATATAGAAATGTCGTTAGAAGAGGCGCTCTCGCAAGCGGAGGGGGCGGTGCAGATTTGAGCATCTTCGGGGTGGATATCGCCAGCGGCTCACCTGGCAGCCACAGGGCTCCCAGCTATTCTATGGTCATACTGGAGGGGGATTCCGCCATCCCTCATCATATGATCAGCAGGCACAAGCTGATCCGGATGATCCGGGAGCGGCAGCCGGAGATAGTGGCCATGGATAACGTCCATGAGCTGGCGGAAAGCCACAGGGATCTGATCAACCTCCTGCGTCGTCTTCCCCCCACCACCAAGCTGGTACAGGTGACGGGCGGTGAGAGGCCGGAATCTCTGGTTCGTCTCGCCCGCTGGAACGGCATCACCTTCGACCGCACCAAACCCCTGGAGGAGGCAGAGGCCTCTGCCAGGCTGGCGGCCAGGGGAATTGGCGCTGTGGTTTCCGCTTTTGAGGATAAGACCCTGATCAAGGTGAGCCGGAGGAGGTCACCCGGCAGAGGCGGCTGGAGCCAGAACCGCTATACTCGCAAGATCCATGGATCGGTGATGGCCCTGACCAGAGAGGTGGAAAGGCAGCTTCGAGAAGCCGGTTTGGAGTACTCTCTGCGGACGGTGGAGGGGCTGGGAGGCTTTGCCCGGGCGGAGTTCTTGGTGGAGGCCTCCCGGGATAAGGTGCACATCAACCCCGGATATTCGGTCGATGCCCAGCTGAAGGTACAGAGCATCGAGAGACCTGCTCTGCAGTACAGGCCGCTCCTGCATCGCAGAGGCTACATCATCGTGGGCCTTGACCCAGGAACTACCACAGGAATAGCCGCCCTGAACCTGAAAGGAGACCTGGTGGACCTGATCAGCTCTCGGGCCATGTCCTCCTCGGATGTGATCGAATGGATCGCTGCTCGGGGAAGGCCGCTGATCGTGGCCACGGACGTCTCTCCCACCCCAGGGGCGGTGGAGAGGGTGAAGAGGGCCTTCAATGCCGTCCTTTTCAGTCCGGGAGCGGATATGGCCGGGGAGGAGAAGATCGCCCTGGGAAAGGAGCTGGGCTACAAGAACGACCATGAGAGGGATGCTCTGGCTGCTGCTCTGGCCGCCTTTCGGAAGTACAAGAACAAGTTCATGCAGGTGGAGAAGAAGGCTCCGGCAGAGGTTGATCCAGATGAGATCAAGGCCCTGGTGGTCCGGGGATACTCCATAGAGAACGCTATCGCCGAGTTCACCCAGCAGCCTCTGCCCGAGGGCAGGCCTCTGGCCCCGACCCCAGAGGCTGCGACCCCTGATCCAGATACCGTGAGCCTTCGGCAGCATATCCAGCAGCTCTCCGAGCAGGTGAGGACGCTGCGCTCTTACGTGGATGAGCTTCGGGCCCAGCTGGCAGAGAGGGATGCCGATCTGCAGAGGGCAAATGAGAGGCTGGACCGGCTGAAGGACAAGACCTCCAGAGAGATCAAGAGGGACCATGAGATCAGGATCCGGGACAAAGAGATCGAGAGGCTGCGCTCCATACTGCGCTCGGAGAGAAAGTACACCAAGAAGCTGAAGAAGAATGTCATCGCCCGGAGGAAGGCGGAAAGGATTGAGGAGGTGAAGGGTCTGCGCCGTCTGAAGCCGGTGGCGGCGTTCTCCAAGGAGGCGGTGCTGGCCGCGGCGGAGCGCTACGCTCTCTCCGAGGGGGACCTGGTGCTGCTGGAGGATGCCAGCGGCGGTGGGAAGAGCACTGCGGAGCTCTTCCGGGAGAAGGGGGTTGCGGCCATAGTGGCAGAGGGAGAGATGGCTCAGACGATGCAGGAGTATTTCCTGGACCTGGGACTGCCGGTATTCACCTCCTCGGAGATTGCGGTGCAGAGGATCGACGGCCTGCCCTTCGTCCGGCCGGAGGAGCTTGAGGCGGCGCGGGAGAGGTGGGAGGAGCAGCAGAAGGCCAGGAAGGCGAGGCTGGAGGCGGAGCGTCTGGAGAGCTTATTCCAGGATTATAGGGCGGAGAGGATTAAGGAGGAGAGGAGAAAAAAGAGGATGGGACAGAAGGAGATGGTGGGGGAGGAGCGGTATGATTAATTGGAGTGAACCCCTCCGAGTGGACAAAAAGTCAAGCAATGCCAACTAGGCGAAGATTGCAGAATTGGAAAGACTTCTGGGCCAGGCTCATGCCGAAATTGACCTTTTAAAGTCTCAAATGAATGCTGGATCTCATGCAGGCGATGGCGGTGCGAATCTATCTTCCCGGCCCAATTAGCGCATAGCTGATCGGAGCAACGATTGCTTCATGCTTTCTCACTGTCCATGACTGACAGAACTTGCCCTAGGACAGCGGCTCATGCGTGGCAGATGAAAGTCGCATGGCATCGACGCCACCATCTCGAACCACTTGCGGATCGAAACCAGGGCAAAGGACTCCGCTTTCATCCTTTTGCGACTGCATCGCATCTCCCCCGGCCTCGCAGTCCGGGAGACCACCCTGAAGGATGGGGACTTCTCGCTCCGTCCTTCGCAATCCTACAAGTTAAATAGTTTAATGGCGGACCCGTCGCTGTTAGCGCTCACCATAGGAGGAATTGTCATGGCAGATGATGTTCGAAGTAGATCAATGGACCCTGCTTGTCAGGAGATGCTCCGCGCCTGCGAGAGGTCCGGCCTGGAGACGGCCTGGGATAGGTTCGAGAAACAGCAGCCTCAATGTGGCTTTGGCGAGCTGGGCATTTGCTGCAGGAACTGCAACATGGGACCCTGCCGAATTGATCCATTTGGGGAGGGAGCAAGCGCGGGCGTCTGCGGGGCCACAGCAGACATAATAGTGGCACGAAACCTCCTGCGCAGTATAGCTGCCGGGGCCGCAGCCCACTCCGACCACGGGAGGGACGTGGCCCATGCCTTCCAGCTCATAGTGGAGGGAAAAGCCCCATCCTACGGCATCAAGGACCAGGAGAAGCTCGACCGGCTGATGAAGGAGTACGGTGTGGACAGCCCTGCCCTTCTTGCCGCAGCGATAATGAACGAGTTCGGCAAGCAGGACGGCCCCATCCAGTTCACCCGCCGGGTCCCTCCCCAGAGGCTCAAGCTTTGGAATAAGCTGGGAATCGACCCCCGGGGAGTGGACAGGGAGATAGTGGAATGCCTGCATAGAACTAACATCGGCGTGGACAACGACTATGTGAACCTCATACTGCACGGCCTCAGGACCAGCATCGCTGACGGCTGGGGAGGCTCCATGATCGCCACCGAGCTGCAGGATGTCATCTTCGGCACCCCCAAGCCAATATTCTCTGAGGCCAACATGGGAGTCTTGGACCCGGAGAAGGTGAATATCATCATCCATGGCCACGAGCCCCTCCTCTCGGAGATGATAGTTGCCGCGGCAACGGACCCGGAGATGATCGCTCTGGCCCAAAATGAGGGGGCGAAGGGAATCAATCTGGCCGGGATATGCTGCACAGCCAACGAGCTTCTCATGCGCCAGGGCGTCCCGATAGCCAGCAACTTCCTGGGCCAGGAGCTGGCTGTTGCCACCGGAGCAGTCGAGGCGATGGTGGTGGATGTGCAGTGCGTCATGCCCGCCCTGGGCCCACTGGCCAGCTGCTTCCATACCAAGTTCATATCCACCTCCCCCAAGGCCAAGTTCCCCGGCGCGACCCACATGGAGTTCCATGAGGAGACCGCAGGAGAGACGGCAAAAGAGATAGTCCGCACAGCAGTGAAAAACTTCCGCCACCGCGATCCTTCAAA
>JACIVP010000034.1 GCA_014361455.1 Candidatus Methanosuratincola sp.
GGGATATATTGAGGAGCAAGAAGATGAGGGGCGCGGGTGGAGCAGGTCTTAGCCTGCTATTGATTGTGCTTATTTCAATGTCCATATCCATCGTATCCCCTGCCCTGGGAGAATGCAATGCCAAGGATGAGCTGAGCATAAGCAGTACGATGAACGAAGAAGACTCCTCCCACCTTAGCATCCAGTCTGAAGCAGCTCAGAGATATTCTGCATCCCAGGATGAGAGTGGAGAGGGGCCAGAAAATCGATCCGATATATCTCGAGGGCTGAGCTTTTCCTCTATTCTGATTACTCCAGAGGATCTCGCCATCCAGGATGAATCCAGTATAATCATCGATATCAGCCCCCGTCCGGCAGAGTATATTCCGGGAGCGATAAGCATACCCTATGACAGGTTCATCGATTCCGAAGGAAGGCTTGAGCCGATAAGGGAGATGGCCAGGATCTTGGGGGAGTCAGGCGTATCCGAGAACGATTCGATCATAATTTATGGTGAATGCCAGCCCTGCGGGGGCGGGCCCTCTGCAGCGACCTATGTCTTCTGGTTACTGAAGTACCTGGGGCATGAGGATGTCCGTCTCCTGGATGGGGGAATAGATGACTGGGTGGCAGCTTCAAACCCCACCTCTGCGGAACCTTTGCACCTTCAGCCCACAATCTATACTCCTGCGGTAGATGCCAGTCTTCTGGCCACGTACGATCTCGTGAAAAGCGGCCTTCCTCAGATCATAGATGCCCGGACGGAGAAGGAGTTTGAGGCCGGGTCTATACCAGGATCGATCAATATCCCTTATACAAGCGTTCTGGATGGAAAGAGGCTACGGAGCCAGTCAGAGCTGAAAGAGCTCTTCTCAGATCTGCAAAAGGAGAGGCCTGTGGTGGTCTACACCAATACCGGCATTAAGGCCTCCACGATCTGGCTGCCTCTCACCCTTCTGGGCTATGATGCCAAGATCTATGCCTGGCAGGACTGGATAGCGGATCGTTCGCAGCTGGATGGTGATCTTAAGGAGGCCAAGTCAGACCCTAACTCCGGAGATGCAGTCAACATCACATCTTCAGATGATGTCAAGGAGATGTTCCTCCATGCCCTCCAGATCGAGGTTAAATGACACCAGCAAATATAAGAATATTGAAAAATAATAGCTGGAGTGAAGAGTGAGACCGTTGAGCCCCAGCCATATCCTCCATTTAGTCATCCTGCTGGCCCTGGTCAGCTATGCATCCGCTTTTCCGGTCCAGAATGCCCTGGAGAACAATAAGGCCACCGCCTGGTTTCAAAAGGAATATGATAATTACTTCCGGCCCAGCATCGATGACGGCACCCCTCCGGTCATCTACGGGGTGAGCGTCAGCCCTGCAGCCCTTAAAACCGGCGACCCCAGAAGCGAGATAAATGCCCTGGTGCATGATCCATCGGGCATCGAAATGGTCTATGCCGAGATCGGCAATCGCATGAATCTCATGCTCGATCTGGACAGGGATGGCACTTTCACCGGGTATTGCGGCTCAAATCTGCCTGCTGGAATCTACAATGTGACCATCATCGCCATAGACAAGTTCGGCAATGCGGCGAAGGAGGAGTCCAAAAAGATCACCATCCGCGATCCCAGAGATCTCAATGGCAATGGGATAGAGGATAGCTTAGAGGAGCAGAAAGCCAAAGACCTGAAGGTCATAGTCCTTCATGAGGACAGCCTCAAAGGAAACCTGACTGGCATCCCCGCCACTCCCGAAAAGAGCTTCAAGGTCCTGCCCGGAAGCGCTATGACCGTCTCCTCAGATAGCTTAGAGGAGATCGCCAGGACGGATGGTGTCCGCGGGGTGTACACGGATCAGAAGCTGACCGTCCTCTCCATAAAGGAGGGCTCGAGCAGATCCAACCCCCCCCCTTCGATCATAGACGATCCGCGCAAGAGCGGCGGCCCGATTGGGAAGGGGGTGACTGTGGCCCTCATCGATACCGGTGCAGATGCCGATCATGAGGCCCTGTCCGGGAAGATCGTCGCTTTTCAGGACTTCGTGAACAATCAGACCAAGCCCTATGATGATAACGGCCATGGCACCCACTGTGCCAGCCTGATCGCCGGCGAGCTGGGCATGGGAGTGGCACCGGGTGCGGAGCTGGTGGTGATCAAGGTGATGGACAGGGATGGGGCTTGCTATCTCTCCGATGCCCTCAAAGCACTGGACTGGGTCCTGGAGAACCGGGATCGCTACGGGATAAAGATCATATCATTCAGCGTTGGTGGAGAAGGCCCTTCTGATGGAGCATCCTTGCTGGACGAGGCCTGCGACCGTATGGTTGAGGAGGGCCTGGTGATGTGCGTTGCCGCCGGGAACTCCGGGCCTGCACCCTCATCTATTGTCATGCCCGGAGGGGCGGAGAAGGTGATAACCGTGGGGGCTGTTGATCGCAATGGATTGATATTCGAACAATCATCACGCGGCCCGACCCTGACCGGCGAGATCAAGCCAGACCTGGTCACACTGGGGGTCGACGTCCCTTCCGCCCTGGCCGGCTCCAGGAACGGCCTGAGCTCAGTGAGCGGTACATCGATGGCTGTTCCTCAGGTCTCTGGAGCGTCAGCAGTCCTCTTGGAGATGGATCCGGACCTGAAGCCGGCAGATGTGAAGAGGCTTTTGCTCAAGACCGCAGATGAGCTGGGCCCAGAGGGAAAGGACAACCTCTATGGCTACGGAGCGCTCAACCTGACCCGGGCCCTGAGGAGCATTAAAGCTCCGAAGGAGGAGCTTTATCCTCCTGATCTAGTGGATGTGAGGCTGAGCCGGGATGAGGCCAGCGAGGGCGAGCCGGTGATGGTGGAGGCCCGGGTCAGCGGAGAGATCAGGTCCTTAATCACCAATATCATCGGGCCGGACAGAAATCTGGAGATTCCCATGGACGACCTGGATGGCAATGGGGTATACTCCGCCCGCTGGGAGACGAGCTTCTGGACGGCCGGAGACTATCAGATAGCCGTCGATCTGGAGGGAGGTTTCGGGGAGAGGGAGTCGAAGTCCCTCCCTTTCCGTCTGCTGAAGAGGGATTGAGATGATAGATGCCTGGCAGGAGATCGCGCGGTTTGGCAGAAAGGTGGTCTCCTCTGGACTCACAAGCTCGCGATTCGGAAATATAAGCATCCTGCAGGATGATAAGATATTCATCACCGCAACGGGATCGATGCTGGATGAGCTGGACTCGTCAACGGTAGTGGAGGTCGACCTGCAGCATGCCTGCGAGATGGATAAGATCGCCAGCATAGAGACCTGCGTTCACCGGGCGATCTACCTGAAAACGAGCAAGACAGCCATCATCCATACCCATTCTCCATATGCGGTTGCCCTCTCCATGCTGGAGGTGGAGGCGGTGGAGCCTATAGATAGCGAAGGAGTTCTCCTCTTGGGGGGAGATGCCAATAATCGAGGGCCAGCTGGGGAGCGATACGCTCGCCCGAGCGGCTTCTCTTGCCCTCCAGTCTCATCTGGCCTGCATCGTTCGGGGGCACGGAGTATTCGCCGCGGGGTGGAGCCTAAGGGAGGCCTATACCACCGCCTGCATGGCTGAGCACAGCTCTCAGGTGAGATATCTGGTGAACTGCTACCCTCAGGGGAAAAATTTATATCTTAACCAACACTCTTTTAAATTGAGCGGGTAATCCTAGTTTTTTGAATCCACACTGAACCCCCACTCTCCTACCCGCTCACTTAATAAATTAATAACAATTGCTTTCTACTTGATGATTACTATTTGCGCCGTTAGTTATCAAAAGACCTATTAATGCCTGAAGGATACTAGCATATGATGAACTCTTCACTGCAGTTAGGGAAGATCATGGGAATACCGGTGCAGCTGCACTGGAGCTTTCTGCTGGTCATCCTCTATATCGCCTGGGCCTTTGCCTCATTCAGCCAGCAGGTCCTAGGGAGAAGCTATGGTTTTGGCAGCATCGAGCCCGCCAGCCTGAGATGGACCTACTCTCTGATCTTCTCTCTGGTCCTGTTCACCTGCGTGGCCCTTCATGAATTGGGCCACAGCTACATCGCCCTCAAAAATGGAATCGGCATAAGGAGCATCACACTCTATTTCTTTGGCGGGGTCTCGGCCATGGAGGAGATCCCGAGAAATCCCCGTCTGGAGCTCGAGATGGCCTTTGCCGGGCCTCTAGTGAGCGGCATCCTGGGTCTGATGTCATTTCTCCTCTCC
>JACIVP010000035.1 GCA_014361455.1 Candidatus Methanosuratincola sp.
GTATAATCTTTGCAGACGCTTGCAACAAAGGGTTGGGTTCCTTCAGGGAATTCACTCTTCAGATGGGTTCGTCTTCTGAGGATGCCATGAAACCTGAAACATGCCATGGACGACTTTCCAACCACTCCAGAGGCCTTCCATGTCGCGACGCTGCCGGCGCTCAATTTCCCACCCGCGTCGACCACGTCGCCTCAACCCACGACGTACATACTCCGACGCCAAGCGAGAGGAGGTGATGTGCCAACGCGATTATTGCGATTATTGTATGGCGTGGGGCTCTAAGGAAGGGGCCGGGGTTGCCAGACGAACCACAGACCGGTGACATGGGAAGCCTGTATTATCGAACATCCTCGGAGCGAGTAATTCCTTCACAATATAGAGAAGGAGGTGGTGAGTATTGCTGTCACACAGTGTTCTCAAGAAAGCACTATTTTTTTGAGCAAAGTCTCGAGTAACACGAGAGGGAGGAAAAATGAAATTGGTAAACTGCTTTTTATTGTCGAACACATCATTATCAGAACAGTCATGTCGCCTCTTCCGCCTTCATCCTCATCGCGACCAGGGATCTTTCCAGAAAGGAGGTGCTCTCAACGAGAATATCGTGTGCATTGTTGAAATGAGCGATCCCGGAAGACCAGAACAAGATTTGATAGGAGGCAAGAAATGAAGAATCACGCCGTGGTTGCGGTGGTTATTCTCGTCGCGATGGTATTGGGCGCTTGCGCGCCGGCAACCCCTGAAGTCATCGAGAAAGAGGTTGTGCAAACCGTCGTGGTCGAGAAAGAGGTCCCCGTGGAAAAGAAGGTCGTCGAGACAGTGGTGGTCGAAAAAGAGGTGGTCGTCACCCCCACGCCGGCTCCCCCCGTGGAAAAGGTCCCCGGCGCGTGCAATGTAGCGGCACCCAATTCGCCCGTCACCATCGACATGATCGGTTGGGCCTTCCCCATCACTGAATTCTATGCGGAAGAGCTGAAGACGTGCAATAAGGTGCAGAACCTTACAGTCAATGTCAAGCTTTTGGACAGCCCCAGCGCCCAGGAACAGGTTCGCCTGGCGCTTTCCGGCAGAGGGGAATCTCCCTTCGAAATCATCCATGCGGCCAACGCTCAAATGATCGAGTGGGGCTCTAACGGCTGGCTCATGCCCCTCAATGCTCTGGTCGCAAAGTATCGAGATGAATACGATCTCGATGACATCTCTCAGGCAGCGTGGGACGCAGCGACCATTGACGGAAAGATTTACGGCATTCCCATCGTTGCCAACACACTCCACCTGATGTATCGCACAGACCTCTTCGAAAAATACAATATTGATGTCCCGACAACCTATGATGAGGTTATGGAAGCGTGTCAGGTATTGAAACAAGAGCCGAGCATTGACCTCCCCTTCACCTTAAATCTGCATGCCGGCTGGGCATGGGAACAGGAATTCTTCCACTTCTTGCGCAGTTTCGGCGGAGACTACCTCAACGAGGATAATACTCCTGCATTCAACAGCCCTGAAGGCGTGGCTGCCCTGAATAAGTTGAAAGAGGTGGCGGATGCCTGCATGGGGATGGATGGGTTGACCTGGAGCGTTGACGACTCAGAGATTGGATTGGAGACAGGTCGTCTGGCTTTCGCCGATCTGTGGGCAAGCCGAGCAGCGAATATGGATGATCCCGAAAAATCGGACTTTGTCGGGACCATCGGTTTTGCGCCGGCGGCAGCCCCCAAGCCAGGAGGCAAGTTGGGCGCCAGCGCATGGAATGACTTCTACTGCATCCCTGCTTCCGTCACTGTGGATCCCGATCTGATTTTCCGTATTATCATGGAGGCATCCGACCTAGAGAGCCAGATGCGCGCCGCAGAATTCGGCATTGTGACCCGCATGACCGTGGCAAAAGAGGGGGTTGGTGGGCGTTATCTCTCTGCTGCCCTGGAGACCATTGAAAAAGGCGTTGGAGCTTATCCGCCCTCCCCTGCCCTTCCGTTAGTGCGTTCAGCGCTCGGGAATTACCTCCCCCTCGTGGGTAGTGGTGAACTAACACCGGAGGAAGCGCTGCAAAAAGCGGCGGATGATTACGTTAAGGAAGCCACTATTCAAGGGTTCATCAAATAAGTTTCTCGAAGGTCCATAGTCACACGCTCAGGTGGGGCGCTCCCGTCTCACGGGCGCGCCCCATTCAAACATGTGATATGAGCGAAAGGGGAAGGCCAGATGAAAAAGAAGCTATTCTGGTTGTTCACTACACCCAGCAATCTCATGATGATCGCTCTGATGCTCATCCCAATGTTGATGTCAATCTGGCTCAGTTTTCATTTCGTCACCTATCGGAACATCACAGAGCCAGAATTTATCGGATTGAGTAATTACGCTGAGCTTCTCCAGGACCCACGGTTTTGGGAATCTTTTCAATTTACCATCACGCTCGTTTTGATTGTCGTTCCGCTCCAAATGATCATCGGATTCGTTATGGCACTTCTTCTCGACCAGGTTTCGAAAACAGTCAGAGGCATCTTTCTTGCAATGATGCTACTCCCTTATATTGTTGTCCCCGTCGTAGGTACGCTGATGTTTAAACAACTATTTGTGCCATCTGGCCTGATCTCCTGGGTTTATCAACAGATCACTGGAACGCGATTCCTTTTCACTGAGACTTCGGTTAAAGCCCTCATCTTTCTCCATACCATTTGGTCTGTTACCCCCTATCCTCTGGTGGTCTTTTTCTCCGGCCTACAAACCCTACCTGAAGAGTTGGTCGAGGCAGCCTCGATAGATGGTGCAAATCGGCTTCAGCAGATTCGATATATTGTCATTCCTCACTTGCGATCGCTTATCATCATGGTCTCCCTGATCGACATCATGGACATGTATCGCCTTTTCGACAACGTATTTGTCTTGACCCAGATGAATCCCATCTACCACGCGTTTACTGTGATGGTCTATAATTTCCAGGTCGCTATGACCGTTCAGAGACTCGGAAAAGGTAATGCCATGTCAGTCTTGACAGTTATCGTGATCCTCGTCGTGCTTCTCCCCTTCCTCTATTTGACATATCGAGAACAGACAGAGGAGCGTTAAAAATGCAACGCACTACAAACCCTGTCGCGCGGTTCATTATCTATCTCATTCTCATTCTGTTTAGCATTTACAGTATCCTTCCTTTTTTCTGGACAACGCTGCAGTCTTTCAAAACAGTCCGTCAGGCGATGTCCCGTACCCCTCTTTTCATTTTCAAACCTACCTGGGCAAATTATGAGAGGCTGTGGTTGGAAGAGGTTCCGGAAAACCTCTCCACATTACTGCTCGCCCTGTTTGGCATCGGGCTAATCCTGGCACTGATCGTGATCGTTACGCGAAGGCTTTCGGTTCGCCAAAGCGCCGTATGGCTCTTGGTTTTCGCTGTCGTGGCGTTGATTCTTTGGATGATTCCCCGTATTGTCCACACCGCTGAATTCTATCAATATTTCTTGAACTCCCTCATCGTCACCATAGGGACGGTGGTCATTTCAATCAGCATTGGATGTTTAGCCGGCTACGCCCTGGCTCGCTATTCTGGGATTGAGGGGCTTATTATTCTCATCGTCGCACTGGGATTCCGCGCCCTTCCCCGCATGTCTTTTGCCCTGCCCTACTTCTGGATCGGGCAAGCGACAAAGCTGCATGACACCTATATCTTGCTCATCCTATCCCTGGTCGCCGTGAATCAGCCGTTCACCATCTGGATGCTCCGCAGTTTCTTCATGGAGATCCCCAAAGATATTGAGGAATCGGCCATGATCGACGGGTGTAACCGCCTGACCGCATTCCTCCGCGTCATTATTCCCATCGCCTGGCCTGGAATTATCTCCACGGGATTGTTCTCCCTATTGCTGGCCTATAACGAATTTCTCATCGTTCGCGTGCTGACCCAAACGAAATGGACTTTGCCAGTAGCCATCGCCCAATTTACGGGGGGAGAAGACCCAGGTTATATCACTTTGGCTGCGGCTGCCGCCATCTCCGCCTCCCTGCCCATTGTCATTGTCATCCTCATCTTCCAAAAACATCTGGTAAAGGGCCTGGCCGCCGGCGCGGTAAAAGGATAGGCACTATTGTCTTTCCAATAATATCTGATGAACTCACTTTTGTAAAAGGAGCGTACG
>JACIVP010000036.1 GCA_014361455.1 Candidatus Methanosuratincola sp.
CGCGAGGTGTACTTCACCTCCACCGGGACGTACCTCCCGCCGACGCTGAACGCAAAGTCCAGCTCCCTCCTTTTCTTCTTGCTCCTCCAGTAGAAGACGGCGCTGGAGGCGTCGAAGAGTGGTCCTGGCGCGAGCGCGTAGGCGAGTCGCGCTATGTGGCTGCAGACTACCCCCTCCACGAGCCTCCCCTTCATCTCCGCCGACTCAAGGAAGACCCTGCTCGCCTCGAAGGCACCCCTCCCGGAGAGCCATCCCCTACACGCGTGAAATATGAACGGGTCAATGAAGTAGATCTTCCTCTCCTTCTTGTAGAAGGGCTGCCCCCTAGCGGCGTCGAGCCTGTAGACCGTCTCCAGAGCGTAGCTCGCCTCCAGTGCATTCAGGTACTTCTCTACGGTCCTGTAGTCCGCGATCTCCGTCCCGTCCCTGAGCGCGTTCGGGCTCACCTGGGTCGCCACCGTCTCCGTGACCCTCCAGAGGACCTGCTTGGCGAGCGCCTCATCCCCTCCCCACCGCGAGATGTCCTTCATTATCAGGCCCACGAATCCGGAGTAGGTTCCGTCTGATATCGAATGCCTGGAGGCGTACTCGTTTATCGCCTGGGGCATCCCGCCCGTGAGCAGGTAGTCGTCAAGCATGCCCTCGAGCCTGCGCGATAGCCCCATCACTTTGTTAAACAGCTCCGGCACCTCCCCGTCGAGTACCTTGAGCAGTGCCGCCTTCCTGCCCTCGAGGGAGAGCGCCCTGACCCCCCTCAGCGCGTCGCGAACCTCCGTCGACTGAGTCTCGGCATACTCCGAGAACTTCATGGGGAGGAAGACCTTGTCCGGGCTCCCATAGCGCAGCCCCGCCACATCGCCCCTCCTGCCCGCCAGCGTCTCGGACGCCTTCCTGATGTCCATGCTGTGGGAGCCGGTCAGGATCACCGTGCATCCCATGAGCTTGCCCGCGTCTATCAGGGCTTTCATCCCCTTCTGCCAGTCCCTTACGCTCGAGACCTCGTCTATGAAGATGTACGTCCTCTCGGCCACCCCGGGAGCCGAAGCCTGCCCCCTTACCTGACTGAGGTACAGGTCTATCGCGTCCGCCAGCTGCTTTGGGCCGTTCAGAAGGTCACATGAGAAGTAGAATATGCTCTTTGGGGGTGTCCCCTTCTTTAGCAGGTCCATGATCCTGAGCTTCAGAAGCGTCGTCTTACCTACCCGCCTCGGTCCCCTCATTGTATAGACGACATCCACATCTTCGAATGTCCTACAGAGGCGTGGGATCCACCTGAAGGTTGCTCCCTTCCATTCTACGATCCTTGGGTCCTCTTCTATCCTCTCCGCGTTCTGCCACCATGGGTTGAAATCGTAAACCTCGGCCACTGTTATCCTCACGGCAAATCATCCTATAGTATATATAAATTCTGTAGTATTATAATACTATTGCATTTATATAAGCAATAGTATTCAAAGGCTCATTCCTCAGACCTGTCCCCCCTCCTGATTCCCAATCCTCTTGTGGGCCTGCCCTTCTTTAGCTTCATGGAAACCGTGATTTGCCTGTGTCCTGCCGTGCTCCCTCGCCTCTTACGCCTCGTTCTCCCTTCATGATTACCACCTCCGGTTTCGCACGCCGCCTCTTCGCTGTGCGTCGCCGGGAGTTCCACCGGCACCACTGTCTCCTCTATCGTCAGCAGTGCAATATCGTTGTCGTCAGACAGGCTCGTCTCGGAGCTCCCTAGCTGGTAAAACTCCATCACCAGCTCCGGCAGGCGCATCCTCGACGAACACCACCCCTTCCCAGCCATCGATCGTGCCCGGCGCTATCCCTATCTTGGTTCGGTTCAGAGCATAGACCTTAGCGCATCCGCCAGCCCATTTCACTCATCTGTCATGCCCTTCGAGATCTCGACACGACCATTCACAGGCTCCGCGTAGCCTGCCGGGTAAACCCTCTTGATGAGCACACCCCATCTTCGGGATATGCTGTACCATGACCATCCACCTTTCAGCGAGCCTATTAGCACCGCCGTAGACCCTTCCATTGAACCAGTTCAGCGTATTGGCTATTCGCACACGATCAGCCCCGGCTGCTTCCCCACTGCCGATATCACCGCCTGATCCGCCTTAATCCCCCTCTCGGCCATTGTCGCCGTCGCCTCGGTCGAGTCACTATTTTGCAGCGGTCATTGGTGTATTTTTTGGTCTGATCTGGCTCATCCCCCGAAGTTAGGTACTTTATCTCCCTGTAGGCTATGATACCATGGAATACATCGCTTTCCTCTGGGGCTATGCCCTCTCCTTCAACCCCTTCCAGGCAATTAATGGCAGGAACAGTCCCATACTGATGTCTATCGTCCTGAGCCCATTCCTTGCAGTTGCCGATCCGTGGTGCATCATGAAACCCTGGGATCTGATGTAATATGTAGCCTTGCCGGCACTCTCAGCTTTTGTCGTTGCGAAGACCTTCAATACCATGTCTTACAAATCGGCAAGTTTTTACCTGCAATATTGATTACGAGTCTGTAGGTCTTTTATAATCGACTTTTCACAAGTCGTAGGTGTAGAGGTACTGGGTGCATCTTGGATAATCGACAAGCTTTCCCGGATTAACATCAGCAAGAGTGATTCCCAGCATAAACTTCATCCAGAGCAAGAAGCTGTTCTTCATAATTGTGGGGCTGTTGACAACCATCGAGAAGGCCTAAAGAGATCTGCCAGTTCCTGCGCCGAGTCGCTATTAAGGCTTATACGAATCATATTTTCAACTCTGTCGGCGCAAGTCCTCCTCCGAAAGGGGTGGGAAGTCACTTACCCTTAAATATTGTATTTGGTAGTTGTTACTGTTGAGGTTTATGGTTGAAAGAAGCAAAGACTGGATGGACCAGGCTGAAGGCGATTTGGATCACGCAAAAAACGATTTAAGGTCAGGCTTCTATGAGTGGGCTTGTTTTTCATCCCAGCAGTCAGCCGAGAAGGCCGTGAAGGCGGTCTTTCAGAAGCTTGGAGCCGAGGCCTGGGGGCACTCCGTCTACGACCTATTAAACAATCTGAGGGATAAGGTTGAGGTTAGCGGAGAGATCTTGGAATGTTCCCTGGAGCTTGATAAGGCGTATATACCTGCGCGGTACCCGAACGCCCATCCCTCCTCATCCCCTAGAAGGAGGTACACGCGAAAGGAGGCTGAACGGTTAATTGGATATGCCGAAAAAATCCTCAAGTTCTGTGAAGGTGTTCTTTCCAAAATTTAGCAGGGATCAGGTCATAAATGAAATCGAGAGGTGCGCCAGAAAGCTCGGCGAAAGCCTATGCCTGTGCAAGGTCATATTGTTTGGCTCCTACGCCAGGGGGAACCACACCGTCGCAAGCGACATAGACATCCTTGTCGTCTTCAACGGTGAAAAAAGCAGCGAAGAGAAGGTATACAAAACCTTGATGAAAAACATGAAGCTTCCCAGAGTGGAACTACACGTGCTTTCAAGGAAGGAATACGAAATAGCCAGAGACTCAAAGTGGATAAAAACAGTAGAGGAAGAGGGCGTAAAGATCCTCGACAGCAGCACTCCATGAAGTGACTACTCGAAGCTGGTGGAGTTTCCAAGGGTTGGAGCGTCTGCATTAGCTTTTAGTCCCCCCATTAGGCTAGCAACTCGGTTAGGCGGCATGTGTTCAATTTGTCGAAGCGTCTCCTCTTAATAACCGGCCCTCCAGGGATAGGTAAGACGACCGTCCTCATGCATGCGGTCGGAGCACTGAAAGAAATGGGGTACGAGGTAGGAGGAATGGTCAGCAGAGAGGTCCGCGAGGGTGGCGT
>JACIVP010000037.1 GCA_014361455.1 Candidatus Methanosuratincola sp.
GCTGATCTATAAGTATCCAGATGCGAAGGTTCTTGATGTCCCTCTCTGGTCCTCTTTTTTCGCGGGCCTTGGAGCATCAGCTCAGATACTCACCGGTGTGGCCGACGACCTGCGCCGCTACGGCCTGGCCACACGGTACAAGAGGCTTTGGTATATGGCCATACCCTTGCTCAGCATGGTCTTCGGATATATGGCCTATCTGATATCAAGCTCCGGACTCGTGGCGCTGAATGATGATATCGAAAATGGTGCCTTTAGCATTATGTTCATCTGCTTTACAACCGGGTTCATGACCAAATGGATGATAAACAGGCTCTCGCGACTCTCCAGGGATATTTAAATTTATTTAAATATCTCTCCTGCCTCTTTGTACCAGAGCAACAGATCAAGCTGGCCCATGGGAATTCCAATCTTGGCAGAGAAGGCGGTCATCTCCTTCTCAATCTCAAGGTAAAGCCTCTTGCTTGGCGACTCTGGAACCTCTGCTATCACACCCAGCAGGGCCAGGTTCTTCAGAATATGCCGGTCGAGGATGGCCAGATCCTCCCCCAGGCCTATATTCCTCAAGAAATGGCTCGCCTCCTTGTAGCCAAGGCCTTTGACGTTCTCCACCAGCCATTCCCGAGCAGCCCCATGACTGGAAAATCCGGCTAGAGTTGTGCGAAGGGATCGATAGGAGAACATGGACCGGGCAAGGCAAATATACTCCGCCTTCCGCTGGTTGAACCTCACCCCCACCAGCTCTTCTTGAACCTGGCATGGCTCTCCAGAGGTGATGAGGCACTTTCTCTCCAGCCTCTGCACCGCCCTCCAGCATACCCGGGCCTTGGACTGAGGGGTGAGAAGGCAGAACACCAGCTCCCGGAAGAGTTCCTCATCGCTTGCCGTCTTCCAGATATGCTGGAACTCCGCCAGTCTTTTCTCTATCTGCTCTTTTACAGGATCATAGAGATCCAGCAGCTCCTGCAAAGTGAGGAGTTCCGTCTTTGCCTTCAACACACCTTTGTTTTCCGATCTCATCCTCCTTGCCCTCTGACACCGCATTATTTAGCCATTGTGCAGGGCAAAGGCTATTAGCCCCAAAGATCATGTCTCTGCCATCAAGCATGGCAGAAGATTCTTCATACTGGCATCACCCTCCTGAGCAGTTCCGCCTCCATTCCAGCTTTGCTCCCTGCGGCTCTCAGCCTGCGGCCATAGAAAAGCTGGTCAGAGGCCTGCGGAGGAGAGAGAGGTTTCAGACCCTCATCGGGGTCACGGGCTCAGGCAAGACCTATACGATAGCCAATGTCATCCAGCAGATCCAGAAGCCGACCCTGGTGATCGCCCACAACAAAACCCTGGCGGAGCAGCTTTACAATGAGTTCAAAGGGTTCTTCCCGGACAACCGGGTTGAATACTTCATCTCCTACTACGATTACTATCAGCCTGAGTCTTATATCCCCTCAAAGGATCAGTACATAGAGAAGGACTCGCTTATCAATCCCAAGATAGAGCAGATGAGGCTGGCCACCACCGCCTCACTCCTCTCCCGCAGGGATGTGATAGTAGTGGCCTCCGTCTCCTGCATCTATGGCCTTGGCAATCCGGAGAACTTTCAGAGAATGGGATTTGAGCTGAAGGTCAAGGACAGGATCTCCAGAAAGGACCTCCTGGGAAGGCTGGTGGACATACTCTATGAGCGCTCAGATCTGGATCTCTCGCCTGGACGCTTCCGGGTCAGCGGCGAGACCATAGATATCATACCCAGCTACTTCAACAACATCATACGGATTGAGCTCTTTGGAAATGTTGTGGAGAGGATCTCCGAGGTCGACAAGACCACCGGCAGAAGAGTGGAGGATATGAGCTACTTTTTCATCTATCCGGCCAGGCATTATGTCATACCGCAGGATGAGCTTAAATCAGCTATCGAGTCCATCAAGGCAGAGCTGGAGGAGAGGCTTCCCCAGTTGGGGATGATCGAGGCTCACCGGCTCAGGCAGAGGACCATGCATGACATAGAGATGATAGAAGAGACCGGAAGCTGCAAGGGGATTGAGAACTACTCCCGCCACTTTGACCGCCGCCAGCCTGGTGAGCCTCCATACTGCCTGATCGACTACTTTCCCGATGACTTTCTGCTGATAATCGACGAGAGCCATCAGACCCTTCCCCAGCTCCGGGCGATGAACAGAGGCGACAGGTCCCGAAAGAAAAACCTGGTGGAATACGGCTTCCGGCTGCCCAGCAGCTATGACAATCGACCGCTCGATTTTAAGGAGTTTGAGCGGTTCATGAAAAATGTGATATTCGTATCCGCCACCCCGGGAGATTATGAGCTTGAGCATTCCAGCTCCCTGGTGGAGCAGATCATCCGTCCCACCGGCCTTCTCGATCCAGAGGTTGAGGTCCGGCCCATCGATGGACAGATAAAGGATGTTATGATGGAAATCGTTGGCGTGATTTCCAGAGGAGATCGAGCGCTGGTTACCACCCTCACCAAGAGGCTGGCAGAGGAGCTGACCGATTATCTAAGCCGAAATGATATTCGGGCTCGCTATCTGCACTCAGAGATTGAGCCTCTGGAAAGGACGGAGATCATTCGTGAGCTGAGGCTGGGAAAATTCGATGTTCTGGTGGGGATCAACCTCTTGCGAGAGGGGCTGGATATCCCCGAGGTGGGGTTCATAGGAATTCTAGACGCAGACAAAGAGGGATTTCTCCGGGATGAGAAGAGCCTGATCCAGACCATTGGCCGGGCCTCAAGAAACGCCAACTCCAGGGTGGTTCTCTATGCGGACCGGATGACCGGCTCCATTAATAAAGCGGTGGAGACCACGAAGAGGCGCAGAGCGCTGCAGAAGGCCTATAACGAGAAGCACGGCATCATCCCCCAGACCATCATTAAACCCATTAGGGAGAAGGTGGTGGAGATCACCGACACCAGGCATATTCCAAGATCGGATATTCCGAATGCTATCATTGAGCTGGAGGCAGAGATGATGGCAGCAGCAGAGCAGCTGGAGTTTGAGAGGGCCATTCAGCTTCGTGATACTGTCCGCAGGTTGGAGAGGGAGTTGAAGGTGGCTTGAAATTAGGACTGCAGTCGCATCTCCAATTCCCGAACAGAGAATACAGTAAGGCCCTGTGATCGGATGAGCGAGGGAATGGAAGCTGGGGGAGAAGGGTCCCAAACTGAGATGACCAGAGGCGTCTTTCTGTTGATCGGAGAGCCGAAAAAGGCCCTCTTGAAGCTCTCAGGGCCCATGATCATCGCCATGCTGATCCTTGCCGCCTACAATCTGGTGAACGCCATCTGGGTGGCAGGCCTGGGATCAGATGCCCTGGCGGCTGTGGGATTTGTCAGCCCCATATTCATGGTGGTGGTGGGCCTGAGCAATGGCCTGGGTGCAGGGGTCTCGTCCTCCATCTCCCGCAGGATAGGAGCACAGGACAAAAGAGGTGCGGACAATACCACCATGCATGCTCTTCTGCTGGTCTTAATCGTCTCGATGATATTGACGACCGGCCTGTTCATCGCTTTAAAGCCCCTACTTATCGCAATGGGTGCGGGGGATTCCCTCGGCCCGGCCATGGAGTACGGCAATATCATCTTTTCCGGATCCATATTCATGGTCTTCAACAACATCGCTTATGCCATCCTGAGAGGGGAGGGGGATACAAGGCGCACCATGTATGCCATGGGCGCGGGATCATTGATCAATGCCATACTCGATCCCATTCTGATCTACTGGGCGGGCCTGGGGATTGCGGGAGCGGCATGGGGCACTGTCATC
>JACIVP010000038.1 GCA_014361455.1 Candidatus Methanosuratincola sp.
CAGTCTCCCTCCAACGTTACGTATGCAGTGACCGGTTGGGGCGGTGTAGCGCTCCGAATTGTTGACATGCATGTACCGATTCAGGCTCCCCGGGTTCCCCGGCGCCGGCCCCGCCGCGTCCAGCTGCAGCGACGCGCTCGCCATCGGCTGAAGCCGACGGCTTACCGTGCAAGGGCCGGCGGCGCGCCGGCGGCTGTGTACTCGTAGTAGCCCCCGATGAGGGCCGTATCGCCGCATTTGACCATATTCCCGTCGCCGGCGTAGACATATAGGTTGGCTGACGACCTCGCTGAGGTGAGGGCTCACGCGGAACCTGACCGACTGCCGGTGAGGTGGGCTCAGGATGTGCGAATGCGTTCCCCTGTTTGTCAATGTGCCAACAGCGGTGGATTATAGGTGGCCTTCGGGAATGGGTTATAGCAAAACCGGTAAATCAGGCCACTCGGCCCTTCGATGGCCTCCCAGCCCATGGCCTCCAAACGCTGGTCGCGAGGGCCGCGGTCGAGAAAACCGAGAATCACGCCACGCACGCGCTCATCACCCACATGCTCCACCCCCGCCTCGAAGATCAGACGCGGGTCGCCTACCAGGCATGCACTGTGATAGAGAATCGACACATCCATGAGCACATCATAGTACTCGGTCTCGGATTCTTCTGCGCAAATGGTCAAAGCAATCAGGCCGCAAGTGATCCAGCTGGCTGACCTTTCGCGTGCGCCCAACATAGCTGCTCGTCGAAGAAATGACCACAACACCTGCCAGCCGTGGTTCTCCAAGTTCCGCCGAAATTCCTCACGCTCCCATATCACGGAGTTCTGATATCTACTGCAGATCTCGCCAATGATATTATCCGCCTCGCTCGGTATCTTACTTTCCCAATATTGTGCGGCCCCAAGATGATTCAGAAACCTGGCAGCTTCATGCAATGTCAAGTTTTCTCGCATTTGAATTTCCCCTCGCTGAGCGTGGCGGAACCAGGTAATTACCTACCCGGTGATAACCTGCCTGTTGCAGCAGATCAAGCTCACGAAGATAAACCGTGACTTCCCCTCTTGTTACGTTCCACAATAGGGTCGCCCTCACTGCGCCGCGGAAAGGGGACAGCCCCTTACGTTGGTAGGATTTCAGGCTGAAATGCTTCGCTGCTTCCCTCGCACGAGAATATCAAGGTGGGACGCCATGATCAACCTGTTATGGGAAAGCCCTCCCCCTTTGAAGGGCCATCCATCACGGTATCGCTTTTCTGTCGGGCCGATAGCCGGCGTTCAAAGGCCAAGAGACTTCCAAAACTCATCATCTAATTCACTCTGGGTTCTTTGTAGTTCCGGTTGTTTCTTCGGAAAAACATCCTCTCGAAATAACTGAAAGATCTGCGGAAGATGCGGAGGAAGCTTCTCTGCAAGACGTCTCAATTGCTCCTCTGTGCTACCGCCTCCATATTCCCACCGGTCATTCCCATGAGAGAGATAACGTATCACAGCCCGAAAATCAAACCAAGGCCCTGATTGCCATCCCGGGGGAGACCATAGCGGTCCAACAGCAAGTGTAATCTCACCTCGATCCTGGAAGAATCTTAATCGACACTCTTTCGACTCCAGAACAACCACCCAATTACCGAAACTCTCAAAAGTAGTTTCAGATGTCACAGAAAATCCATAGATATCGAAAAGAAAGGGAAGGTGTTTGCGAATCTTATCTGTTATCCTGGTAGCCACATTATCACTCCTGTTCCATTCTATTCGCCCGGAACCCAAATGCCGCTCTCCAGTCGGTAACCTCTTTCAATCAAGTATTGAAGTTCTTTCTGCAACCACTTGCCCGGACTCTTGCCTTCGCCCAGCACGACGACAAAGGGCCTGTAAATACTATCGCATTCGCTAAGAATCGCATATTGCCCGCCTCGGCAAATCAGAATCAACCTACCCCCCTACGGCAAGCACCCAGCCCGCTGAAGAGCCTTGCGAAGCCGCTCCCGCTTCTCCATCTCACTGAGCTGCTGCCAGGCTTCATGCGTTACATATGGCAGGTCAATGACCTCAAATTGGAATGGGTCATCGGGACCGTAATGGACATTCGGCGAGCCACAAACAGGGCACCAGATTTTGCCTGTGAAATCATACAAATACCCAGATGGCGCAGGATCACAGGCGACTCCCACTATGCGTCGAAAACCCTCGCCAGTCCAGGACTTTCGTTCCACTTGACTTAGGAGCTTATCAACAAGCTCTCCCACCTCATCAAAGATAGGATCTTCCCACGAGTTAAATTCTGCTAGCTCGTGATGGGGTGTCCTACCTAACAATCGCCCATAAGTATCCCCTGCCAGAACATAAGTAATCGCATGATGTCCATTTTCTTCACACGTTGTATTCCATCGAATGACCTTTGTTGGCCTGGATGGCATGAAATCTCCCCCTTTGTTCAAGGCACCGGACTCACCATCTGCGGAATTAACCACTCATCGAAGTTGAACGGGTTGAGTGGATTGTCCAGCAATGCATAATTGTGGCCCGGGCCTCGATAGCGACGGTCTCCTGCCGGTGTCCGCTTGGGTGGATGTAGTGCAACGGATTGTTACTAACATGCGCGTACCTATTCAGGCACTGTAGGTTTCTCGGCTAGGGTGCAACCGTGTCAATGCTCACAATCAGCTATTTGGAGGTGCTCCCTTTGGAGATTTTCACAAACTGCCGAATGACCTCGTATGAAGGCTCTGTAACATCCAAAAACGTGGGGTTGTCCTCCAGCACCATTTGCCCATGTCCCTTCAACATCTGAGCATAATCATGGAGCTGGATCGGCATCCTCTCTTTGAGAGATAAGCCTCTCACTTTGGTAAGGGACGGCCATCGCACCCCCCAGGCAATAAGTAAATACGGCAAACGCCCTCGCACGCGCTTGCCACCCACGCCCACAGCAAAATCCTGAGCCGGTTGCCCCTCAATTATCCGTGAGATATAGCAACCGATGTCTTCGTCGCGTTCATCCAACGTCAATTCAATGGCTAGGTTCTCTCCTATAAACACCACCTCAAAATCATAGGGGGATGATTTAGGAAAAGGTCCCTTGAACTTCCCTGTGCTTAGCACAAAGCTGAACTCCCTTAGAACAAGTTCATAACTGTACTTTCGCCAATTTAAAATAGCGTGAGCACCGGGTTTCTGGTAGGATGGAGCTGCACAAACACCAACTACCGGAGGGCCCGATGCTCGGAGTCATTGTACAACATTCCATCGAGATTGTCACGTTCA
>JACIVP010000039.1 GCA_014361455.1 Candidatus Methanosuratincola sp.
CCCACCGGGTGGGTCGTGGCGGTGGCTGGGAAAGCATTGCGGCGAGCGTGCGGGTGGCGTATCGCGACTACTCCTCGCCCACTTACGCGGACGACTACCTCGGGTTCCGTATTTGCAGAACGGTGTTCTGATTTACACTCTAGCCTTTTTACGTTTTTTGCCCTCTGCTGCGTCTTCGAGCGCCGGGTACGGAGTAGCCCGCAAGCGCGAGGAGACGCAGATATTGGAGGCTCTATGGCCTTAAGGATAATACCGGTCCGACATCGTAGGAGTAGCCAGCTGTTATAAATTCAACTCCACATAGATATCGTTAAGCTGCTCCTGGGTGATACCAATATACCGCAGGGTTATCGCCGGTGAAGAATGGTTAAGCATCTTCTGAATGTAATCCAGAGCCACGCCTTTTTTGTACAGGTGATAGCCGAAGGTCTTGCGGAGCGTGTGCGTGCCGATCCCCTCATCCAGTCCGACCATATTCGCATATCTATTCAGCATCTGCCAGGCGGCGATGCGTGTTATGGGTTTCAGTTCGCCTTTAGCGGTTTTTCGTGACAGAAATACAGGATCCTCGGGAGATACACTATCGAGAGAATCGTAATACAGCTTCAACGCTTCCGCGACCGACTTGTTTATAACAAACGTCTTCACCTTCTTCGTCTTGATCTCCATTACATTCAGCTGATCCCCTGCCTTCAGAAGTCTACTTCCACCATTTATGAAGCTGCTCCACTTCAGGGCGAGTATGTCCGAGATCCTCAGTCCGGTGTTAATACCCAGAGTGAAGAGAAGTAGGTCCCGGTAGTTGGATTCACCCTTCATAATTGACTTCATCGCGTCGATCTTCTTAGTGTCTCGTATCGGCTGGACTTCCTCCATAACTACACCTCGTAAAATGCCCTGTAACGTGTTTTCTTGTGCGGTACCCTCATATCTTACCTATGCCGAGCGGCAAAACTTTCAATACGGCGCATTTAATACAGAGTAATCTGCCCGCCTTAATTGCTGGCGCGATCCTTCCAGTCTTCCAACTTCTCGGGTCCTCTTGGGTCTGTGACTCCAAGCATAACTTCTGCAAGTGTATGAAAGAAAGACGCTATGCTATAATATATAAGTGGCAATGATAACTATATATTGCCGTTAATTGCAGGTGATTTCTATGAGCTATATTGACCAAAGTGATATAAGAAACTGGTTCGAGAACGATCGGTTCCTGACGACCGACGAGCTGGTTAAGAGGCTGAGTCTTCGTTTCCCCGACGCGAAGGCTGGGACTCTTCACGCAAAGCTCCACCGACTGAAGAGAGAGGGGCTCGTGAGAAACGTCAGAAGAGGCCTATACGCTGCCGGAAGCAAGCGGGAGTTCGAGCCTGCCGTATCGAAGGAACTCGCAGGTTTATCCAAGAAGCTCCGGAAGAGGTTCCCGTACCTGGAGAGCCTGTGTGTCTGGGACAGCAGATGGCTGAACGAGTTCACGATTCACCAGGCTCTCTCTTCGATAGTGATCATAGAGAGTGAGCGAGATACAGAGAAGGCAGTGTTTGAATTCGTCAAAGCTTCCTGCTCCCGGGTTTTCATCGATCCGACTCCGAAAGAGATAGACAACTACATCCTCGGGTGCGAGAAGTGTTTCGTTGTAAGGCCGCTTGTGACCGAAGCCCCTATAACGTCCTCTGGTGACGTCTCCATTCCGAAGCTGGAGAAGATACTTGTCGATCTTGTCTGCGATAAGGATCTCTTCGTATCCTTCCAGGGAGAGGAGCTGCGCAACATATACAGGAGAGCTTTGACCGATTACGATGTGAGCCTGAGCACGATCAGAAGATATGCGAGCCGCCGTGGAAGGCTGGAAGAGGTCAACAGACTTATTGAGCAAGAAGGGGAGAGCATATGATCACAAAGAACTCCGCTACCGGACAATGGCTGGATGCGGTTATGAAATCCTACAAGAAGAACGATCCCGGAATAGTCGAGAAGAGCATAATGGCGCTGACGTTGCTCGAACAGCTTTCCGTTGAAGGCCTCGACTTCATATTCAAAGGCGGGACGTCTCTTATGCTTCTGCTGGATAATTTCAGCAGGTTTTCGCTGGACATAGACATATTGCTCCGCGATGAGCGGGAAGGCCTCGAGGATATATTCGATGCAATCTGCAAGAAGGGCGTATTCAAAAGCTGGTTCGAGGATGAACGCAAGACTCCCTCGGATGTTCCCAAAGCTCACTATGGATTCGTGAGGGAATCGGTGCTGGACGGGAGAGAACGGGCAGTCTTTCTGGACATCCTTTACCAGGAGGTCGGCACGAGGTCGCTGTTGAAAGTCCCTGTGAGGCATAGGGTAATAGAGACAGCACCGCCGGACGTGTTGGTGACCGCGCAGACTCTCGACGCTCTGCTTGGAGACAAGCTGACTGCCTTTGCGCCGAACACGACGGGTATTCCGTACGGCACCGGAAAGGAAGCAGAGATAATCAAGCAACTCTTCGATCTGGGAGTCCTTTTCGACAATCTGGCCGATCTCGATGAAGTGCGGAACTCATTCTCACAAAACTGCATGTTCGAACTCGGTTACAGGAAGCTGGCCTTGAGCGAGGTCGATGTCCTGAATGACTGTTTTGACACGGCGATCACGCTGATCTACAGAGGAGTCTACAAGAAGGAACAGTTCAGCTATCTTATGACGGGTGTCAAGGCGTTCAAAGCATTCTCGTTCAACAGCAGCTACTCTCTGGAAGACGCCATAAGGAGTTCGGCAAAGGTGGCGTATCTTGTTCAGTTGCTCAAGGCCGGCAAGGGACGTCATGAGAAGTTTCGAGAAACAATCGACTTGCGTGATGTCAATATCACCAACCCATCGTGGAGCAGGTTGAACAAGCTGAAAAAGACAGATCCAGAAGCCTTCTTTTATCTATTCAACGCATTGAAGTTGGTCGAACAGTAGGTTCCAGTTACCTGCGAGTGAAATCAGGCGCTTGCGCGGAGAATCTACTTTCGAGCCGGCCGATCGGTCGGTGTGTCCAGATATATCCGGAGAAATTATATGCTATGTGTATAGTGCGTATAAGGCAGTGATCTCGCGATTGAAAAGGGGCGATCTAATGGATACACGTCAGCTCCTGAGGAAAGAAATAGAGACCATACCCCCGATACTCTCGTAGAAGAAATCCTTCGGTTTGTAGTGTCACCAGGTGTTTGACGGGATTTCGAAGTCT